>NZGY01000097.1 GCA_002689605.1 Filomicrobium sp.
TCATACTGAACACCGCAATCGGAGGATCATGGCCGGGGGAGCCGGTGAGTGTGAGTGGTGCTGGTGGAGTGCGCTTTTGCCGTTGTTCCTGCCTTGAACTGCCTTGCCAACCATCGTCGGCGCGATCGATAAGCCAACTGTTTCTCAACCAGGGCAACAGCACGATATTTCCCACCTACATTGATAGATTGCGCGCCCTCAACCACTAAACTGCTGGGTAAAACCCGTTGACCACCGATAAACGCGTCGAACGTCAAGCGCGACGCGACATACCCATCAGAGTAATCCGGTGCGTAGACCGTTATGCGCAATTGATCATCAACATTGACCATATCACCACTGGTCACCCGGCATTGACCAGAAATGAGATCTGGAAGCAGCTCGACCTGCGCCCTCCCGCTCGTAGTCAGAGGTGTATTCAGGCAGCTTGTCTGCGCAGAAGCAGCGCCGAACGAGGTGCCCACCATCAACATCACGATCGGCATTAAATAGGCTAACCTGTGCATTGAAATTTTTAAAAATATCGACACTGACGCAACCCTCAGAAATCAGAACTAACGGGACATTCACTGATCAGAGGCCAGAGGTTTTACGCAGTTTGCGCAAGAATTTGCATTGAGTCATGAAAACGGCAGATTGGGCTTCGGTGATGCATTGTTGCGACAGGCGCCGTGATGCGCTGCAACCAGTCGCAGATCCGAGTGACCTCGAACGAACTAGTAGTTCTTCCAGGGGTTGGCCATGTTGAGGAACTCCGGCACCTCGGTTTCGCGATCCGGCACCACCATTAAGTCCCCGTCCTTGAAGGTCTTTTCAGCAATGATGCGTTGTGGGGCGGCAATCGTGTTGCCTTCATAGTCGTGAAACGTGTGTTCACCGTCATCGAGTCTGAAGATGGACACGTCAGCTGTCGCGCCTTCGCGAAGGTCACCGATCTGGCTGTCAATTCCAAGTTTGCGTGCTGGATCTAACGTCGAACGCGCAAAAACTTCTTCTAGTGGCATCCCGCAAGCCATCAACTTCGACATCGTCGTCGGCATGTCGAAGACAACAGTATGGCGATTGGTCGTTGTCAGGTCTGTGCTGACGTAGTCAGGGTAATAGCCTTGCTCAACGCAGGCGCTCATGATTGGTAGCAGACCATGGAAGCGGTCGAGACCAAGATCTACTTCAATTCCGCGTTCGCGAGCAGCCCAGTACTCCGCCCTTACGTTACCATGGTCATCCAATGTGGTCGTCGATCCACCGTGATAAGGATGCGTTATGATATCCCCTGGCCTCAGAAAGGAGACGACATCCTCAAACGAGGGCGGTGCCGGTGCCGTATGCACCATGATCGGCAGATCAACCAGATCAGCGAGTTCGCGAGCCCTCTCCATCGCGCGCATAGATGGCAGGTTCGTATAAGCTCGCACCTTTACCCCGACAATGAACTCGCGGTTTTTCTCGATTGTTTCGCGCGCGGACTCAACATGAAGAAGCCGCTCGTCATCGCAATCGTGAAATCCCAGGCCGGTTACCCCATCGGTCGTCTGGCCGATCGCCGAGATATTCAAGAATGCAAGAATGCGAGATGTAGCCGGCTTGATGACATATTCCCGAAAAGCAAGGAAATGCAGCGACCCTGCACTCCCGGCATCGACAAACGTTGTCGTTCCCGAGGTAGGTGCCACATCATCTGCATCAACACTCAGGACATGACCATATCGAAAGGCATGCATATGGAAATCGATCAGGCCGGCGGATACGAGCATTCCGGCCGCGTCCACGACTTCCATACCGCTGTCATGCTCAATTCGATTACGGACTTTGACGACCCTATCACCATCAATCAACACGTCCTGCTGCCGGAAAGCCCGATCCGCGCCAGAGAAAACTCTGCCGCCCGAAATCAATTTCATTGCCATAGCTTACCTTTCCCACGCCGACGCGCATCCTACCTGAGTTCATCCGGCTGACGATAACCAGTTTTGAGGTGCGGTGTCGCGTTGTCCATCTCGTCCAAGCAGCCTAGGATTCTTAAGAAACGTGCTCCTTTGCAGTTTAAGCGCTTAAGAATAGGGAAAATCATATGGACGTCCTCGAGGCGATCAAGACCCGGAAATCCATCAGAGCTTTCAGGAAGGATCCTGTTCCAAAGGAAACACTCGTTGAACTGCTCGAGATATGCCAACGTGCCCCGTCAGGCACCAACACCCAACCGTGGCATGTCTACGTTTGCTCCGGCGCGACCCGTGACGCGATCGAGAACGATGTGCTCGAACTTGCCAAGCAAGGCAAACCAGAGAAATACGAAGACTACGACTACTACCCAGCCAAGTGGAAAGACATTCACCGCGACCGCCGGCGTGGCATTGGTTGGGGTCTTTATGGTTTGCTTGGTATCCAGAAGGGGGACCGTGAGGCAAGCGCTGCGCAGGGTGCACGCAACTTCAAATTCTTCGATGCACCTGTTGGCATGTTTATCACAACAGATGCCTATCTCGGTCGTGGCAGCTGGGCCGACGTTGGCCTTTATCTGCAGACGATAATGCTGGCAGCACGCGGCTTTGGTTTGCACACGTGTCCCCAGGCAGCCTGGATCCAATTCCAGGAGCCAATATTCCGACACCTCGGCATTCCTGATGATCAAGTGCTCGTATCGGGCATGAGCCTCGGTTATGCCGACGATACGGCAATTGAAAATACGCTTGTGAGTGATCGTGAAGAACTTGCCAACGTAGCAAAGTTTGTCGGCTTTGACTGAGTAGTATTGATAGACAGGAGATTGGCATGACGAAGTCCGGCCGCGTTGCCTTTAGCAAAATGGATGAGGTCAGTTTTGGACAACCTGCCGCCAAGGCGGTGAGCGATGTTGTCTCCCGTCTTGGTGCAGAGCGTGTGTTTCTCATGGTGAGTGGAACCATGAACCGATCAACTGATGAGATTGCTAAAGTCAAGTCAGCGCTTGGCAATAAGTGTGTCGGCGTCTTTGATTCAATGCCACCACACACACCGCGCTCCGCCGTCATAGCCGCAACCGATATGGCAAGAGATGCGCAAGCCGATCTGATGATCACGATGGGTGGTGGTTCAATAACCGATGGTGCGAAGGCGGTGCAGTTGTGCCTGGCAAATGATATTTGCGATCCTGATGCGATAGATAGCTTGCGAACAATCATCGGCCCTGACGGCACACCAGTTCCACCGGCGATAAATCCACCAACCGTGCGTCAGATATCAATTCCAACCACTCTTTCTGGTGGTGAATTCAGCGGCATCTCTGGCGTCACAGATGAACGCATCAAAGTTAAAGAACTCATCCGCCACGCCGACATCATTCCGCAAGCCGTGATACTTGACCCGGCAGTCACCGTGCACACTCCTGAGTGGCTCTGGCTTTCGACCGGTATTCGCGCAGTTGACCACTGCGTTGAAGGTATCTGCTCGCTTGAGGCACACTCCTATGGCGACGCTCAAGCACTGCAGGGGCTGTCTTTGCTTGCTAGTGGCTTGCCACGCGTGAAAGCTGATCCTTCAGACCTTCAGGCTCGACTGGATTGTCAAATGGGTACCTGGCTGTCTATGGGACCGCTCGCAAGCGGTGTCCCGATGGGCGCCAGCCACGGCATTGGTTATGTTCTAGGCGCCGTCTTTGATATTCCGCACGGCCATACATCCTGCATAATGCTTCCAGCAGTCATGCGTTGGAACAAGTCTGCGAATGAGGATCGACAGAAGCTGATCTCCGTTGCGATGGGTCGCCCTGGTGAAGATGCTGCTGTTGTTCTTGATGAGTTTATCGGTGGCCTCGGCATGCCCCGCGGCCTGTCGGCCGTCGATGTGGGGCCCGAGCACTATGAAAGAATTGCTGAACAATCCATGGGCACCCCTTGGATACCGCGCAATCCACGCCCCATTCCAACGCCTGCTCAAGTAAAGGAAATTTTGGAGATCGCGGCGGCTTAGGGCAACGGCCCCATTAGCGCCAACGCCTTTGGATTGTCCAACCTAGCATGAGGCAGGCAGGTTGGCGCTTGGCGACTAGCTGCCTGCCTGGGCGATCGCGAGTGCACCACCAATGATTACGATGTGCGCGATTACAAATGTCGTCAGTCTGNCCNAAATAGTCATATCTTTCTCCGATCTTCTCCGTTCTGTTGGGGTTACGGAGCCTCAGGTCTAAAGNGCAGAAACTCCGTCTCGAAACTTGCCTAAACTTAGAACGATCGAAGAAAGCCCGCTGTCACCTAGGGAACATGGCCGAAAAAAGTAAAAACTAACTATAGGGCGCAGCTTTTTCTTTGGGATTGGGCAGAGAAAATCAACGAGCTCCCTGCATCAGAACTTAATGCAGCCAGCTAAATAAAATTGACTCTGATAGTCATTCCGGCTGACAGACGGGCCAGTCTAGACCAGTTCACAAGGCCTGATCCATCGCCACCCACTAGCCTGCAACTTGATGCGCGCTCGAACTGCACAATCTAATAGGTCAGCGTTCCAGGCATCAAAAACGACCAAATTATAAAGTTTGAAGGCCGCTTGCTCTCAGCGGGCGAGTGCTTACTTCAGCTCAACGATCATCTCAACTTCAACAGCAATCTGAGAGGGAAGGGATCCCATTCCAACCGCGGACCGGGCTGCCTTGCCTGCATCTTCGCCAAATACTTCAATCATCAGGTCAGAGTACCCATTAATGACTTTTGGGTGCTCTTTGAAGTCAGGCGCAGCATTGACCATCCCGAGAACCTTGACGACGCGCTTGACCTTATCCAAATCGCCAGCAACAGCCTTGATGTTGGCCAACATATTCAGGCCGACAAGGCGCGCAGCTTCATAGCCTTGCTCTGTTGTGAGGTCAGCGCCCACTTTCCCTGTGATCGATGACCCATCCAGATTGCGCGGTCCACACCCTGACATGAAAAGCAGATTGCCGGTCTGCACACCAGGAACATAGTTCCCAGCAGGCGTCGGTGGTGGAGGTAATTCTATACCCAGCTCTTTAATTTTAGCTTCCGCGCTCATGGCAATTCCTCGTTCGGATTTATTGATATCAATGCGTCACAAGTTTCGTACCTGTCTTGGCCTGCAATTCATCAAACGTAAGGCCATCAACCATATCGCGAACAACGACCGCGTCTGGTCGAATGTCAATGACGGCAAGATCTGTATAGACGCTTGTAACTGCGCCGATTGCAGTCGCAGGATAGGTAATCGCATCAACAATCTTGGGTTCGCCGTTCTTTGTCGTGTGCGTCATCAGGACAAACAAATTCTTGGCGCCGACGCCGAGGTCCATGGCGCCGCCGACGGCAGGGATTGCATCGGGCTCGCCTGTCGACCAGTTGGCAAGGTCACCATTGCGAGCAACTTGAAACCCACCAAGCACACAGTAGTCCAGGTGCCCGCCTCGGATCATTGAGAATGAATCGGCATGATGGAATATGGCAGCACCCGGTAGAGCAGTCACCGGCTTTTTGCCAGCATTGACCAGCTCATAATCAACTTCATTGCCTGAAGCTGCTGGCCCCATCCCAAGGAGGCCATTCTCAGATTGAAAAACAATCTCTTTGTCCGCCGCGATATGATTGGCGATGGCCTCTGGCCTACCAATACCAAGATTGACGTAACTTCCATCAGGAATATCTGCAGCAATCCGAGCCGCAATCTGATCGTTGTTCCAGGCTGTCCAGCTCATCGTGGCTCCCTCTTCACTTCTGCGGCTAAGAGCTTCTCTTCTTCTTCCGGATTGCTCACTTCAATCATTCGATCGACGTATATTCCCGGAGTTACGATAATCTCTGGTTCCAGTTCCCCGAGCTCAACTGTGTTGCGCACTTGGGCAACTGTCATATCAGCGGCCGTACACATGATGGGTCCGAAGTTTCGTGCCGTGAGATTATACGTAAGGTTACCCCATCTATCTCCGTCACGCGCTTTGACCAGCGCCACATCCCCACGAATGGCCTCTTCCAGCACATGCGGTTTACCATTGATCTCGCGGACTTCTTTGCCTTCCTGTAACGGCGTTCCGGCAGAAGTCGGAGTGAAGAATGCAGGGATGCCTGCTCCACCCGCACGGATTCGCTCAGCCAATGTCCCTTGCGGCACGACTTCAAGAGCGAGTTTGCCAGCGCGGTAAGCTTCAGTAAAAACCTCACTTCGGGACGACCTGGGAAACGAGCAAACGATTTTCGCAACCCGTCCCGCTGCAATGAGAGCAGCAATACCTATCTGTCCATTGCCAGCATTATTGGAGACAATCGTGAGATCTTTGGCACCCTGGTCCAAAACACCATGCAACAGGTCGATAGGACTTCCAGCACCGCCGAAACCTGACACCAAAATGGTTGAGCCGTCTTTGATACCTTTGACAGCCTCTGCGATGCTGTCGACGCGTTTGTCGATCAAGTGTTGATCCTCATATTTGTTTATCGAGAGGAGCGATCAATTTACAGCAACTCAACTATTTCCAAGTCTCGCCAGGTTAAATGTCAGACACAATCGCCCGAAAATCAAAGCCAGCCATAACCTTCGCGGTTACTCTCAAACGCCGCAATGTCATCGTTGAACTCCAGCGTCAGACCTATGTCATCCAGGCCTTTGAGCATGCGGTGCTTGTCGAAATCTGCGATATCGAAATTGAATGTGGTCCCGTTAAGTGCCGTTACCGTTTGCTTCTCAAGATCGATCTCAATCTCTGCACCTGGCGCTTCATGCATATGACGCCGAAGCGTATCGCAGTCCTCTCTCGACAAACGAACCGGAAGCACACCGTGCTTCATGCAGTTGTTGTAATGGATGTCGCCAAAACTTGGCGCAATCACAGCACGAATACCGTTAGCGACTAACGCATCAACAGCGCTCTCACGTGATGAACCGCAGGCCCAGTTTATATCCGCTACGATGATCTTACTATCACGGAACGGTTGCTGATTGTAAATGAAGTCTGGCTTCTCACTACCATCTTCGTTGAACCGCAAATCGTGAAACAGAAACTTGTGATAGTTCGGATCATCCGTCGCAATCCGGAGTAGCCGCGCCGGAATGATCTGATCGGTATCGCAGTTTGGAATATCGACGGGTATGCCCATCGAACGGAATGATGTGAAGGCTTCCATGTTTATGCGTTCTCCATCATCTTGCGCACATCTGTGAAGTGGCCATTGACGGCTGCAGCGGCCGCCATTGCCGGGCTCACAAGATGCGTCCGGCTTTGCGGCCCTTGTCGGCCTCGGAAGTTCCGATTGCTNGTTGAAGCAGATCGTTCGCCCGGCTTCAAAGTATCACCATTCATCCCGACACACATTGAACAACCGGGGAGCCGCCACTCGAAACCTGCATCTGTAAAGATTTTATCCAGTCCTTCGGCCTCAGCCTGTTTCTTCACGAGACCCGAGCCGGGAACAACCAAAGTCTGGATCTTCGCCTTACGTCCTTTGGCGACAGCTGCTGCCGCGCGCAGATCCTCAATCCGTGCATTCGTGCAGGCACCAATAAACACTTTGTCGACCGGGATATCCGTTACTGGCGTGCCAGGCTTCAATCCCATGTAATCATAGGCTGCCACCATCGATGCACGCTTGTCCGGATCATCTTCCTTGTCCGGATCAGGAAGGTGCTCAGTGACTTGTACAGCCTCTTGCGGACTATTGCCCCAGGTCACCATTGGCGCGATTGCATCGCCATCGACATCAACTTCGCGGTCGAAAGCTGCATCGTTGTCCGACGGCAGCGACTGCCAGAACTCAAGTGCTTGTTCCCACTTCTCGTCCTGAGGAGCAAATGGTCGACCTTTAATGTAGTCGATTGTCTTTTCATCCGGTGCAACCATCCCAATTCGGCTGCCACCCTCAATCGTCATATTGCAGATCGTCAAGCGACCTTCCATCGACATGTCACGGATTGCCTGGCCGGCATACTCAATCGCATAGCCTGTTCCGCCTGCGGCACTAATCTGGCGAATGACTGCCAGGATCACATCTTTGCCCGTTACACCAAACCCAAGCGTTCCGTTGACATTGATCCGCATTGTTTTGGGCTTGGTTTGCCAGAGCGATTGGGTCGCCATCACATGTGTCACTTCTGACGAACCAATGCCGAATGAAATGCAACCAAGAGCGCCGTGTGTTGAGGTGTGACTGTCGCCGCAAACAAGTGTAATTCCTGGCAGGGTAATGCCTTGCTCAGGACCCACAACATGAGCGATACCCTGGCGCTCATCACCCCAAGGGAAATAGGTGACACCAAACTCTTCACCATTCCTGTTGATCGCGAGCGCTATTTCTTTCGCCCGTGGGTCATCCAACTCATCTAGAGACTCTGTATGGGTCGGCGTATAGTGATCTGGCGTCGCGAATGTCTGGTCCGGACGGCGAAGCTTCCAANTATTGCGACGCAGACGCTCAAAACCAGGCATCGAGCCATCATGACACAGATGGCGGTCGATATAGAGCAGCGTCTTGCCNAACTTCTCCGTTACAACATGACGATCCCAGATTTTGTCGAACAGTGTCTTTCCTGGCACCGGGCGTTTCCTTTCGATCTGTCGGAGATCTGGTCGAACCAAGCCGACGTTAAACTTTTGTGATTTTTCTGCCCCGATTATCACAACCAGCTGAGACGAGCGCAACCACCAGGAAAGGAAGCCAACCAGATTTACCATCAGCTCCTGGATGATCGTCAAAAAGCCGCCCCAGCACCTCTTATGCCGAGTGCAGGTAAGTCTAAATGGTTCAAGAACTGGCAAATTTTGANCAATTCGTTATGTCTAACCAACAACCAACTTGAAACAACCAAGACCCGGTATGAAATGACNGCGCANGCTGAAGTAGACCAATCGANCAAGTTAGACGAGCTTTCCTCGATGGANGTGAAGATTTGGCGCGGTGATGATGAAGGCGGCTACCAGACTTTCAGCGNACCGCAACGTGCAAACCAAACCGTTTTGGATGTCGTGACCTGGATCCAGCGGCATGCAGATCCGACACTCTCTTATCGCTTCGCCTGTCGGGTCGGTGTCTGCGGCTCGTGTGCAATGACGGTCAACGGCCGACCACGATGGACTTGTCGGACACACGTCTCCAACGTTGTCGAAGGCGGCCAGCTGGAAATCGGTCCATTAGCCAACTTACCGGTCATCAAAGACCTAGCAACAGATATGTCCCGCTTCTTCGAGAAGTGGCAGGAAGCCAAGGCAACGTTCACACCAACGAAAACGCGCCACGATCCACCCGAGCTCATATCGCCAAGCGATGAAGCCCGCATTGAGGCCGATGAAGCGATCGAATGCATCAACTGCGGTATCTGCCTCGCGGCTTGTGACACTGTGCGCTGGAATCCGGATTATCTCGGCCCTGCCGCCCTCAACCGCGCATGGTCGTTGGTCAATGATGTTCGCGACGGCGGTCAGAAAGAGCGTCTGCTTGCTGTCTCCGCTGACGGTGGCTGCCATGCCTGCCATACGCATCAAAGTTGCGAGTCGCACTGCCCTCAAGGCCTCAATCCAACGGCGTCCATTGCAGGACTCAAGCGGCTGACAATGAAAGCTTACATTCGCGGGGAACTTAAATGACAGAGATCCGCATCTACATCGTCCAGCGCGTCACCGCGTTGCTGATGATCCCTTTCATATTGCTCCATGTTGCTGTCATTTTTCATGCCATCTCAGAGAAGCTGACAGCCGATCAAATTCTAGCCCGCACCGGTGGCAGCATCACATGGGGCCTGTTCTACGGAGCATTCGTTGTGTTGGCCTCAGTGCATGGCGCCATTGGCATCCGCACCGTCATCCGCGAGTGGACACCACTGGACAATGCCATAGCTGACATCTTCGCGATCGCCATGTGCNTGGTCCTCATGATCCTAGGCATGCGTGCCGTAGCTGCAGTGGTGTTCTCATGAGTGCACGTATCGAAAANCGCCGCGACACCAGCTATCGCAAAGATATTCTCTGGTACGCGGCCATGATCCACCGGATCTCGGGCATTTTGCTGGCCTGCTTCCTTCCATTGCACTTCNTGGCACTAGGGCTCGCCATAGAAGGCGAGGCTAAGCTGGAATCCTTTCTAAGATGGACAGACAGTCCCCTCGTTAAGTTCGCTGAGACCGGCCTCATCGTTTTGTTGGCTGTGCATTTGCTTGGCGGTATTCGCCTAATGCTGATTGAGAATTTGCCCTGGGACCCTGATCAGAAACGCATGGCAACTGTTGCGGTGCTGATCTCAGTCGTTGTTGGTGCACTCTTCCTCTTACGATTTTTGTGAGGCCTGCGATGCTTGAGCGTCATAAGACAGACATTCTGATTCTGGGTGCTGGCGGTGCCGGGCTTTTTGCAGCTCTGCACGCACATCAGACAGCGCCACATCTATCCATAACGGTTGCCTGCAAAGGTCTATTAGGCAAGTCCGGCTGCAGCCGGATGGTGCAGGGTGGATACAATGTTGCCGTGCATCCTGCCGACTCGATCGAACGGCATTTCATGGATACCATCCATGGCGGCAAATGGTTACCGCATCAGGAACTGGCTTGGGCACTCGTCACCAAGGCCATAGAGCGCATCCGTGAACTCGAGAATGAGGTGGGTTGCTTCTTCGATCGCAACCCGGATGGTACGCTCCATGGCAAGGCATTTGCCGGGCAAACTTTCGATCGCACGGTCCACAAAGGTGACTTAACCGGCATTGAGATTGTCAATCGCCTGATGGAGCAGGTCTGGGCGAGGCAGGTTGATCGCCTGGAAGAACACCGCGCCGTAGCGTTCATCCCGGACAAGGCTGGTGAAAGCATAGCCGGTGTTCTGATGATCGATATGCGCACGGGCAATTTCAAGCTTGTCGAAGCCAAAGCCATCTTGCTTGGAACAGGTGGTGGCCCAACCATGTACCGCTATCACACGCCGTCCGGTGACAAATCGATGGACGGGTTGGCGATGGCTCTCCGTTCAGGTCTTGGGCTGCGCGACATGGAAATGGTCCAGTTCCACCCGACTGGACTGCTCGCTGGTCCGGATACCCGGATGACAGGCACCGTGCTTGAGGAGGGTCTGCGAGGTGCGGGCGGTTATCTGCTCAATGGCGAAAAAGAGCGCTTCATGGGCAACTATGATGAGAAGCTCGAGCGTGCAACCCGCGATGTCGTCTCTCGTGCCATGTACGCGGAGATGCGCGAAGGAAAAACCACCCCTCTTGGTGGTCTCTATATTCAGATGGAGCATCTAGGGCCAGACATCGTCGCTCAGAAGTTTAAAGGCATGGTCGAACGCTGCGCGGATTGTGGTTTCGATCTGGCGGGCGGTCTTGTCGAGGTTGTTCCAACGGCCCACTACCACATGGGTGGTGTGGTCTGTGAGACAGATACATCAACTGCGATACCCGGCTTATACGTGGCTGGTGAAGATGCAGGTGGAGTTCACGGCGCCAACCGTCTTGGTGGCAATGGCATTGCTAACTCAACCGTATTCGGCGGNATTGCTGGCGATATCATGCCGGGCTTCATCGCTCAAAACCCACACTGGCGGCAGCCTGACGAAAATGTTCTTGCCGACGAAATTGCTCGCGCGACCTATCCATTAGAAAGATCAACAGGAGATCTGCATGTTCTTCGTGATCAACTTCAAGACCTGATGTGGGATCAGGTTGGCATCCTGCGCGATAAGACTGGNTTNGAAAGCGCACTTGGCCAATTGGATGACATCGAGTCAGCACTNATGAAAACCGGTGTGGCGGATTCAAACCGAGCTTTCAATCTGACTTGGCACGACTGGCTAAATTTAAGATCACTCNTCGAGATTTCACGCGTTATCACGATGGCTGCCCTGCANAGAGAAAACAGCCGNGGCGCGCACTTCCGCGAGGATTTNCCTGGGGAAGGCGATCTCGAGAATTCACGATTTACCATAGCCCNACAGCAGGATGGTAAAGTCTCAATCAGTGACGAGCAGGTCGTTTTCTCTATGGTCAAGCCAGGCGAAACCATACTGAATGAGCCGAGNGAAGCGGCCGANTANCCCAACAAAGCCAAATAAACAGNACATCAAACNAGGCGAGGGAACCCAATGGCGAAGGATGGATTTGAGCCTGAGAATGCAAAAACAGGTGGGGCACTGAGCGGCGTCAAGGTTGTAGATCTTAGCCGTGTACTCGGCGGNCCATTTGCAACTCAACTACTNGCCGATCATGGCGCCGATGTCATCAAACTCGAACCGCCACAAGGTGACGAAGTCCGCGATTGGGGTCCGCCATTCCACGATGATGACGCTGCATATTTCATNGGTATCAACCGCAACAAACGCTCGGTTGGCTTGGATCTATCGAAAGAAGAAGGCCNCGAAGTCCTCCTTAAACTGTTGGAAGNTGCTGATGTTCTGATTGAGAACTTTAAGCCCGGCTCGATGGAGTCATGGGGCATCGGCTATGAGCAGCTAAAGGAACGCTTTCCACGTCTGATCTACTGCAAAATATCCGGTTTCGGCAACGAAGGGCCACTGGGAGGTTNTCCCGGTTACGATGGCATTGTCGGAGCCATGGCTGGTCATTACAGCGTCAATGGTTCCATNGACACAGGACCGATGCGGCTTGGCCTCCCCGTTGTCGATCTTTCTATGGGCCTGTATTGCGTAATCGGTATTCTGCTTTCGATTCACGAACGCAACGCATCCGNCGAAGGACAGGCGATTGAAGTGACACTCTACGATTCCGCTTTGTCACTGATGCATCCTCACTTTCCGAACTATTTCCTGTCCGGCAAAGTTCCCCAACTCACCGGCAACCAGCATTCCAATCTTGTTCCCTATGGGATGTATCCGACCAAGACTGTCCCGGTGATGTTAGGTGCTGGCAACAACCGGGCCTTTAAGAAAGTCTGCGACGTGCTTGGCCGGCCTGAACTGGCGGANGACGAACGTTTTGCAACAAACGGGGCGCGGCTCGCGAACCGTGATGCACTTAACGAAATCATTATGGCCAAGCTGTCAGAGGTGGACGGTGTTGCCTTTGCCCTGGAACTCCTGAAGTCCGGTTTGCCTTGCGGACCTGTACTGGATACGGGCCAGGTTGCCGAGAGCGAGCACACACGCGCGCGTGGCATGGTCTACGAGGATGACTGGTACAAAGGCATGGGAACGCCGGTTCGTCTATCGCGCACCCCCGGCAGTTACAAATCAACTCCACCCAAGTTCTCGGCACATGCCCGCGAAGTCCTCGCAGAACACGGTTTTGATGATGCGGCAATCGAAAAGTTGTCAGCATCTGGCGTACTGGTCGAAAAGCGCCGGACATAGCGCGCACCAACTTCGTGTTCGTACAAAGTTGGTGACCAGGCGAGTATGGACTACTTTCCTCTGAGGACGTTTGCCACGTCCTTCCCGCTTGCTGCGTTGTTCAATTCTTCGAACGTCCCTATATCTTTCATCTCTTGCGCAGCGCGCAACCAACCGCCGGTAGCAACACGCGCGAGCCATCCTCCAAGACTAATCCGCTTCGCGCCAGCCGCGGCCAGTTCGTTCATCTTGAAGTGCGGCAGCGTAAGTACATCAACCGGCTTCGAGACTGCACCAATAACTTTGCGAACATCCCCGTCAGTCGTCAGGCCCGGCGCATAGAGGACGTGCGCACCGACTTCCTCAAATGCCTTGAGACGCCGAATTGCCTCATCCAAATCGTGCTTCTTCCGTAGAACGCCTTCTGCGCGAGCCGTGATCGTAAACGGAGACGGCATGGCGTTGGCGGCGTCAACACCTGCTTTCACGCGCGCAACTGCCAAATCAAAATCATAAACGTTTGGCTCTTTCTCATTGTCATAGTCTTCGATTGAACAGCCAACAAGACCGGTTTCGCTGGCAAGCCTTATCGTTTCCGCAACGCCTTCCGGCTCATAGGCGAAGCAATTCTCCATATCGGCACTGACTGGAATATCGACGGCATTTGAAATCTGTCGGCAGTGCTCAAGTTTCTCCTCCCGTGTCACCTGCCCATCAAATCGACCAAGCGTCGTCGCGCATCCTGAGCTGGTCGTTGCAAGCGCTTCAAAGCCCATGCCTTGCATCATGAGGGCGGTTCCGACATCCCAGGGGTTCGGAATAATAAAAGCTCCGTCTCTTTCGTGAAGCGCACGAAACACAGCACCTTTTTCGGCTTGGCTCACCATCAGACGTCTCCCTCTAGGAATATTGGGGCAATGACAATTCTCTTAGTTCTTTAGACTTTAACTGAGCACGTCACTCCACGTCGACCGCTTCAGCAACGTGAGTTGCAACCTTGGATCGTATTTCTGTGAACCTAAGAATCTTTTTGGCCTACGCACTTCTTTGTTCGCGTATGTGAAACGGTGGGAACTTGCAATAAGGGATGGCAAACCGGATCCTTTGACCGCAAGAAGTAGCGACGAATTACAAACCAATAGGACGGGAAAACATAAGCGCCATTCGCATGCAGAATTGCCCTTCGATTGGCACGGTATTGCCGCGGAAGATCGTACCATGGCAACCACGGCGCCTCGTGATGAAGTGCGTGCAAGTTATTGTTCAAAACAGAAAAGCCAACAGACCACGACCTTCAACAATGGCTGTCCTATGTGCCACGATTTCATTGGCCCGGTGCTCAAGAAAAGTTCTAATCTTCAGAATGGACATAGTCATATATGCGCTTACCGCGTAGAGCCACCACGGCATTGGCGATACCGTCCACAGCAGCAGACCAACAACGACAAGTCCTATGCAATGCAGAGTATAGCCTCTCCACAACTCCGATCGACCTTGCAGCAACCCTCTCCGGTCGCTTCGATAAAGCCGTATCAGGCTAACCATCGGACCAACCAGCATTCGACCAAACAGTGTGTTGTTAACGCGAAGTAGAATACGCAGAGCTGGTAGCAGCCTGTCCCAATCATCGGTGCCCAAGTAGTTACTTTCAGGATCATCATAGGGGTCAGTCAACGCTTGATCTTGATGATGCAGGAGATGCAAGTCACGAAACCGTTCAAACGGAACAAACAAACCTAGAGGAGGACAACCGAGGAGCGTGTTGGCCCACCGCTTAGCAAAGGGATGACCATGAATGATCTCATGCTGCAATGACGAGTGCAGGACCAACAGAAAAGTCATCATGGCAGCCGACAGCCAAGGATCCAACACATCATAGCACGTCAGGATAAAAACCCAGCTACCGTAGCAGCTAAGTGCCAGAGCGATAGTTGGCCATTCGGGTTGCAGGATCCGTCTGCATTCTTCCGCCCGACTTTGCTCCTTCGACAAACCAAGCTGAGAAAAATCAGAAACCTTTTGTGAGGTCAGATTGAACTGGGCTTGCCTATGGACAGAGACTTTCGGCATACACAAATTGTGCGCGCTGTTTGAAGATCAAGCATCCGAGTAATTGCATCCCAAGAATACTATTTGAAATACAAATCCACACAATTATTGTAGATTCACAACAAAAAAGTGAACCTACATGGACAAGCGAGATCTCGCCGAAAGCTTTCGGAATCGATTGCAGGACGTCATTGATAGACATGGCCAAAGCAAGACAGAGTTGCTGCGCAAAGCGGACAAGACCGATCGGCTCTAAGCCAATTCCTCTCAGCGGAAAGAGTACGCCTCCCACGCGCAGAGGCTCTACGTCGACTAGCGATTGCCACCGGCGTTTCCGCCGACTGGCTACTTGCAATCGAAAACGCACCAGAAGGTCGGCAAGAGGTTTCAAGCAGCTGGCAAATCGAGCGGGCTGAAGCAACGGACCAAGCATCCCCCCTGGCGCGCTGGCATACCGAGGCAGCGGGCACAAAGTTGCGATACGTGCCATCAACGTTACCGGACATGCTGAGCCTCAACGATGAGCTGGAACACGAAACAGCCAAGGCCAAACAAGCTGCAGACACCCGCGGTGGAGGTGTTGAAAATATACTAGGAGAAATCTCGCTCGACGAAATGGATGTAGAAATCGCCATGCCAATTCAGACACTACAGGACGTCGCTGCTCAGTCGGGCCTTTGGCGGAACGTCTCAGCAGCTCGCTGTCGCCGGCAACTGGAACATATGGCACGCATCTGCGATGAGCGTTATCCAGCTCTCAGGCTGCATCTTTACGATGGCAGCACGCATTTCTCGGCACCGTTCACTGTCTTTGGCAAACAGCGTGTCGCGCTATACATCGGCGAAGCTTATCTGGTCATTACTGGTCAGGAACAAGTCCGGGACTTCACACAAAAATTCGACCGTTTGGTACGCAAGGCACTGGTCAGCCCTGACAAGGTCCATCTCAGAATTGGCGAAATGCTCGGGCGGAGCTAGAGACACAGCAAATAGTCCCGCCACAACGCTGGGAAGTCCTAGTTATACAAAGCTAACTAGTGACGACCGTGACAATGCTTGTACTTCTTGCCAGAACCACATGGACATGGCGCGTTGCGGGCAACCTTGCCCCAGGTCGCAGGGTTATCCGGGTCCATCTCGGCAGCTGCCTGGCGAGTACGGAGCGGCGCGAGGCGAACATCGCCATCACCGGCATACTCTAAAGCTCGTTCCTCATTCGCGAGTGCAGCATCCGCCATCGCGTACTCGCCGAAGACAGGCTCAGCATCCTCTTGATAGGCTTGCATTTCAGGTAACTCAGGATCTGTGCCGTACAGGTCCTCGATATCGTCCTGCGCGACATTGATTTGCATAAGCTGACCCGTGACTGCCTGGCGCAGCTTTGTCAGCAAGCCCTCGAAGAGCACGAATGCTTCAGTCTTGTATTCGTTAAGAGGATCACGCTGACCGTAAGCACGAAAGCCAATAACCTCACGCAAATGCTCCAACATCACCAAGTGCTCACGC
This sequence comes from Filomicrobium sp., assembly GCA_002689605.1. Taxonomy (GTDB): domain Bacteria; phylum Pseudomonadota; class Alphaproteobacteria; order Rhizobiales; family Hyphomicrobiaceae; genus Tectiglobus. Next base: position 16,793 of record NZGY01000097.1, read on the forward strand.
CAGAGGTGATCCAGCGTCTGCAGAAGCACAGACTTTTCGATGAAGCGGATACGCAGCTGGCCGATCGCCTTAGGAGACTTGTCTTCCTCGGCGTCCATCTCAGCCACCATCTGATTGGCATCCGTGTAGTCCGTAAGGAATTGATAGCCAATCATGCCAGCCTGCTCAGTCGCCTGCTCGCGAGAAAGACCATTCAGCTGCACCTGACCTTCGCCAGAGTTCAGAAGGAAACGGCCGATGTCTTCGAGATGCTCCGCAGGATTCTCAGTCAACGTCATGAGCTGATCATTGCTGCGCACAAACGTCACAAGCTCTTTGGCACTCTCGTAATTTGAGAGCATGGCCTCGCCAACCTCGACGACTTTCTGTTCGGCTTTGGCGTCGACAGCCTCGATAATGCGCTCACGAATTTCTTCGTCTGCAATGCCTTCTTCAGCAGCCCAATCCAGTATTGGCAGATTCACCTGGAAGAGCTGGTCGATAGTGGTCTTAAGACCATCGACGTCCCACTGTTCCGCGTATGCGTTCGGTGGAATATGCTGGGTAACGTAAGCTCCAACCACGTCGTGGCGCATGTCCGTGACGATCTCATTCACGTCATCACTAGACATGAACTCGAGGCGCTGCTCGAACACGACCTTACGCTGGTCGTTCATCACATCGTCATACTTCAAGATCTGCTTACGAATATCGAAGTTTCGTGCCTCGACCTTTTTCTGGGCCATTTCCAGGGATTTGTTCATCCACGGGTGGATGATCGCCTCGCCTTCCTTGAGACCCAAAGTTTTCAGAATACCATCCATCTTATCGGATCCGAAGATCCGCATCAGATCATCCTGTAAAGACAGATAGAACTTCGATCGCCCTGGGTCGCCCTGACGACCGGAGCGGCCGCGCAACTGGTTATCAATACGACGGCTTTCGTGGCGCTCAGTGCCTATAACGTACAAGCCACCCGGCTTATCGACTGTCTTGGCTGGTCGGCTCCCCTTAGCCGGCTCAAGCTCGACATGCTCGCTGGCTGACAGCACATTGTCACGACCCTTACCGATCTCCTCACGGATGGCCGTTTCTTTGCTCGAGAAATCTGCTACCTCAGGATCACCCGCCTCTTCAGCAATGCGGATGTCTGCGTTACCGCCAAGCTGAATGTCCGTACCACGACCGGCCATATTGGTCGCTATCGTAATCGCACCGGGAACACCGGCCTGTGCGATAATCATCGCTTCTTGCTCGTGATAACGGGCATTGAGCACCTGGTGCTCAATCTTCTCCGCTTTCAGAAGCTCCGACAGATGTTCACTCTTTTCGATCGACGCAGTACCGACTAGACAGGGCTGCCCACGTTCCTTGGCAGAGACAATCTCCTTGATTATGGCGCGCCATTTTTCGTCTTCCGTACGATAGATTTCATCATCTTCATCTAGACGACCAACTTCACGGTTAGTTGGTATTTCAAGAACATCTAGACCATAGATATCGAGGAATTCAGAGGCTTCAGTGGCGGCCGTACCCGTCATGCCACTCAGCTTTTCGTAGAGGCGGAAGTAGTTCTGGAACGTAACGGATGCCAGTGTCTGGTTTTCAGGCTGGATCTCGACCTTTTCCTTAGCTTCCAAAGCCTGGTGCAGACCTTCAGAATAACGGCGACCGGCCATCATGCGACCGGTGAATTCATCGATGATGACAACTTCGTTGTTCTTGACGATGTAGTCTTTATCACGCGTAAAGAGCGTATGAGCCTTGAGAGCTTGGTTGACGTGATGAACGATCGAGACGTTTTCGATGTCGTAGAGAGTGCCTGTCAGCAGACCGGCACCACCTAGGTGTTCTTCGATCCACTGGTTACCTTCTTCCGTCAACGAAACCGTTCGCTGCTTTTCATCCAACTCGAACCGGGTTGGATCCTTGACGAGCTCGGGCATATGAGCATCAACGGCCGTGTAGAGATCTGCCTTGTCGTCGACTGGCCCGGATATAATAAGGGGTGTTCGTGCTTCATCGATCAAGATCGAGTCCACTTCGTCGACGATCGAGAAGTAATGGCCACGCTGAACCATTTCCTCCTTCGACATCTTCATGTTGTCGCGAAGATAATCGAAGCCAAACTCGTTGTTGGTGCCGTACGTCACATCAGCAGCATAGGCGTCAGCGCGTTCCTGGTCTTCCAACTCGTTAACGATGCAACCAACGGTTAGTCCTAGGAACTTATAGACCTGCCCCATCCACTCGGCGTCACGCTTTGCCAGGTAGTCGTTGACGGTAACAACATGCACGCCTTTGCCAGTCAGCGCGTTGAGATAAACGGCCAGGGTCGCAACCAGGGTTTTACCTTCCCCGGTCTTCATCTCGGCAATCTTGCCTTGGTGCAGAACCATACCGCCAATCAACTGCACGTCGAAGTGGCGTTGCCCGAGCGTTCGCTTCGCTGCCTCGCGTACGGTCGCAAAGGCCGGAACAATGAGATCATCCAAGTTCGCGCCATCTACCAACTGCTGGCGGAATTCGTCAGTGCGGGCGCGCAACTGCTCGTCAGAGAGCGCTTCAATCTCCGGCTCCAGTGCGTTGATCGCCTCGACGCGGCTGTTATAAGCGCGAACACGACGATCATTTGATGAACCGAAGATCTTCGATGCAAATTGCCCGAAAGAAAGCATAATTTTTGTAATCCTTACCGCGAATGGCTTGGTTGCAATGGTTGGGCGCTCAGATTACGGCGGTCAGTCACCCAAGGCACAACCTATAACGGATTACCACTTCCTTTGCCGCGTCGCAGCAGTGTCTCCGACCGGGACCAATGGCAGCAGGGAGCAGTCTTCAGACCATGAAATAAGAATCCACATGCCCCCTTGTCAATTGATGGCCGTGCAGATTGGTGTTTTAGCCTTGATTTCGCCGGATTTCGACCCGCTTTAACTTAGTCCGCAATGGCGGAAAACATGCAATCTCCCGAGCTTGAGCTGGTGCCGGAAGTGCCAACTCTCAGGATAGTCCAGCCGAGTGCGGGATTTAGACCGACGTCGTGTATTTGAGGGTAAAACTCGGTGACATTAGTCAGTTACAGGAATTTCCAACTGGTCCGTATAACAGTTGTAGCTGCTCTACTTATGCTCTCAGGCAGTGCTTGGGCAGCGCAGGATGGTATTGTTGCAAAGGTCAATGGTCGTGCAATCACAGAAGCTGATGTCCGATTGGCCGAGGCCGAGATTGCTGCTGACCTCGCCCAGCACCCCGCTGCGACGCGCCGTCGCGTTATAGTCGAATTCTTGATACAGAACGAATTGTTCGCCGAAGCAGCCGTAAAACAAAAAGTGAATTCGTCTGCGATATTCAAGCAGCCAACCCACTATTGGGATCGTCGCAACCTGCGCGATGCGTTCTTCAATGAAAAAATCCGCGATCAAGTCAGCGATGCTGAGGCGCGCACCTACTACGACGCGCAGCTGAAAAATTTCTCGGGCAATGAAGAGGTACGCGCCAGTCACATCCTTGTGCGGACCGAAGACAAAGCAAAAGAAATCTTCGAACTCATCGCCCATGACGGCAGCTTTACAGATCTGGCCCGACAACATTCGCAAGACAGCAACTCACGCGCAAAAGGTGGTGATCTCGGCTATTTCGGGCGCGGCCATCTCGCCCCTGCCATGGAAAAAGCTGCGTTCGGAACACCAGTTGGCGAAGTGGCCTTACCTGTTAGATCTCAGCTGGGATGGCATGTCATTAAGGTAGTCGACAAGCGAACCCGTCAGGCTCCAGCGTTCGAAGCAGTCAAAGATCGTATCCGTACGAGGCTTATGCATGACCGCGCGCGGACCCTAACTGACCTCTTGCGCGAGAAGGCTCAGATTGAGTATCTGGATCCCTCATTGCGGCAGTAGTCCGCAACACGACTGCAGCCTTAGCCAGAGAAATCGCAACAATGGCCCACGACACGACTCTATCCCCGTTTGTCCCAGCAAAACATCCAGAAGTACCAGCTATCAAAGGCGTGCGTTTCGCTGCGGTCGAAGCCGGCATCAAATACAAGGGCCGAACAGACCTTATGCTTGCGGTTCTTGAACCTGGTAGCGTTGCAGGCGGCGTACTGACGAAGTCGCGAACTTGCTCGGCGGCTGTGAATTGGTGCCGTGACAAACTCAAATCAGGCCAGGCACGGGCAGTTGTTGTCAATGCCGGCAACGCAAACGCCTTTACTGGCAGGAAGGGCGATGAGGCCGTACAGCTCACTGCTGAAGCAGCTGCGAAAGCCGTTGGCTGCAAGACTGACGAAGTTTATCTTGCCTCAACCGGCGTAATCGGAGAGCCCATGGATGCAGGAGCGTTTGCTCATCGCATTCAGGAGATGGCCGGTACAGCATCACAAACCGCGTGGTTCGACGCTGCCAGCGCGATCATGACGACAGATACGTTCCCGAAGCTCGCAACAACATCCTGCAAGATTGGCAGCGAGACAGTTACGATTGGTGGCTTCGCCAAGGGCTCAGGCATGATTGCCCCGGACATGGCGACCATGCTGTCTTTTATTTTTACTGACGCCAATATCACGCAACCATTACTGCAGGAACTCACCTTCGAAATCGCAGATAAGACTTTCAATTGCATCACGGTAGATAGCGATACATCCACCAGTGATACGGTCCTCGTCTTCGCGACGGGCAAATTCGGCGGCGCACAGATCTCCGAAAAAGACAGCCCTGAAGCCATGGCATTTCATGATGCTCTTCATGAGGTCATGCTGGATCTGGCGCAGCAGGTCGTCAAAGACGGTGAAGGTCTGACAAAATTTGTGACTGTCAACGTAACGGGAGCTGCCAGTGACGCAGCTGCGAAAAGTATAGCATTGGCTATGGGGAACTCACCTCTTTTGAAAACCGCAATTGCCGGTGAAGACGCAAATTGGGGCCGCGTCGTAATGGCGGTCGGCAAATCCGGCGAAGAGGCTAACCGTGACCGCCTCAAGATCCAGTTCGGGCCTCATGTCCTTGCCAAAGAGGGGCAGCGGGCTCCGGATTACTCCGAAGATGCCGCTGCTGCCTACATGAAAAACTCAGAGATCGAAGTCTCCGTCGACGTTGGTATTGGCGACGGCAAAGCAACAATCTGGACGTGCGACTTGACCCACGGGTACATCACGATCAACGCGGATTATCGAAGCTGATATGGAACACAACTTCTGGCACGAACGCTGGCAATCCAATCAACTAGGTTTTCATCAAGACGCAACAAATCAGCGTTTAATGACCTACTGGCCCCGGCTCGAATTGGCAGCTGGGTCAACGGTCCTGGTTCCGTTGTGCGGTAAGAGCCTCGATATGGTTTGGCTAGCGGCGCAAGGCCACAAAGCTCTCGGTATTGAACTCAGCCAGATCGCGGTCGATGCATTTTTCAGCGAGAACCAGCTCCCGACAACCAAGGAGACGGTCAGAGATTTCGAAGTATCTCGTTCAGGCGCGATCGAGATTTGGTGCGGTGATTTCTTTAAGTTTGACCCGGCATTGATGGCAACTGCCGATGCGGTTTACGACCGTGGCAGCCTAGTCGCTCTACCAACAGACATGCGGCCAGACTATTGCGCAAAGATCAAGGCAGACCTATCACCGAAAGCAAAACAGCTGCTTGCCTTGATCGAGTACAATCAAAATGAGATGCAGGGTCCGCCGTTTTCAGTATCAAAAGAATACGTCATCGAGCACTACGGAGACTGCTTTGCAATCGAACAGCTGCATGACGAGCAGATTTCTGAATTGCCAGATCGTTTCCGCGAGCGTGGCCTGACAGCCATGCGCGACACAGCCTATATTCTCGGACCAAAATCGTGAGCAAACCAATTCTACTTGTGGCTGCAGTTGCCCTCGTGGATGCAGACAACCGGGTCCTCATTGCGCAAAGACCAGAAGGCAAGAGCATGGCCGGCCTTTGGGAATTTCCTGGAGGTAAGGTCGATCCTGGAGAGACACCAGAAGAGGCGCTTCAACGCGAGCTAGAGGAAGAGCTTGGTATTGACGTTTGTGATACCTGCCTCGCACCATTTAATTTTGCCTCGCACACATACGACGACTTTCACCTGCTCATGCCGCTTTATCTGTGCCGAACTTGGGAAGGCGAGATTACGCCTAAAGAAGGCCAGGAGATTGCCTGGGTACGTGCAATGCGGCTGGCAGACTACCCCATGCCTCCTGCCGATCTCCCGCTCATACCTTGGCTGCGCGACTTGCTCGGCTAAGGCAGAGGCTTCAATCCCACCTATTCTGGGATCCCAATGAGCTCGGGAGCATCTTGCTGATGTACAACAGCCTCATGGTCGAGACTGTAATAGTCGCCTTTCTCATCAGCAAAGATATGCCCCGCAAGTTCGAGGTTTGACGCGCCGTCTATTGTCCCTCCGGAAAAAGAAATGCGATCACCACCAATCCTTCGAAAGAATAGGCGGGAGCCACATTCTCTGCAAAAACCGCGCTCTGTCTCAGCTCCGGATTGATACCACTTTAGTCCTTTGTCTTCGATCAAACTGAAATTTCTGCGATATGCTTACGACGCTGTGAAATAGTTACCGGTGGACTTGCGGCACTCGGTACAATGGCAAGCGATAATTGGTCGTAAAGGACCTTCAGCCTTGTAGCGAACAGCACCACAAATGCAGCTCCCCTTGACTACTCTGTCATTCGTCATCGGACTTCCCTCTGGCAAACGGTCGACTGAAGTCAACACCTGCAGCTTCGCCGGCCGGAGTCTCAGACGTACCAAGTGCATCCGCCAAACGCGAACGAGCACTACCAGGACGAAGCGGCTTCTGCTGGCTTTCATGCGGCGCCCAGCCTGTCATCGTGAGAAGTTCGAAAGTTGCAACAATCCGACCATCTTCTGCCGCAAAGCGCTCATGATAAATCTCGGCAATCCTTGTCAGAACACTCCGCGTCATTGGCTTTCGGCGTCGCTCTACCAAGACGTTGCTGGCACCCATTGCCTTCAATTCACGCATCAAATCAAATGCAGTCGCATAGGTCACCGTAACAACATCGCTATCGGCAACGGGTAGCGCGAAACCCGCTCGCTGCAACAATGCACCGAGATCTCTGACATCTGCCATTGGGGCAACACGCGGCGAGGCCCCACCGGTTAACTCTTCCTCAGCCTGTAGACTTGCCTGGCGCAACTCGGTCAAGGTTGCACCTCCAATCATCGTCCCCATGAACAAGCCGTCCGGCACCAGGGCCCTGCGGATCTGGGTCAGTGTTCCTGGAAGGTCATTCACATATTGAAGTGTGAGTGCCGACGTTATCAGGTCAAACGCCTCCGGCATGAAAGGCAACAATTCTTCATCAGCAATGGTAACAACGCCTGATACCCGCGNCTTAGCGAATCCAACTAGTGCTTCCGAGCCCTCCGTTGATGAGAATTCGCTCACATTCGNCAACNCGCTCANGCATCGTTCCACCTGCCCAGTAGCAGCACNAATATTGACCGGATTNCTGAAATTGCGATTTGTGACAGCAAGTCTGTCGGCCAGATCTTCTGCTGCGCGCTCCAACAGAAAGTCAGGCAGATCCCCACCTGCTGCTGCGGATCGCTCGCGGTTACGCAGCAAAAGTTGTCGGTCAAAGATAACTGGCAGAGAAGACATGNGNAGCTACATAACACTGCTGAGCACTTATTTCAGCGTGAAGGCAGGTCGCATCAAGTAATTGCTGCAANAAGCCCNGTGGNCCTAAACCGCTTNGTCCGCCTGCAATGTAGCAATATCTTCACTTGAGTAGCCAAGCTCCTTCAGCAAATCTGTCGTATGCTCACCTAACAATGGTGGNGCATCATCTGTCTTGATTGCCGCTCCATCAAACTTGATACCCGGCCGAACGATCTGAATATCCCGACCAACCCCCGGCGCGTTCGTAAAGGTCCCGATCATTCCCCGATCCGCAATCTGTGGATGTGCAATCATTTCAGNTACACTGGACACTTCACCAGCCGGAACCCCCGCATCATTGAAGACATCACGCCATTCAGCTGCCGACTTGCTTTGCATCGCTTGTTCCAAGGCTTGGGTAAGCTCATCGCGATTATCCAATCGCGCTTGACGCTCAGCAAAGCGGGGGTCTTGCGCCAATTCCNGCTTNCCCACGACACGGCACACAGCCTCGAATTGCTCCTGCTTATTAGCGGCGACATTGATCAGTCCATCACCGGTTCTGAATGTGCCCGATGGGCTNGCCGTAACATTCTTGTTCCCCATCGGAGCGGGTGTCACGCCGGCAATCAAGAAGTTGGAAACAACCCAGCCCATGGTAGCCATGACTGCTTCAAGCATTGCAACGTCTATAAAGCAGCCTTCATTCTTNTCGCGATTCGCAAGNGCTGATGAAATTGCGAATGCCGCTGTCATCCCACCAATCGTATCGGCAATCGGGTAGCCAACCCGTAGCGGCGCGCTATCATCATCCCCTGTAATGCTCATGACGCCTGACATACCTTGGATGATCTGGTCATAGGCCGGGAGATCGCGCATGGGCCCATCCTGTCCGAAGCCAGAAATTGCACAGTAGATCAATCCAGGTCGTTCAGCCTTCAAAGTCTCATAGCCCACTCCAAGGCGGTCCATGACACCTGGTCTGAAGTTCTCAACGACAACATCAGAGGACTTTACTAGCCGCTTGAATACAGCTTTGCCTTTGTCTGACTTCAGGTTGATCGTGATCGAGCGCTTACCAGTGTTTTGCGCCANAAACGAAACNCCCATCANATTCTTATTGAGCTCTGGATCAGCACCTAACTGACGCGCAAGATCGCCAGATCCTGGCACTTCAACTTTGATGANGTCAGCGCCCATATGCGCCAGCTGATGGCAGCAAAAGGGACCGGCGAGAACATTGGTAAGATCCAATATCCGAANGTCCTTTAAAGGCTTCATTNCNTTTGCTCCTAGCTTCAACGCCTGTAGATGCATGACGTTGTTATAGATCAAGCTCTATGCGGCGCGCCCCGTAAAAAACGAACGTGCTAGTTCATTGAACGTCTCAACATGTTCCAGGGTCGCCAGATGCCGAGCAGGCGTCAGCCAATGCAACTGCGCGTCCGGGATCTCGCGAGCAAGTGTCTCAGACAGCTCAGGAGGCACACCCGGATCGTCAGGAGCCGCAACCACGAGTGTTGGCACTCTTATGCCCCCTAAGCGCGAAGTTGTATTCAGCTCACACATCGCTGCAGTCACTGCGTCGAAGCTCTCCGGTCGGAAGCGACTGANGATATCATTCATGTAGCNGTAACCCGGTAGATCGTTAGCAATCGCTTCGTCAGTGAACCAGCGTTCCATCAAGGAACTTTGTANAGCNCCGATACCTTCCGTCAGAACGATGCCGGCNCGCTCACGCCAAAGAACCTTCTGCGCGTCGCTATATTCAGGCGTGGTGTTAATTAGCGCTAACGACGAAATTCGATCTGGATGCTNCAAGGCAAGTGTTTGACCGATCATGCCGCCCATTGAAACGCCNGCAAAATGTACTCGAGCNATTTCTAAGTGGTCTAGCAACGCNACCGTATCGTCCGCCAACATTGAAAGTTGATAGGGGCCCTCGGGTGCACTCGTCCGACCGTGCCCGCGCGTATCNTAGCGAAGCACGCNCAGNCCTTCGAAAGCCGGCATGTGCGCATCCCAGAAANGATGGTCGGCACAAAAACAATGGTTAAGGCAAACCACTGGTGAATCTTTAGGGCCACTCAACTCGTAAGCCATGGTGATATCACCAACTTCAGNAAAGCGGATTGTACTCATGGCCATTCTCTTCCATACTTTTGCTCGTCCATCACATTGAGAGTGACATGCAAACGCTGCCCGAGCCCAATCAACGCATCGTCTTGAAGTCCCGTCCCACGGATTTGCCTACACCGGAAAACTTTGAGATCGAAGAACATGGGCACCCAGATCTGATAGATGATCAGGTTCGGGTGCGTGTCCTAATGGCAGCATTGTCACCTTGGCAGGGACAACGCCTTAAAGATTTCAAGAACTACACCAAGCCATTTGCTATCGGCGAATTGATTGATTGTGACGTATTGGGTGAGGTGATCGAGAACTCTGGCGATGACGCAAACTCACTGGCTATCGGCACGAGAGTAACGGGACGCCTTGGTTGGCAGAAGTATGCTGCCGTGTCGCCTAAAGAGCTATTACCCGCAACNGGCGATTTCGCAGGCCGCCTTTGGCTAACCGCACTGAGCTCCCCTGGCCTGACGGCTTATTGCGCGCTTGATATGTNTGCAAAACCCATGCCGGGCCAGACTATGGTTGTGACGTCGGCGGCTGGATCGGTCGGCTCCTACGCCGTTCAGATTGGACGGTTGGCTGGCATGCGCGTGGTTGGCATTGCAGGAGGAGCAACCAAGTGCGCGCATGTCGTCAAACAACTTGGTGCAGATNAATGCGTCGACCATACCAGCCGCTCATTTGAGCGCGACNTAGCATTTGCCCTACCTGACGGTTGCCACCTGTTCTTTGATACTGTCGGAGGAAAGATTGCCGACACGGTTTTCGACAACCTTGCCANGTATGCGCGTGTCTTGATTGTTGGCAGGACTGTCTCAAACAATAGCGATCGCCCGGATCGTGACTATGTCAANATGCGCCAACTCTGGGCGAGAGAGGCATCCATCCAATGCTTCTCGCGTTATTCATACCCACGGGAATGGGCAACTTCGCGGGAGCGCATGAAAGATCTTTGTAAACGCGGCCTGATCAAGTCCTTCGACAATANCGTCGACGGCTTCGCGCAAAGNCCACAGGCACTGCACGATATGCTTGCCGGCAAATTCACAGGAAAGGTCCTGGTTCGGTACGCCGATCCGATGCACCAAAAGGCTGGTCAGACACCATGAGCAAGGCNATCGAGAAATGCCGCGTCGGANACATCGACATAGCGTTCAGATGGGACGGCAAGTCCGACGGACCAGTTGTGATGATGGCGCACGCGATGGGGACNAGTCATCGGATCTGGGACCCACAGGTTGAAGCGCTCTCTAGTCGCTATCACCTACTTAGATACGACTGGAGAGGCCACGGCGATACCGATGCTCCGCCGGGACCATACTCGCTTGAGCAATTTGAGTTGGANGCGGTCGGCCTCATGGATGCATTGAACATCGAAGCCGTCCACTGGGTTGGCATTTCTACGGGTGGGATGATTGGGCAGGGNCTTGGGATCAACCATTCGGCACGTATTCAGCTCATTGACGCTCTGCAACACAACCTCTCAAGCCGATGATTGGTACCGCGNATGGGTCGCAGAACGTCAGGCAGTTGTCCAGGAAAGCGGCATGNATGCTGTCTGGGACATGACCGATCGGCTTTGGTTTACAGATGATTACGTGAAGTCCAAGCCAGCTGGCTATCATGCCGTTCGNGATGTTTTCGTTNGCACCCAAATTCCTGGATATCTCGGNGGNACATCTGCTGTCGCCGACCTCGCATACCGCGATGAGTTGCATNGCATCTCCTGCCCAACACACATTATTNCTGCCGGTGCAGACCCCGTCACACCTGTCGAACGNTCAACGGACATCCACGAACGCATTCCCGGATCAAAGCTGACTGTAATTGAGGACCAACATCACTTCTCGAACGTTGAAGTACCTGAAGAGTTCAACCTTGTCCTCAGGCAAGGCCTGGATGACATGTTGGATGGTAGTCCTGAAGCATGAACGATTTTGCGAGTAGCACGAAAGATCCCGTGCTTCATCAACGCCCGAACTGGTGGGACTTGAGCCGAAAGGCTATCACAGTTCTCAGCAATTTCTTNGTACCGCCGCTATGTCAATCTTGTCACCAACCATTGATACAGCACAACGCTGTCTGCGCGCGCTGCTGGCAGGACGTTAACTTCATTGTCCACCCGATGTGTGATCGCCTCGGTATACCATTGCCATNNGACCCCGGTGGACAAGTGGTTGTCTCCGCAGCAGCTGCTGCCAACCCACCAAACTNTGATCGTGCCCGCGCCGTAGCACATTATACCGGTGCAATGCGGCAGCTTATTCATACGTTTAAATACGCGGATNAACACGCACCACGACAGCTCTTTAGGCGATGGCTGCAGCTCGCTGGCAATGAATTATTCAAGGACTGCGAGTTCATTATCCCCGTACCCCTCAGCCGACAAAAACTGAGGGCAAGACGCTACAATCAGGCCGCCATCTTAGCCAAGGACCTCGCACCTGATGTTGGCCTCAAGTTCGAGCCACAAATCCTGAGACGTCGAAAGAATACGCTTTCCCAGGTGGGGCTAACCCGAGATCAAAGAAGACGAAACCTGCAAGGTGCGTTTGAAGTGCACCAATCAAAAACAGCGGCAATTGACGGCCGATCAATTCTACTGATTGACGATGTCATTACAACGGGAACAACAGTCGACACATGCGCTCGCGTCCTAAAGCATGCCGGTGCTGCTAGAGTTGATATCCTGTCTCTCGCCATCGTCACCAATGAGTCGCGGATTGTACTCTAAGGCGCCAAACACCCTTATTGCTGGTGCTCACTAGGCGTCCTATTCGCCGATCATTAACCGCGCGGGACGAATTCCTGCTAGCCTTGGCCTAATTCCTGTGCTGGAATAAGCCGGTTGTGCCCCTATATATGAGCGTAGTTTACAAAACGCATCGCAACTGCTGGACGACAAGCAAATATGCCGAAGATTACGATCTACACAACGATGCTATGCCCATACTGCGTCATGGCCAAGCGGCTGCTGAAGCAGAAGGGTGCAGAGTACGAGGAAATCAATATTGGTATGAGTTCAACGAAGCGTGCTGAAATGCAAGAGCGCGCAGGCGGACGACATACCGTTCCTCAGATCTTCATCGATGAAATCCATGTCGGTGGCTGCGACGAACTCTACGCTCTGGATAAGGACGGCCGCCTCGACCCGCTATTGGCAGCCTAAAGATGACCGAAAAATTTCGCGCAGCTCTTGTGCAAACATGCACGGGATGTGATGTCGACCGCAACATCAGCGATGTTGCGAAACAAGTTCATGAAGCAGCTTCAAATGGCGCGACGTATATTCAGACCCCGGAAGTCACAAACGTCATAGAAGTCCGCGGGGCTGATCAGCTCGCAAAGTCAGAGCCAGATGACGATACCAATCGTGCGATCAAAGCCTTTGCCTCGCTATCAAAGGAATTGGGTATATGGCTGCATATCGGATCAATGGCTGTTCGCAAGGCCGAGGACAAACTAGCGAACCGAGCCTTCCTCTTTGATCCCGAAGGAAACATTAAAGCGCGCTACGACAAGATCCATATGTTCGATGTCGATGTTGATAGTACCAATCGCTACAACGAAAGTCGGCGCTACGATGCCGGCGACAGAGCCGTCCTAGCAGATTTACCCTGGGGCAAGCTTGGCATCACAATCTGCTATGACATGCGCTTTCCAGGTCTATATCGCAGCCTCGCGAAAGCGGGCGCTGAGGTGATTGCAGTTCCTTCGGCTTTTACTGTGCCAACCGGCGAAGCCGGCCACTGGCTAACGCTGTTGCGGGCGCGAGCCATTGAGGATCAATGCTATGTTTTAGCCGCGGCTCAGGCAGGCAAGCATGAATCAGGGCGCAAATCGTACGGCCACAGTGTTGCAATTGCGCCATGGGGTGAGATCCTAGCAGAAGCTGATGGGCTTCAAAAAACCGTCATTTATGCCGATATAGATATGGCAGAGGTCGAAAAAGCCCGTAGCAGAGTTCCTTCGCTCGGCAACGACAGGCCTTTTAACGTGGCATTCGCGTGATCGGCTTCGGCAAGAAATTGGTAAGAAGTACAAGAGACATTTAACGACTATGATTCGCTACCAACTACAGTGTGACAAAGATCATAGCTTTGAAGCTTGGTTCACCAACAGCGCGGCCTACGAAAAGCAGGTCAAGCGCAAGTTGGTGACTTGTCCGGAGTGCGGATCAACCAAGGTAGCAAAAGCCATCATGGCACCTAATGTTGGCGTCAAAGGCAACAGGAAATCGGATCTTCCCGTCCCGACCAAGCAGCCAACCAGTCCTGTTCCAGTTGACCCGAAGGTTGCTGCGGCACAGCAAGAAATCCTGTCTGCGATGCGCAAGTTGCGCAAGGTCGTCGAAGACAACGCAGAATACGTCGGCCCTCGCTTTGCTGAGGAAGCCCGCAAGATCCACTACAATGAATCTGAAGAGAAAGGCATCTACGGCGAAGCCTCGCCAAGTGATGTAAAAGAACTCTTGGACGAGGGTGTTGAAATTCACGCCCTACCCGTACTCCCAGATGACCAAAACTAACATCCGCAGGGCGCTTCAAAAGAATAGATGCATACAGATCTGCACGTCGAATTTTCGTAATTGCTAACTGCGCGCGCGAGAGATTCTGTGCTACCCGTACAATATGTCGTTCAAAGAACTGCGACTGTCGTTTCGCGATTGACGCACGGCTGATGCCATCAACTAAAGTTACCGCTCCCTAACGAACGTGCTAGCGGCAGGAGCTGGATGATGGCGCATGGCTTGGCTACTCCCTTAGACTTTCCAAATCCGCATCCCGAGGGCTTTCCCACTCTGAAGAGTAAGCCTGAATTTGATACAGCTCGTCACCTTGCAATCGAAAAGCCAGATCAGGTTATTTCGCTCGAAGAACTCGGCTACAGCGACACGGACTGCTCCGACTGNCCAACCGGCATGGCCGTGACATCACCGNTCCGCCTGCTTAGCGATGAAGGTATTGCTTGCCTGCAGGAAGTTNCTCGATTGCTCGAGNCTTTTGCGCGTAGCAACGAACGAATACCACGTTTGGTGCGCGGCGGTGTCTATCAATCCAAATTTCTGCGCGACTTCTGCCTATCACCNGATATCNCTCACGCCATCTCCNAAATCTGCGATGCGCCAATGCTACCCCACACGATGCCACATCAACTGGGNCATCTGAACTACAATCCTCTAACCGTTGGAAAGAATGTCGATAAATGGCATGCGGATACTTTGCGCATCGACTACGTCATGTTCGTCACAGACCCGAATGAGGTCGAGGGCGGTGAGTTCCAGTACTTTAATGGGACGAAGCACGAAGTTGCTGTGTTGAACAAGGCCGGACAGCCACTGCCGGAAGACCGTNTTGTCTCGCCAGAATTTCCAGGAGCCGGCTATGTTGTGCTGCAGCAAGGGAACATGGTTGTGCACCGTGCAAAGGCTCTGGCTGCAGCAGGTGAGCGCGTGACACTCGTCAATGGCTATGTCCCCCAAGACTTGAGNCACCCNGACTACACTCGTTTCGATCAGCTCTACCTAGCAGACCCGGCCAACATNGCAGCCAGCGAGTATGCGCNCCATGTAGCCTGGATGGGTAAGGAGGCGCTGGCGCGGCAGCTGGATGATTTCGATTTCAGCGAAGACCGCATGGCTTTCGCCCAAAGCCTAAACGAAGTCGCTCAGTTACTAGCCAATGCCGCGCACCAGATGGAAACCGCGGATCAANCCAAGATGGAGCACTTCGGAGATAATTAGAGCCAGTGACTAGGAAAATATCTGAACCATCTCATAAGCGATAGGCGCACGTCTCGGATGACCATGGCTGCGTGATCAGCTAATGTTGCGGCANCTGCAATTTGTTTTGCGCAAAGGATAGAACCGATGCCGCTGCAACCGCCTGTTCATGGTACCCGCTATATGGTCTCTGCTGGCCATATCCTGGCAACTCAGGCCGGGTTCAATATCCTAGAAGCCGGCGGCAACGCGGTTGACGCTGGCGTAGCAGCGGGGATGGCTCTNGGTGTTGTACATAGCGAGATGGTGCAGTTCGCGGGTGTCGCGCCAATCATGATCTACTCCGCTGAGACGGGTAAGGTGATCACGATCAGCGGCCTCGGCTGGTGGCCCAAGGCTGCCTCACTTGATTACTTTGTAGATGAATGTGACGGCACNATTCCAAAGGGCCTGCGCCGTACAGTAATGCCGGCTGCGCCCGACGCCTGGATCAAGGCGCTCGACCAGTTCGGCACAATGTCATTCGCGGACGTGGCANCGGCAGCAATCCGCTATGCGCGTGAAGGCTTCTCAATGCACCACGTGATGCATGACTATCTCGTCGCGCATCAGGATACTTACAGATCTTTTCCATCCAGCGCNCCAATCTACTTGCCAAATGACCGCGTGCCAGAGGTTGGCGAAAACTTTGTCCAAACNGATCTGGCACGTTCTATTCAATTCATGGCCGACGAAGANAAAGCTGCCGCTGGCAAGGGGCGTAGCGANGGACTGAAAGCAGCACGAGATGCATTNTATCTCGGTGACCTCGCCGGCATGATGGCAGACTTCCATGCTCAAAATGATGGCTGGCTCACCCGCGAGGATCTNGCNGAATTCTCGTCAGNCATCGAGGAACCGGTCCGAAGGTCCTATCATGGNATCGACGTTTATACGTGCGGGCCTTGGTGCCAGGGCCCTGTCCTTCAACAGATGCTCAGTCTCGTCGAAGGTTATGATTTGCCGAAGATGGGCCACAACAGTGTTGAGTACATTCACACGCTTGCCGAAGCAATCAAGCTGTCATTTGCAGACCGTGAGCAATATTACGGCGATCCACGTTTCGTCGATGTACCACTCGATCAGCTGCTCAGCGACACATACGTCGAAAAACGACGCGCTTTAATTGATCCAGGGCACGCCTTTGCCGAGCTGCCACCANCNGGCAACNTCTCACTTGGTTCTGCTTCAACAACGTCGACCAACTATCCAACATCAACCGAAAGTCCGCCNCCACCTGCCGACACTTCTTATTGCTGTGTCATCGATAAGCAGGGCAACATCTTCTCTGCCACGCCGAGTGACGTATCTTGGGATACGCCTGTTATTCCGGGAACAGGGTTCTGCCCCTCTTCGCGCGGCATGCAAAGCTGGGCGGTACGTGGACACGCCTCCGCGGTCGCTCCCGGCAAACGCCCAAGATTGACGCCGAACCCAGCGCTTGCGATCAAGGATGGGAAATGGGTTATGCCGTTTGGTACGCCAGGTGGCGACACACAGTGTCAGGCGATGTTGCAGGTTCTAATAAATGCCGCACAGTTTGATATGCCGATCCAGAATGCCATTGAAGCACCTCGCTTCATGACCCATAGTCAACCCGACTCTTTCGAGCCGCATACAGCCTACCCGGGTCGTTTAACTGTCGAAGGCAGGATCGACGAAAAGACTTCAGATGCACTGTCTGAGCTCGGTCACAAAATCGAGCGCCTGGACGACATGTCATATAAAACCGCTGGGGTCTGCGCGATTACGAAAGACCACTCTACAGGTATTATGGAAGGTGGCGCCGACCCGCGCCGCATGAGCCGTTCAATGGGGTGGTGATCAGCGGAGTGGGACTGACTTCAGTCCCCGCTCGCTGCCAAACAGTAGCCAAGTCTAACGACCGTGATAGTTTGGCTTACGCTTCTCTGCGAAGGCAGCCTGGCCTTCGACCCAGTCGCTACTATCATTGATAGCTTCAACTTGAACCCGCGCAATGGCCGCCTGCTCGGTCGGTCCCTTCGGCATTGTATCTAGAACAAACCGTTTCAGCATGCGCGATGGCATCGGCGCAGTATCCGCAATTTTTCCCGCCCACTCCATCGCTGTCGGCATGAGCTCTGCTACAGGAACAATCTTGTTCACATAACCAACTTCATAGGCGCGCTGGACGCTCATGTTATCACCAACTAGCAACAGTTCCATCGCCAACTTATGCGGAATCCTGCTCGCGAGATTGGATATCAGGCCGCCTGAAAACGCAATCTTCACTTCCGGATAGGAGAACGTCGTATTATCAGCGCAGATAATTATATCGCACATCGTTGTCAGCACCATGCCTCCACCAATGCACCAGCCTGCAACCGCACCGATTACGGGCTTGTCCACCGGCACACCGATGGATGGGATCGCGCGATAAAGATCGTGCGGCACATTCTTGAGATCCGCACCAGCTGAGAATGCCTTTTCGCCGGAGCCAGTCAATACAGCGACACGCGCATCATCATCGGCCATAAACCGCTTCCAGCACTGATTGAGACCATCAACAATCTCGGGATCAAGGCGGTTCATGCGATCAGCCTTGTTCATCGTAATGACGGCTATGTGGTTATCGCACGTATAGATGACTGAATCTGACATTGTTTTTCCTTTCCGGAGACGATCCTCCGAGTTTAGCTGGCAGCGATCTCGGCTTTGTGCGCTCTTGCCATATCGGCCATGCTATTAAATTGAAAATCGTACTTCGGCATATCGCCTGGGTTCATCGTAGCGCCGAACCCTTCCTGGTCATGACGGCGATAAATCCAGCAATTGGCTAACCCGAACTCGTTCGCAGGAGCATGATCATGAAACATGCTTTCAGCGGTATGCAGAATATCTGATTTCTCCAAGCCCAAACGTTTTAAGTTGTTTATCATGTATTCGAAGTTGCGGGGCGATGGCTTATACGAACCAACGTCACCGGCTGTATAAACAGCATCAAAATCAACCTCGAGCTTCGCATTGGAAAAAGCAAAGCTTGTGTTATCGACATTAGACAACACAACCAGCTTGTAGTGCTGCTTGAGATACTTCAGAGCCTCGGCGCTATCCGGAAATGCAGGCCAGTTCGCAACTGACTGACCATAGACCTCACACTCGTCCCAGCCGACCGAGATGCCCCATTCCTCAGCAATCCTTTTGTAAACAACTGCCAGGAGCTCAGAGTAGCTCTTGGCTGGAGTTTGACGTTGCGTCGTGGACTCGTGGTAGGCGTGTGCCTCCAGCACCTGATCACGGGATAAACTTTGACCGACACGGTCAGTCAATGGCTTCAATCCATTCACCATCCCGGTTTCCCAATCAATCAATGTACCGTAGACATCAAATGTCAGGACCTTGTAGTCGCTGAGCCGCATAGTGTATTCCTTGTTTCTTCCGATGGCGATCTGCTTGCCAGTGCGGGGGAGTTGCGAGAGGCACCTTAATGGGCTTGGATTTGTCGGCCAAGATCATTTAATCTGAATATCAGAGAGACACATTTTAAGGAGCTCGCCAGGTGGCATCATCAGAGAAATTCAAGCAGGTCCGGCTATCTACAGAACCGAGTCGAGAAGCCCTTGAAGAACTCAACATTGGCGACGTCGTTTATCTCGATGGCACTGTCTATACAGCCCGTGAAGGCGTTTACAAGCGTGTTATTGAAGAAGGAAACCCGCTACC
The DNA here is from genome assembly GCA_002689605.1 of Filomicrobium sp. Taxonomy (GTDB): domain Bacteria; phylum Pseudomonadota; class Alphaproteobacteria; order Rhizobiales; family Hyphomicrobiaceae; genus Tectiglobus. The sequence continues at coordinate 35,992 of NZGY01000097.1, forward strand.
GCCCGAGCTCGATTCAGCAAGCGCCGCGAACTTTCACTGTTCACCGGCAGCAACCATTACAGAGGCCGGCGAATACAATATGGGTGCCGTGACTGCGACCGCTTCCTTTCGCTTCTCAAAGTGGATCGGCCAATGGCTGGAGAAATCCCAATCTAAGCTGATACTCGGCAAGGGTGGCATGAGTTCTGAGGATTACAAAAAGCACTTTGTTCCTCATGGCGCGGTCTATCTAACGACGGTCGGCTACGGCCCCGGCGCCCTTCTCGGTCGAGGCGTCACAAAAGTTGAGAATGTTCACTGGCGCGATGAGCTTGGCCTCGCCCAGGCCATGTGGGTCATTAAAGTCGAAAACTTCGGACCATTCATCGTCGATGGTGATATGCAAGGCAACAGTCTCTTCGAACGCGAGAACGAGAAAATCTCTGCCGGTTTGGACAAGGTTTACGAGGGAACCCGGCCCGCTGTCCTAAAACGGTTTGGTGAAACCGACGACCGTGGTGATGAGGTGATCTGATTACCGCGACACAGCTCTCCGGTGATCCATTGGATACAGGGCCAATCGTTCGCGTCACGCAGGATGAACTGCAATGGATGATCACAAAGCCATCGAAGCATTGATCGAAGGCCAGTTTGAAGCCCTGTCCTGGGATGAGAGTCAAGACGGCGACTGGTCAGGCTTTGCCGCTGATTTCGTCGAAGGGGCACAATTGTTCGCATCAGCGCGCCCCGCTCAGTCCCAGTCAGTCGGCCAATTCGTGGAAAGAATGCAGGGCTTATCAAAGAGTTCACTTCCAAACTTGAAGGAACGCATGCTTGGACGGCGCATCGAAGTCTTTGGCAACGTCGAAGTCGCCATAGCCGTATGCGAGCTAACGGAAAACACAGAGAAAGTCAGCTTCAACATCGAGGCATTTCTCTTAATCAAAGAAGCTGGAGAGCGGCGCATTGCTTCGCAGGCATGGGATACTGCAAAAGACATCACTGCTGCACAGGAGCTATGGACCAATAAAGTTTGACGTCCAAGACGCTCTAACACCTAGTCCGTCCTCAGTCTGGCAGGAACGGAAATTCGAAGTCGAGCCCTGCTTGCCAGCTGGAGAAGATATAGCTGTCTATCCCTTGCACAACCTTCGCAGCTGCTGCTTCGTCAGAACTTAGTCGCGCCTCTATCCAGGACTGTTGTGTCCTGATCGCAGCAGCGAGTTGCTGGTGACCGCGCACAACAAAAAAGCAATCTCTGGCGTAGATAACCTCGATCTCCAAGTCATTGGCAGTCGGAGAACTGGCAGCAACCTCGAGCTCAGTTGGGAAAATCAAACGCGGTGAGAGATTCAACACCGTGTCACGCGGCTGGCCATTAATGACGGCCTGGATCTTATCGACCACGTCGCCGAGGACGTGGAGATCAGTCTGAATAACAGCGTCGTAATTTTGCAGGTACTCGACATCAACATCATAGAAAGTCTTGAAGCGCAGCTTCTCACTCGCTCGTCGAAACTGAACATCAGCCGTAGCCGCTTCGACCGTATCGTATTTTTCTGCTGACCTATCAGTGTCGTAATAGACCCTGCGACCAGAAGTCGACGGGTGGCAAACCAAACGGATTTTCTTGCCGGTTGGCAGAAAGTGCCAGGCCATTCGAGAGTCGACGATCAGGTCTTCCTCGCTCTTCGCGAGATCAGCAAAAACCGAGTCAATCTTGTCATCGATCGAGCGATCGGACTCGGAAATCTTATTGAGTTCGAGCGTCGTTATGCCCATCTCGCGCGCAAGCTGCCTCTGAGCAGCCCCGGTTGAGAAGACCCTCCAGCTGAGCCGTTCTGAAAGCTTACTGATAGCGGAGCTTTTCCCACTACCCAAGTCACCATTAATGCAGACAGTCGTTGCCATGCGCAGTCCGTAAAGACGTTTGATCGAAATCACTACCATCAGAGCAGCTATTTTTTAAGGAAAGATTCGCAGTTTAGCGAGTGAGGGTTCGCAATTGTCACTTGTGTAGACAGACGCACAATGCGCGCTTGGTTCTTCTCCTGCGAGCTGCCAATCTGTTGGCAGAATTGAATTTTGCCAATCGAAACCAAGGTCAACTCGGATGCCAGATCAGTCATATTTGTTTGCGGGCGTTGCAGGATATGTCGGAAGACCAGATGAAGATGGAAAGTTCGGCGTCTTCCGCCGTGCATTGCCGGAAGGTGAATGGCAACACGTATTGGCCGAGCTTGAGACTTTTAGCATCCTAGCTCATCCCACCGTAGAAGGCGTCGTTCTCGCCGGGACCCAGAGCGGCGTCTGGAGAAGTTCTGACAGCGGAGCTACCTTTGAGCGTTCTGATTTCCCTGATAAAGACCATCAAATCTGGAGCTTTCTGATCGATCATCGCGACGCAAACTGCATTTTTGCTGGCGCCTCCCCGATCGACATCTATCGCAGCGATGACTGCGGAAAATCCTGGGTCCAACTGCCGACACCTGAGATTCCAGAACACTGCAAGGTCATTTTTGAGCCTCGCGTCATGCGGATGGTCCAGCATCCTGAGAGGGGTAATGAGATTGCAGCCGCTCTCGAGGTCAACGGTGTCATGTATTCCAGCGATAACGGGCAAACATGGGCCGATCGAAGCGCTCATCTTATTGAGTTATCTGAACAAGAGCACCTTAAGAGTCAGATTGTGTCAGATACGTATTCCGAAGGAATGCTGGACGGCCATGCCATAACGCTCTGCACAGAGCGACCAGACGATCTGCTTCTAGCCTGCCGCATGGGCCTGTTTCGCTCGAGTGACAAAGGGCAGACTTGGCGAGACATGGAAATTGGAAAATTCTCACCTACGACGTACGGCCGCGATGTCAAGGCAGCACCCAGCGATCCAGCTACACTCTACTCAGCTCTGAGCGTCGCCGCTGCGAGCCATGATGGCGGTATCTATAAGAGTACCGACGCAGGCGAAACTTGGCAGCGCTTCGACAAGGTGGAGGTCCACGGCACGATCATGTCCATTGCCCTGCATAACAGTGATCCGAACCAGGCTTATCTGGCTGCGCGCTACAATGGAGAGATCTACGGCACAAAGGACGGAGGGAGCACGTGGTCCAACTACTCTTTACCGGATCAAGTCAAAGACATTTATACACTGGCGTGTTCTTGAGCCATTTCGCTCGAAAGAAGCCATACCGAATGATCTAACCATCTCTGAATGACGACTTCAAAATTGAGAAAGCAGTTATCGTGACAGAGCAAATCGGCAAACGGGATTGGTCCTCGCATCCAGCCTATATCTCAGAAGGATATAAATCGACCAAACTGCGCGGACCGACAAAGCCTCTCATTCCAATCACGGCCACTCTGTCGGAACTCACAGGGCCGGTTTACGGGCACGATAGCCTTGGCGAACTCGATACCGACCTAACCCGAAATGGTGCAAAATCTGGTGAGCCGCTCGGCGATCGTATCATCGTTGAAGGCATCGTCAGAGACGAAGGTGAAGGGCAGTTAGTCTCTGACGCGATGATCGAAATCTGGCAGGCCGACAGCCAGGGACGGTTTGGCCATCCGAACGATCCAAGACCTTCAAACTCG
>NZGY01000098.1 GCA_002689605.1 Filomicrobium sp.
CGCATGATCGAGCGCGACGGTGACCGACTTACACCCCGGCACTGCCTGGCCGGTGCCATTGGCTAACGCGCAATTCTACACTGGAGCCGAACAGAGCCAAAGACTCAGACCATCTTCCGGAGAAACCGCAGATTTGCAGCCCTTGATCCACACGCCATCAGATCATCAACGCTACAACAATCGACCGAATGGCTCCAGCTCATCCACCGAACCATCTATGCCAAGCAGGTCCTCCTTCATCGCGCCAGCTTGCAGCACAGACATGCCGTCATCTGCGTAAGGACGTGCCAAACCGAATGCTTGCTCCGGCGAACCCTCAAGCCACATCTGCATGTCATCCGCGTTGGACAGCATCACCGGCATCCGACTGGGATGTATAGGCCGAACAACAGCGTTCGGTGTCGTGGTCAGGAATGCATAGGTCTGCAGCTCAACCTCCTCGCTATCCGATTTCAGCTTGCCCTTGAAGGAACGCCAAATACCGGCAAAAGCAAATGGCGTCCGTATCTCATCCAAACCGAACCAGTGCCAGACAGCGGGTGACCGACCTTTCGGTTCGCTGAATGATGTAACAGGCACCAGACAACGACGTTCAACAAGTGACGACCGCCAAAATGCACTCGCTCGCACTTTGTCATCGCGCGCATTGGTAACGCGCTTCGCTGCCTTATCCGTTTGCGGCAGCACAAAACCCCACGACATCATGACAAGCTCTCGATCGCCATCATCGGCAAGGCGAACCACTGGCGCCGTATGTCCAGGAAAAATTGCACTGACCGGATCAAAAGCAGCAGCGCGATTGTGCCCAACTCGAAACAATCGGATTACCGCGTCGCGCGTTGCAGTCATGGAATAGAGATTACACATGCCACCATCATAATGCGCACGACAACGAGATCAAACCTACCAACCTACGTGCATTGCAAGTTCGACCTAACTTCCAATTCAATCTCAGAAGGCTGATATCGCAACCTGCGCCCACAATGTCGCGCTCACTAAAGGGACGAACATGCTAGCTTCACTCGACACAACACACTGAGGCTTCAAATTGATCAACGCGACCCGGCATGGGGCAGTGGCGATTGCCAACAATCGCTTCTTCTACGGCTGGACCATGGTCATGGTCGCGTCGCTTGGCATCTTTGTCAGCGGCCCGGGACAATCGCACACGTTCAGTGTTTTTGTTGGCCCTATCAGTCAAGACCTCGGCATCTCTAGTGCATCCCTGGCGACGGCCTACGGCGCAGCAACACTCGTAGCCGCTTTCCTGCTCCCCCAGACGGGTCGGTTGGTGGATCGCTTCGGCGTACGCGCTGCCATGCTGGTCATCACCGGCTTACTTGGCATCGCCTGCATGCTGTTTGGTGCAGCCGCCAACGTGCTGTGGTTAGCTGTCGGTTTCGCGATGTTGCGTTTCTTTGGCCAGGGCTCCCTCATGCTCGGAAGCGCCAACCTCGTCTCACAATGGTTTGCAAAACAGCGTGGCTTCGCGATGGGGTTGATGGCCCTCGGCTTCGGTGTATCCATGGCCATCCACCCGCCCCTCGGCCAATGGCTCATCGAACAATACGGCTGGCGCCAAGCCTGGGTGATACTAGGCTTTCTGACATGGTTGCTATTCCTGCCACCACTTTTGTTTCTTGTATTCGACAAGCCGGAAGATGTCGGCTTGCGCCCCGATGGAGAACAACCACAGGATCAGGCCAAGACTGACAGCAATGAGAGCGAGGACATCCCCGGACTTACACTCGGTGAAGCGCTACGTACAGTCAGCTTCTATGTCGTCTCGATTGGATGGTTCTCGATTGCCATGCTCGTGACGACACTTCATTTCTGGCAAGTTGCAGTCATGACCCGGCAAGGCGTTGGCGCCGAAACGGCAGCGCAGGTTTTTACGATCTCCGCGATTGCGATGGCATGCGCGATGCCACTCGTCGGTAAAGCGCTCGACACGTATCGCACCCGCTATGTCTTCGCTGCCGGCCTTACCATTACTGCGCTATCTCTGATTTGCGTCACGCTCACGACAGATGCTGTATCAGCCGCGCTCTATGCCGTGCTGTTTGGATTAAACAACGCGTTCTCTATGACGATGTTCGGCTACCTCTGGCCACGTTATTTTGGGCGTAAACACCTCGGCAGCATTCAAGGCACAGGACAGATGATAGGCGTTATTGGCGCATCTCTCGGCCCTCTCCCAGTCGGCTGGGCGTTCGACGCTGTCGACGACGCGACTTGGACATTGCGATTGCTTGCATTGCTGCCACTGGCCTGCGCATTACTCGCCGTCTTATTCCTTCGCGCGCCTGCAAGCTTGTCAGAAAGCCAACACTTGGAATAACGGCTCATCCGCAACTGAAGATAGTTTTTTAAAGTTCTTTCATAACTTCTAGTGCGCGAAACCAGAACGAATCAGTTAGCTGTCAAACTCGGAACGTCGGGATATTGACCAATGAAGATATCAAAACTGAGAGACGCGTGGCTCATAACAATGATCGCGGCTCTAGTGCTGGGGTTCGGATATTCGCAAACCTCAACCAAACCAACGACGTTGACCAGCAAGGCTTACACAATCGCGATCAGCATGGGCNCACAATTGCAATTGCTGAATTCAAAAGACCGACTGCCAACAAGTGGAAAGGCGCTGATCTGCCAGCGCGTCGTAGATTTANCAGCAGCCAGACTCGGCCATAACTGCAAATCACCCATCAAAAACCTCGCATCNATCAACACTCAATAAAAAGTTGNATCTGCGCGACAGGTGCNCGTGAACGCGCATTGCAAATCGCAATTCCATTGACCANCTGCACACCGCATTGCTNAATATCCGCGTACTTCAAAGAGATTTCTNACAACATCGAGCAACAGGACAGGCGGAAGATCCCATGAAAAAACTCGCTGGTACTGNAATTTTAGCTTCACTGCTCGTCGCACCACAGNTNAATNCACCGGTGGGTTCTGGTCANAGCGCGCAGGCCGCAGGTGTAGGTGTACTGGGAGGCACCTGGCGCGGCAATGGCCGCCTCAACCTCGAGGGCGGCAAATACGAACGCCTACGCTGCAGAGCCTACTACACTCCTAAAAACAAAGGCGCGAAATTGGGAATGGCCATTCGCTGTGCCTCACCAAGCTACAAAATCGAAATTCGTTCCAAACTCAATATCGCTGGAAAGAGCGTCAGCGGTTCCTGGGAAGAGCGCAATTTCAATGCAGCNGGATCTTTGACCGGAACATCCCGCCCCGGTCGCTTGGCCCTGTCGGTCAACGGTGCNATTAAAGCCGGCCTCTTCCTGACTTACAGTGGCTCTCGTCAAAACGTCCGGCTAACTGGCAACTTCGGCTCATTCCGTGGCCTNCAACTCACGCTGCGCAAATAGCAAAAGTCGCCTTCANCTGGTGTGCTACCGCACCTTATAAAGCGCATGCGATCTATTCGTTGTATGGGGACGAACGTCCGGTCCCCAACGTCCGCGCTCAACCGCTTCCGCCCACGCATCCGAGGACAGAACCTCCGGTGAGTCGATCTCGTAGATCGCCGTGTAGACAGGGCTTGGCGCAGGCTTTTCATTCATCTGACCAGCCATTGCCATTTGGAATGCCTCGCCCTTCATTCGGCTAACCGCATGCACGCCCTCAACCTCAAGTAGATAAGGAACGTGCTCCGTATCATAAACCTCATTGAAGAGGTCTTCATGAGTAGGATCTACGTCCATTGATACAACGAAAGCGTACTTGGCACTCATCGGCATAGTCTTTAGCCCTTCCTATGATTTCCGACCGCATGACTTAGCAGCCAATACACAAAAATTACTTCCGAATTCAACCGTGCGCCACAATTCGCGCCCAATTGCCAGCTCTCTGAACAGACTGCTCAATCCAGCAAGCAACATGGCTCTACTGACGGTCAACAAATGCGGCATCGAACACATGTTGCGATGCAACTACGCTAAATCGACGATCAGGCAGCCTTATACGACGGTGCACCGCACGATGATATCTCGACTCTGGCATACCTCCCGCACGCTTATATCTTTAAAACAGGAAAAGATGCGCGTAANAAGCGTACCAAAGAGTGGGGGCAGAACTTAGCGATGACGTCGATCGTAGTAATGAACGCCAAGGGTGGGGTCGGAAAATCCACTTTAACAATGGCCCTGGCTGAGACTCTCACCTTCCACAAAAATAAATCAGTCCTTTTGATCGATGCTGACGGCCAGATGAGCCTCAGTTTGATGGTCGCTCCTGGTGATGAGCTGATCGCCCGCCGCAGTAACGAACTGAACCTCGTCGGTTATCTCGCCCGCAGCGTGCTCGACAACGAGCACGTGGAATGGCCACAGTATGTGATGAGCAATGTTTCCGATGTCGAGGACAACAAAGGCCTTTACCTGATCCCAGGTGAACTCGACCTACCTCTACTCGAACGCGAAATTGCCGCCCAAGGGAAAATCCCACAAACCAGGTCCGCTGCGCGCCGCATTCTCGANGAAGCCAAGAANTACGTCGACTACGTNNTGGTTGATTGCGCACCAGGAATATCAGTCGCGACTGAAACCTGGCTCCGCGAGTGCGACTACCATCTGGTGCCCGTCAAACCGGATTTCCTCNCCGTCAGCGGCCTGGAGTATTTGCGCCGCTTCCGCTCACGAAATCNAGAAATGGGCTTTGCCGAGCATCTNGGCGTCGTCCTCAACATGGTCGATCGCATGTCAGGCGATGATCAGATCATCCAGGAACATCTTCGCGCCGAGGAAGAATTNAATTGCTTCACGCAAACNATTCCGATGGCACCACACCTCCAGAAGGCAGCGCTCTTTTCTCAAGAGCCGCGGATGTACATCACAAAATACGCAGGTGANATCGGTACCAACCTGCGAGCATTAACTGATGAATTCCAGGCCCGCCTTCTCGGCAATCAGCCACCAGCACTCATTCCCNCTCCACTTCAGCAAGTNGGCTAGCACGCAGTAGGNTCAGTTGACGAACGGTTGACCAGCACCCATTAATCAGCCTACTGTATTGATAAGTACTGTTGAGATCATGGAATACCGAATTTCGACCGAGAAATTCTTTGATNTCGTCCGCGAATGGATCGNTGAGGCAACGGCTACCAAATCGACAGGGACGCAACCCCACTTCCACGGACTCGAGCAGNTATGGGCACCGNCCCTCAGAANCCCCCGCAGCCAGTGGCTACCGATGGCTCTCCGCGATAACACCGAGCTCNGCGAGCGCCTGAAAACATTGGTAGAAGCCCGAGGATGCATCTTTCAGCAAGACGTGGAAGGAACAATCTACATTTACATACCCGCGTGAAGACTGGAGCCGCTACAGAGAGACAAAAGAGCACCGACTAGAGCCCGATCGTTTCAGATGGAAGCGCTTAGCGCATCCATCTGAAACGTGAATCGGTCTCTAAACTTATTGAGTCGCGCAAGGCTCACGTTCCGGCCAACAAAGTGAGTAAGTCGAAGGGTGATTCCACCCGGAGCGATCTTACTCTAGACCTTCTCTTCTTGCTTGCATCAAAGCTATCAAAGCTATCAAAGCTATCAAAGCGTACATTGCGGCACTTCCTCTGAACCGTAAAGGCGCGAACACGACCGATGGCACTCACTTATCTCAAGCAGGCACCAAAGACCTCAACGACTGACGCTGGTGATGTACGCGACACGGTCCAATCCATTCTAAATGATATCGAAAGCGGCGGAGAATAAGCGGCCCGTCGCTACGCCTCACAGTTCGACAAGTCCGAAGGCAACATCGTCCTGACCAAGGATGAAATTGCAGCTGCGACAGATCAGGTTCCACAAAAGCTCAAGGACGACATTCGCTTTGCGTACGACAACGTACGTCGCTTTGCTGAAGCCCAGAAGAAATCAATCGTTGATTTCGAAACCGAGGTCGTCCCCGGCCTGATCGCAGGTCAACGATCCATTCCGGTCAACTCAGCCGGTTGTTACGTTCCAGGCGGACGCTACAGCCATATCGCCTCCGCCATTATGACCGTAACCACAGCCAAGGTCGCAGGCTGCAAGCACATCGCCGCCTGGCGGGATTATGCTGAGATCGTTGTGTGCGACACCCGCGAAGAAGTCGCGGCGACATCTGACAAGTACGCGCCTTAGCACCTGACAGTCCAAGCTGCGGATCTCGACTGGTGGCTGGAGAACCTCGCGTGTTACGGGTCACTCTTCCTCGGTGAAGAAACCACTGTGGCCTATGGTGACAAGTCGTCCGGACCCAACCACGTGCTGCCCACATGAGGCGCTGCGCGTTACACTGGCGGCCTCTCAGTTCACAAGTATATGAAGGTTGTCACGTGGCAGCGCGCAACACAGGATGCAAACCGCTCGATCGGGCAGGCGACTGCCCGCATCTCGCGGCTTGAGGGCATGGAAGGCCACGCCCGAACCGCGGATATTCGACTGGCAAAGTACTTTCCCGGCGAAAACTTCGATCTCTCTGCCACTGACGACATCTAGGCTGGCACCATGACTATGTTTGACGTCTCCGGTCGCGTGGCTTGTGTCACAGGTGCAAGCAGCGGCCTCGGTCGCGCCGCTGCTACGGCATTGGCCGCACATGGCGCACGCGTGGTCGGCGTTGCACGTCGCGAAGAACAACTCCATGATTGGCACACCAATAGTCCGGGAGAGACGGCAATCGTCGCCGCTGACCTTGGCAACAGGAGCAAGCTTGCCGATATTGCAACAGCCGTTGCACGCCCCTTTGGTCCGCCTGATATCCTTGTAAACGCAGCCGGCATCAATACACGTCAACCAGCTGACGACGTTACCGAAGATGGCTGGAACATCGCCCTGGAGCTCAACCTGTCGGTCCCATTCTTTCTTGCCAAGGCGCTGGTCCCAGCGATGAAGGAAAAGCGTTGGGCGCGCATCATCAACTTCGCATCGTTGCAGTCCCGCCGTGCATTTCCTGGTGGCATCGCTTACGGCGCATCCAAAGGTGGCGTCGAACAAATGACTCGCGCCATGGCCGAAGCCTGGTCTTCAAGCGGGATCATGTGTAACGCGCTCGAACCTGGATTCTTTCCAACCGAACTCACCGGACCTGTCTTCTCCAATGCTGAGCTCTCAAACAAGCTTGCAGAACAGACTTGCATCGGACGCAATGGCGAACTGCGCGATCTTGAAGGTCCGCTGCTTTTCTTCTGCTCTGACGCGAGCAGCTATGTCACTGGTCAGCTTCTGTTCGTCGATTGAGGTTTCACAGCCAAATGAAAGCACTCGTTTACACCGGCCCCCATGCCTTGGAAGTCCGTGATGTCGTCGATCCGTCTCCAACATCATCAGACGAAGTGCTCATCCGCGTTGAAGCTTGTGGCATCTGTGGCTACGACATGCACGCCTGGCACGGCCACGATGAGCGACGCCCAGCACCACTTGTACTTGGGCATGAAGCAGTCGGCACAATTGTCGAGGGCGACAAGGCCGGCACGCGCGTCGCCGTCAATCCACTGGTGACCTGTCAGAGTTGCGAACACTGCCTAAGCGGCCGTGAAAATCTCTGCTACCCCCGCCAAATCATATCGATGCCGCCGCGCGAAGGCGCCTTCTCTCAGTTTATTGCCGTCCCGCAACGAAACCTCGTCGTTGTCCCGGATCATGTGAAACCCGTTGCAGCAGCTCTCACTGAGCCACTCGCCTGCGGTTGGCATGCTGTTCGCCTCGCAGCTGAGGCCATGTTCAAGCCAATGGCTGAAGCGCGCGTACTTGTGCTGGGCGGCGGTGCCATCGGTCTCGGCTCAGCTTTGGCTCTCAAAATCTTTGGCGCCACCGACATCTGGATCGCAGAGACCAACGGGGCACGCCACGCTGCCCTCAACAAAGCTGGTGACTTTAGGGTCTACGATCCACGTACAGGTGCAGGTCCCGAAGCCAATACCGTTGATCTGATTATTGACGGCGTTGGCTATGCAGCAACGCGTGAAGCAGCCACAGCTACGGTCAAAAGTGGTGGGGCAATAGTTCATATCGGGTTAGGCGAAGCGACCGGCGGCCTCGATATCCGTCGCATGACGCTGCAGGAAATTACCTTCATCGGCACGTACACGTATACAGTGCAGGACTTCAAAGATACCGCAGCAGCAATTTTTGATGGCCGCTATGGCCCACTGGATTGGATTGACCTGCGCCCGCTTGATGCTGGGCCTGCAGCGTTCCAGGAGATCCATAACGGTCAGGCACAGTCACCTAAGATCATTCTGGAACCATGGACCTAGTTAGCCGCAACTGCTTCTGCGCCTAGTCCAAATGCCGTCAATTGCTGATCCAGATGAATTGAGGCCAACAAGCTAGCGCATTACTGGGATCGACCAGTCAACGAGAGTTCAACAATTATACTGTCGTCAATACTAGTGCGCAGATTTATTAGCATGGCATACTTCCCGGGACTTTGACGCTCGGGACCATGGAACCACACTAATGGCTCCATCGATCATGCAGCTGGAGCCCCAAATGGATCAATCTGCCGATCTAAATGATGAAAAGCTATTAGGTGCTGCCCGCAACCTTATTGCAGAAGTCACCAATCACATCGATATCAACGCGAACATCGAGTTGTGGAACGGTGAACACATTCCTCTCGGGAGCAATGTAACTGGACCACTCGCAATACGGATTGCATCACCAGGTGTGATCACATCCATCGTGCGTCGCCCCACGCTCGACAGCATCATCCAACACTACGTGCAAGGACAGCTCGATCTCTTAGGCGGAACCCTTCTCGATCTCGGAGAGGCAGGCGCAGGCCATGCTTCGCGCGGGTCCCTCAAAAAGATTGATAAGCTCAAAGTCCTGAAGCTGCTTGGGCCGTTCATGCTCCGCAAAGCAGACAAGCCACAACATGCACGAAACTTTGCCGGCAACGCCAAAGGCCAAACCCGGCGGATCGAAGAGAACAAGGATTTCATCCAGTTTCACTACGACGTCGGCAACGAGTTCTACGCCCTCTTCCTCGATTAGAATATGCTCTATTCCTGCGCCTATTTTACGGAATGGCACAACGACATAGATCGCGCACAGCATGACAAGCTCGATATCGGTTGTGGTTGGGGCGCTTTGATCTGCCATGCAGCGAAGAACTACGGCGTTTCGGCCCGCGGCGTTACGCTATCCCAGGAACAGTATGACCGCACGCAAACCCGGATTAAGGAGATGGGTCTCGAAGATCTGGTGACCGTAGAGATCCGCGACTACAATCATCTTGATGGCACCTATGACAAGATCTCATCCATAGGCATGTACGAGCACATCGGCCTCGCAAACATTCCGGGATACATGCAGAAGGTGAAACACCTCTTGGCCCCCGGCGGACTGTTCCATAATCGCGCCATCGCCCGCCGAACCAGAGAGAAGGGCCGACGCCTCAGGTTCAGGGCCGAGCACAAAGCGATCTTGAAATACATCTTCCCCGGCACTGCTTTGACCGATATTAGCCATACCCAACAGGCCATGGAACAAGCCGGTTTCGAAGTGCGAGACGTAGAAGGCTGGAGAGAACACTACGCACTCACCTGCAGGATCTGGTGCGAAAGGCTCTATGCCAGAGAAGATGAAGCCATTGTACTTGTCGGCGAACCCAATTATCGCATGTGGGTTGCCTATCTTGCAGGCGTGTCCCTTTCATTTACACGCGGTTCGATCCTGATCTATCAAGCCTTGGCCAGCCATGGCCGTGAAAGCGTCACTGCCACCAACGCGGGCGGACTTATATACCTCGCGCTGATAGTTGCCCTGTAACCGGTGTCCCGCCCCCACCTTGTTCTGATCTTGCTCTGCCGTAATCCTGCGGTGTTATTTAGAGCGAGCCAGAAGTCCTTAATGAGGACCTTAGTGAGCTAACTAAGGTCGAACCGATGCGTCGGATTGAGTTGATCACCGGCGCAGAGCGGCGGCGGA
>NZGY01000099.1 GCA_002689605.1 Filomicrobium sp.
GCGGTGCATTGATTGCGCAGAAGATGCAGGTCAGCCAGCCGACGATAAGCGAGCACCTCCGGGTCCTTACACAGGCTGGTTTCCTGAAGCCCAAGCGCATCAAACAATGGACGTTCTACAAACGTGACGAAGTCAAGATCAAAGCCTTAAAGCGGGCCATGATGGCCTGCATCTAACGCACTGCTGAACAACAAGCCAAAGGATTAAAGGCCGGGGAGCCGCCTATGACAATCGATGAAAGAAGCGCAACTGCGATGTCATCCAATGTGACACCAGACATCATCGAGAAAACTTATGAAATCATCAGACCGCATGTCCGCAAGACGCCGGTGATCGAAGCTTCGCTAAAGGACTTCGGCATCGATATACCGTCACGTGAACAGGTCACTTTCAAGCTTGAATTCATGCAGCATGGCGGGTCCTTCAAAGCTCGTGGTGCGATGAACAGCGTGCTAACTCGGGAAGGAGCAAACAACGGCGTCGTGGCAGCCTCCGGCGGCAACCATGGCGTAGCCGTTGCCTACGCCGCGCGCCAGGCCGGTGTTCCCGCCAACATCTTTGTGCCGTCGATATCATCCCCCGCCAAGATGAAGAAGATCGAGAGTTTCGGAGCGAAACTCAATGTCGCTGGAGATCTCTACGCGGACGCGCTGGCCGCCAGTGAGGCCTATCTCGAAAGCTCAGATGCGATATCCATTCACGCTTATGACCAGGACGAAACCTTGGCCGGACAGGGCACGGTCGCGCTTGAATTCACACAGCAGTGCAACGTCGATATGATGCTTGTGGCAACCGGTGGCGGTGGATTAATCGGTGGCATGGCAGCTTATCTTCAAGAACGCACGAAACTTGTTTCCGTCGAACCTGAAGCCGCCCCAACATTGCATGATGCACTGGCAGCCGGCAAACCTGTGGATGCACCAGGCGGCGGCGTTGCTGCAGATAGCCTGGCACCCGAACAGGTTGGACAGAAGATGTTTCCCTTTGCTGCAGCCTATGTTGACGAAGCCGTTCTCGTCACGGACGACGCAATCATAGCAGCGCAGAAACAGTTATGGGACACACTCCGCACTGTTCTGGAACCAGGCGGAGCCGCTGCATTTGCCGCCCTTGCCAGCGGCGCCTACAAACCGGAACTAGATGAGCGCGTCGGTGTCTTACTCTGTGGCGCGAATACGCATGCCGTAAGCTTCGATTAGCATCGTCTGACCGCAGCGCGAGGAAGGAAGCAGCTATTGACCACCCGATTTCAGGTTTACGACAAAACGGACTTCGCTGAGGTTAGCGCGCTTTGGGCACGCATCAATCGGGAACTCGCACCGCCCGATATGCGGGAACAATTCGAGCAATACATCCAGAACTCGATCAACGATGAACTAGCTCAGGCAGACAAATCTATCCGCAGAGCGAGGGCAGTGCGCTTTGGGTCGTCAAACAAGCCGACAAGATTATTGGAACGTTCGGCGCCCAGCGCGTCACGGATACCGACAGTGAGCTCCGCCGGATGTATCTCGACAGTCAGTTCCGTGGACAAGGGCTGTCACGCAGAATGCTGACCCACGCCGAAGAGCACGCGCGACAACAAGGCTTCCATCGTATGATCTTGAGCACCGCCGAACTGCAGGCCGCCGCCGTCAAGTTCTACGATAACTCCGGCTATGAACTGACTGAGATCGAAACCGCGGGCGCCATGAGTAACAAGACCGTTGGCAACAATGTCAGGCGGCGGCACTATCAGAAAACTCTCAATCCGGCAGATTAGACACGTCCAATCGAGAGATCAGCGGTAGAGCACTTTTAGTCAGTCATAATATCCATCGGCACCGCGGAACCGTCCGGCCTTCCGGTCCATCAGACCATAAAGCCCAATTGCAAATAGCATAAACCACGGCTTACCCCAATAGAGCGGTACAGAACTGGGCGCTGGCCCATCGAAAACCGTCTGTGCCTTTGGAGATCCAAGGATCTTGTAAGCAGCCTTCCCACCAAGCCAGCGTGCCCAGACAACACCAGAACCACAATAACCGCAGGCATAGACGACACCATCACGTTCGAACAGACGCGGTTGCTCAGCACGCGTAAAGGCAACAAAACCGTTCCACGAGTATTCAATCTTNGTNTCGNAGAGCTCCGGGAAAATATCAACAAGGCCGTTCTTGATGTGTTGGATATTGACCTGCGGATCCTNCGAGAACATGGTCTCGCGCGCACCGATAACGATCCGCTTACCGTCAGGCGATGGACGATAGTAACGATAGAGCTTGCGCACCTCACTCATCGCACGCCCGTGCGGCNGGAGATGACGCATTAGATTTTCTGATAGCGGCTCCGTCACGATGATCCGGCTGGTCACTGGAACGAGGCGTCGCTGCAGCCATGGATTGGCTTCATTCGTATAACCATTCGTGGCCATCACGATGTTCTTGCAGCGAACGACACCACGCTCAGTCGCANCCTCATAGCCTTCGTCAACACTTTGATAGCCGTCGACCCCGGTTTCGCTGTGAACCACAGCGCCAGACTTCTCTGCTGCATCGAGCAAACCGGCATGCAGCTTTGCCGGATTGAGATGTCCGATATCAGGNCGGATGGCACCGCCATGATAGAGCGTACTGCCAACCTNATTGCTCTGTNCACTCCGTGGAACCATCTCAATCCCAACGTCGAAGTGCTTGTTCATGAGATCTGCATCACGNCCAAGGTCATCGTAGTCAGCAGTTTGGATAGCCGCCGTAAAGCGCCCATGGAGACGNTGGTCGCAATCAATCTTTTCTTCTTCNATGAACCGCCAGAGATCAGCACGTGCGTCCTCAGCCTCGCGATAAAGNGCAACCNCCGCCGTCTCGCCNAACCGGTCAATTGCCTTGGNAAAACNCATTCGAAGACTACCGCTGGCAATACCGCCGTTGCGGGTCGATGCACCTTCTCCTGCACGCNGGCGGTCAAAGACTTGGACGCTGCGCCCTTCCTTCGCCAGCACACGNGCCGCGGCCAGTCCTGNGTAACCTNAGCCAACGACGACGACATCGCACTCAGCCTGTATGTCTTTCACCGACAGGGACTTGGGTTCCGCAAAATCCCACCAATANGGNTTATGCGTGACATCATGATGGGGACNTTGGGCTGCCATGTTCATTGACCGTNNTTGTCTANACGAGCTTCAATATCTGAGCGTTTGGGGGGCACGCACTCATACAGTGAACTNTTGAGCCGTTGTAGTGAAAGATAATTCAATCATCCTGACTTGAAATGGCGCGACGCCCTAAGAATGAGCAAAGCCGCAACCGCTTCCATTGCGATGAGCATCCACAGTGCAATNGTATAGTCAGTGGATTGGTCGCGCAACAGACCCACAAACCAGGGCGTCANACCTGCAAAGATNTACATCACCACATTCACCATGGCGTACGTGCGGCCATAACCGCTGGNACCAAACACCTCGCGCACCAGGATCGGTGGCAACATCACAATTGCCCCGACGAACATTCCAGCGATCGCGCATCCAACGAATATCCAAGTGACATCTTGGGCTGAAAGCAGAACGGCAATGCCAGCACCATAAAGCAGGTAACTCAGCATGGCCAAAGTAGCCACGGTCAACCAGCGACTGGCTAATCCAACAATNAACCTGCCTAACGCGGATGCAATGGCAATAACCGTGACAGNGAATGAGGCNGTCAGCTGATCCGACTGCGCCGCGATCAACGGCACCTGGTGCGCGAGAAACCCAACCTGCCCGCCAAGTCCAAACGCAGCAGCAATGGCAATCAGCCAGAATTTCAATTGTCTCAGAACATTCCAAGCAGAAAACGGAACCTGTTCCTTCTCAGTCGAACCAGAGACGAAAGGACGACCAATCCATTGGAACAGAACTGCGATAACCAATGCGACGCCCAAAACGACGCTGCCGGTGATCACCACGGTAAGCTCAAACCCGCGAACTGCAGTACTTTGAACAAGCCAGACAGGCACGAGTGCGCCGCCCACACTTGCGCCCGTTAAAGCAACACCCAACACCGCACCAAAGCCGCGGGAAAACCAGGGCACCAGCGTTGCACTGATGGCTGCTGCGGCCAGTGCCGGATACCCGAAACCCATGGCGATGTAGATGGCGTAGAGATGCCAGAGNTCTGAGATTTCCGACAGCGCAATCAAACCGCCACCAATGCAAATACCACCGATGGCAACAACCGGGGCCGGCCCNAGCTTGTCAACAAGCACGCCGACAAACAACGTACCTGGCAAACTCGCAATCCAGAAGACGAGGATCGCACNCGATATCAGTGAGGCGGACCANCCCTGATCACGCATCAGCTGATCCATATAGACGCTATGACCATAGAACACGGTCCCCCAGGCCATGACGGCCATGAGGAAGCACATCACCGTAACACTCGTCCGCACCATCGGGCTTGAGTTCACCATGCAGTGCTCACCGGTTCGGTCTTCTTTTGAGATAGCATCCGGATCGTCANTTGCTGTGGGTCAGTGNTTGGAAATTCTAACACTACCCGTCTCNCACCACGATGAATATCGCTGCCGATGCGATAATCACCGACGTGTTTTTCACGCGCCTATCTAGCCATTCCGCAAAACCAGCAGTAGTTGGACCTTAGCAGGCCACNCTTGACGAGGTGACCNGGTGCAATTCTTGGGAGACCANANNCATGACCACATACGCTTTCCGACTGCCTCCCGGTCCTGACACAGTTGCACATGCCAAGCTTGCCGAAGAGCTTGGATATGAAAGCGTCTGGTGCCCAGAAATTCCCGCCTTTGGCCATGACATATGGATCACCCTGGCGCGGATCGCCGAAAACACATCACGCATTGGCATTGGCGCGTCGGTTCTGATACCCAGCTATCGCCATCCCATGGCGCAGGCATCGGCGATCGCCACGTTAGAGCAAATCGCACCGGGGCGAATCCGTGCCGGCTTTGGAACCGGCTTCACTGGCCGTGCCGGCATGGGCAAGCCATCTCTTACGCTCGCCTACGTGCGCCGCCACCTGGAGCAGGTCAGGGGCCTATTGAGAGGCGAAGTCGTCGACATTGATGGTGGGCTCGCGCAACTTCTCGCGTCTGAGGGACAGCTTCCGCAGCGGCCGGTCAATGTTCCCTTCCTGTTGGCCTCACAAGGACCCAAGGGGCGACAGCTCGCGAAAGAACTGGCGGACGGTTTGATTTCTCTCGGCGCACCTGCACCCGGCTTTGATACCTGTCTTGTCTCCATCGACGGGACGGTCCTGGACGAAGGTGAAGACGTCCACTCTCCTCGTGTGAAAGCTGCCATTCAACCGATCATGGCGCTTGCCTACCACTTCAAATTCACCACTGACCCTGACAATATCGCGGACCTGCCGAAAGGTGCAGAGTGGATGAGAAGCTTGGAGAGCGTACCGGAGCACGTCCGCCACCTCTCCGTTCACACCGGACACAACCTAGATGTTTCCAATGGCCACGACCATTTGGTCGATATAAGTGCCGCCAAAGAGATGACCTTTACGGGCCCCCCCGACGAGCTGCGTGCGCGGTTGGAGAAGTACAAGGCAGACGGTGCTACAGGTTTCATACTTGGTACCAGCGGCGTCGACATCGAACGCGAACTCCGCGCCTACGCCAAAGTCGTCGGCCTCTGATAAAGGCTAACGAACTTCGGGGAGATCTCGAATCTATACGTAACTCGCCTCGGGGCTCACGCGGATCTGCAACTTGCCGAAATTCTCTCCGCGCAACAAACCGATGAACGCCCGTGGCGCATTTTCAAGCCCATCGATAATGTCTTCGCGGTACTTGAGCTGCCCCTCTCTCACCAGCTTGCCCATAATCCGGCGCGCTGGTTCGTACTTGGGCGCGAAGTCCGACACGATGAAGCCGCGCATTGTGACCTTGCGACCAACAAAGAATGCCGGCAGCCGAGGTGCCATCTCCGGCTCTGCTGCGTTGTACTGCGAAATCGCCCCACACAAAACGATGCGCGCCCACATGTTAAGTTGCAGCATCACTGCATCGCTGATCGGACCACCGACATTGTCGAAGTAGACGTCGATCCCATCAGGGCACGCGCTTTCCAGCGCCGCGCCCAGATCAACCACAGCCTTGTAATCGATGCAGGCATCGAAGCCGAGTTCGTCGCGCACAAAATCACACTTCGTCGGCCCACCCGCAATACCAACAACCCGGCAACCAGCCAATCGAGCAAGTTGACCAACCACCTGCCCCACCGCACCTGAAGCAGCAGAGACAACTACTGTTTCTCCAACCTTTGGCATGCCCACTTCGAACAATCCGCAATACGCAGTCATGCCCGGCATCCCGAGAATACCGTTCGCCGTTGATATGGGTGCTAGCGACGGATCGATCTTGCGCATCGACGCACCACCACCGACGCCATACTCCTGCCAGCCAAGACGGTCCTCCACGATATCACCGACTTGCAAACCAGGGTGGTTCGAGGCAACGACTTGGCCAACAGTTCCACCGGTCATAACCTCTCCCAGGCCAACCGGTGGTGCATAGGACGCAACATCCCGCATTCGCCCACGCATGTATGGATCCAGTGAAAGATAAAGGACCCGAACCAGAACCTGCCCGGGTCCGATCTCTGGAATCGGCACCTCTTTAAGTGCAAAGTCTGACTCCGACGGCTCACCGGGGGGGCGGCTTTTTAGAACGATGCGTCGGTAGGTTCCTGAAACAGATGTCATTGTTATTCTCGGAGTTATTCGGCAACAAACAGTGGAATTTTGCGGTCAGTGCGATCCTGGTATTCCGCATAATTCGGAAAAGCAGCAACCGCGAGTTCCCAAAGTCGCGCACGCCCGGCATCATCGAAAACTTCGCGAACCATCATCTTCTTAACCGTTGTCTCGTCCCGGATTTCGACATCGGGATTGGCACGCAGATTATAGACCCAGACCGGGTTTTTCTCGGCACCACCCTTCGAGGCGACCAGCACATAGCTGTCGCCATCTTTAACACGCATCAAAGGCACCTTGCGAACACCGCCGGTCTTACTGCCCTTGTGAGTCACGATAATGCACGGCAGACCCGTGTCGCGCAGACCGACGCCTTCTTTCCCGCCACTGCCCTCATAAAGCTCAACCTGATCGCGCACCCAGCCTTCGGGGTTTGGAAGATACTCAGCCATTGGATTTATCCTCGATCTCATCATGTTGAGCCGAGTGTGCCACAAATATATCCAAACGGAGAAGCCCTATTCGCCGTCGCCGTTGAGCGTTGAACTGATTGAGCGTGGCGCATCCGGGCGATGCCGCATGACCGGGAACAATACCACCTGGCGAATATGATGCGCGTCTGTCAGGAACATCGCCAGGCGATCAATTCCGATGCCAAGCCCGCCGGCCGCAGGGAGGCCAAATTCCAATACACGGACATAGTCATCATCCGGTTCGCTGGCTTCCTCATCCCCCTTCTGGCGCATCTTTGCCTGGTCTTGGAAGAACTGGTTCTGCAGGAACGGATCATTCAACTCGCTGAAAGCATTGGCGATCTCACGCCCGAAAATGTAACTCTCGAAACGCTCAGCAAAACGTGGATCATCGCCACGTGGCTTGGACAGCGGTGAAATGTCTGTCGGCAGATCCGTGACGTGGATTGGCTGATCCAATGAGCTTTCCACTTCCTCCTCAAAGACTGCCTCTAGGATTTTACCCCAGGACGCATCTTTCGGCACTTCGATACCGAGCTTCTCCGCGGCGGCGCGAGCTTCGTCAGCGGTCTTCAATTCCTTGAAATCGACACCGGTCTTTTCGAGAACAAGGCCATCCATGGACATCCGCTTCCATGGCCGTTGGAAGTTGATCCGCGTTTCCTCGTACTCAACTTCCGTATCGCCGCCCGTCACATTCGTGACCGCATTAACGATGACATCCTCAACAATGCGCATCATCTCTTCATAGTCCACGTAAGCTACGTAGACCTCCAGAGAGGTGAACTCCGGATTGTGCTTGAATGAAAGGCCTTCGTTGCGGAAATTCTTACCGATCTCATAGACCTTGTCCGTCAGACCTGACGCAATCACACGCTTGAGATACAGCTCAGGCGCAATGCGCAAAAATAAATCCATATCCAGGCTGTTATGATGTGTAACGAACGGCTTCGCATTCGCACCACCGGCAATCGGATGCAGAAACGACGTTTCCACTTCCAGATACCCCTGATCGTCCAGAGTTCTGCGCATGGATGAAATGATCTTGCTTCTGGCAATTAGTCGCGAACGGACCACCTCATCTGACACGATGGACTTGTGGCGCTCTCGCGCCTCGAGTTCAGGATCTGATATCCCGTGATACTTTTCCGGCAACGGATCAAGGCACTTTGAGATGAGCTCGATACTCGTAGCATTGATCGTCAACTCACCCCGCGGCGTGCGCCTGACAGCGCCGCTCACACCTACGATATCACCAATGTCAAAGCGCTGTACTCGGGTCTTCTGCTCGTCGCTCAATTCCTTCAGGTAGTTGAAAACCTGAATCCGGCTGCTGGCATCCTGCAGCACCATGAACATGCCACTGTTGCGGATCGCCATAAGACGTCCCGCAACCTGGGCATCAATGCCTGCAAACTCACCATCCGGGAGATCCTTGAACTGCTCCTGCAATTCAGCAGCCGTGTGAGAGCGATCGAACTTCGTTACCGCGTAAGGGTTCACACCATCATCAAGCCATGCTTTGAGGTTTGTAAGCAGAGCGGCATGCACTGTGCCGAACTGTTCCTCGACACGCTGAATGTCTTGCTCTGTGATCTGTGGCTCGGTGGTCATAAAATGCTTGCTTCTCGTTAGGATAAAGCTGGTAGTCACGAAAAATGGCGATGTCTGCGCCAGTGAAGGAAGGGATTGGGCTGATGAGACTGATTCCTGGCGGCCTCTATACGATATGAGTCAGCCAACCGCTAGTCGTCAGACGCCCCTTGGCGCGGTTGCCTGGGGACTACCCAGATATTGTCGGGCTTCCACACGAGAACTGTGATAGATATTAGAGACTAAGAAGCATCAGCTACTGAGCGCTTCATCCAGTGCCGCCAACGCGCGAGCCGCGAACAAACGCATGTTCTCGGCCCGGTCATCGAGCCCCGTCTCCAATGTCAGAACCGAACTCGCGGGCCCGGACACCGCGATACAGGTATGCCCAGCAGCATCACCATATCGGTTGCCCGACGGCCCGGCCGCCCCGGTTTCCGCAAGCCCCCAGGTCGCGCCGTGACTTTCCCGCGCCCGCGCGGCTAGCAGTTCAGCGTAGGGCTCGCTCGACGATCTCAGCCCTCTGGCCTTCATATCCTCTTCGGTGATCCCCATGAGGTTACTGCGGGCCTGCATCGTGTAGACGACCGCTCCTGACAAGTAGTAGCGAGAAGCACCTGGAACAGCGAGTAAAGCTGCTGAGATCAGCCCGCCAGCCGACGACTCAGCGACAGCAATCGTCTCCTTCCGTGCCTTTAGTTTTTCAGCAATAGCCTGAGCAGCGGCAGACAACGTGTCCATAACCTAATCCGTTTGTTCGTTTGAATTGCGGATTGTAAGCACGGTTAGGGCCTGACAACAACTTTCACACCCCGCAACTATGGCCTATGCCCTGAAACAGCGTTCCCGGCGTCATTCTTGAGCTGTAAGTGCAGAAGCGATGCCGCAGCTGACAGCGCTGCAATAACGAGAAATGCGAATGAGAAATCGGTCGATGCCAGCTCGGTATCACCGCGCCACCAGCGTGATACCTCGATCGCAAAAGCACCAACCGCCACACCAGCCGAAATAAACAGCTGTTGGGCCACGGCAACCAGCGCCGTAGCCCGGCTCATCATCTCCGTGGATATGTCGGAATAGGCAACTGCATTCAGTGACGTAAATTGCAGCGAACGGAAAAACCCACCGACCAGCAATACGAGGACGATCACGATGTGCGATGTCTCAGGCGTGAACAGCGAATATGACGCCAGGAACCCAGCGCAGATCAGAGCATTGAACGTCAACACGTAGCGAAACCCGAAATTGCGTAAAATAGTTGGCGCAGTGAACTTCATCATCAAGGCTCCAAACGCACTAGCAAACGTAATAAGACCCGAGTCCAGAGCACTGAGCCCGAACCCAACCTGCAACATCAGTGGAAGTAGGAAGGGAATGGCTCCAATTCCAAGTCGGAACATCCCGCCACCAGCAACGCTGGTATAAAACGTGGCTGTGCGGAGCAAACTCAGATCAAGGATTGGATGGGCTGTACGCCGTGCATGCATCACGTAGGCAAGCAGCATACCAATGCCAACGACAATGAGTGCGGGTGCGAGAGCAGCTGGCAGGGCGTCGCGGCCTGCAATTGTGAAGCCGAATATCAACGTTGATAAACCGATGCCAGAGAGCGCAAATCCTGTCCAGTCGAGACGAGTGGATAACTCCCCCTTGACGTTCGGCATGTAAAGCCCGGCAAGCGTGATTGCCAAAAGTCCGAACGGAATATTGATCCAGAATATCCAACGCCAATCATAAAATGTGGCGACATACCCCCCGATTGGCGGCCCAATCATTGGCGCGAACAAAGCCGGGATCGTGAGATACGCCATCGCTTTGACCATCTGGGATTTCGGTACAGATCTGAGCAGTATCAGTCGCCCAACAGGCACCATCATCGCGCCGCCGACACCCTGCAGGGCCCGGGCAAGAATGAGCTCGATGAGGCTACCTGCCAACGCGCAAAAAAGCGAGGAGACAATAAAGACCGATATTGCCAGCTGAAACAGCGGTCGCGCTCCAAACCGATCGGCACACCACCCACTGATCGGAATGAAGACAGCGAGAGAGAGAAGATAGCTCGTCAACGCGAGCTTCAGAATGACCGGATCTTCACCGAGATCGCGCGCAATAACCGGCAGCGCGGTACCAATCACGCTGGCGTCCATATTCTCCATAAAAAGTGCCGCTGCGACGACAAGCGGGATCAGCCACAGCGGCTGTCCAGCACTGGAAGCAGCATCTGTACGATCACTCATTGAGCAATGAAGGGCTGTGGCGATGAAATTCTGCGACCATTGCACCTGAGTAAAGCAAAACTCCCGAGGCGTAAATCTATTCGCTGGAAGCACTTCTTCGCAAGCGGCGTCAGTTGGACATAGCGTCTGGCAGCTACGATCCCACACGTTGTTGAAATGCGATCGCCAGACGCTAAGTCGAGTGAGCGGGAAGACATGAAGTCCCAGCACGAAATATTCGGGGAGCGCCTCTGAAGCCAATGCCTGAAAAGAACCCCGATTTTTCTAGAAGAACTCCTTCCGCGAGGTCCAGCAAAGAGTTATCTTCGTGACGGCTGCAGCCGACTACGAGTATCAGACGGCAGTACACCAAAATGGCGCCGATAGTAGGTCGAAAAGCGGCTCCAATCCCAGAAGCCCTCTTCCGAAGCAATATCACCGATGCTCTGACCTAAGCGCCCGAGGTCAATGAGTTTGCGTCTAACACTATGCAAGCGGACAACCCGATAGCATGCCAACGGTCCCATATCCACGTGTTCTGCAAAAGCTTGTTCCGTCGAGCGCCGCGAACCAAGGCCACTTAGCGACTGCAATCCGCACTCTTTTACTGTGCGATGATTCTCCAACAATAGTTTGCGCGCCCGCCAGAAACGCTCAAACGAAACAGGTCGCTGGATCGCAGAAAACGCATCCGATCTCAGCACTTCCATCGTGAAAGATGATGCAATCCGAAATGCCGTCGACTTATCAATAAATTCTCGCGCTTCTGGAGCCTCCGCATTTTCTACACCTTCGAGCGCAGCCTCAATATCCGACCGTAGACGATCTGCCAGAACACTAGACCCTAAGACGGCGCCACGCCGTTCAACACTCAACAACCAGTCTGATGCTTCTTCGATCAATCCCTCATTGTGAATCAGAGCATCACGACTGATTGTACATAGAGTCACATGACCGTTGGCCGGCACGATAACGAGCGAGCCACCGCCCGGTGGCAAGAGGTAAACCCTTGACCTGGTCAGCTCGATCCCACAGGCGAAGAATGGCTCAGCCTTCTCAGGCAAAACAAAGAAACAATAGCTACTTGACGGCACAGAAACCCGCATCTCCGTAGCTTGGCTGTAAAAGTTTTTATATATTGAAACATGGCCCGTATTTGAATTGAAAACTTTACCTTTAAACACGCCACCACTTAATTGAGTATAAATGAGATTTAACTCACTACAAATTTCTGATTGGTGATCCAAATTTTCTTGTAAATACTCAAAGAAAAAATCTTTCACGCTTTGAGACCTTTGCTTTGGAAGACAGAGCGAATTCATAGTAAACACCTATTTTCTTGGCTCTGTTCTGCCTAAATGTTGTGAGACCTTGCTGACTGACGGTTCGTCACTAGCGAGGATACCATGAAGGCTCAGGATTTTCAGGCAA
>NZGY01000100.1 GCA_002689605.1 Filomicrobium sp.
CGCTTGGCGCATCCACCTGAAACGTGAATCGGTCTCTAAACTTATTGAGTAGAGCAAGATTCACGTTCCGGCCAACAAAGTGAGCAAGTCGAACGGTGATTCCATCCGGANCGATCTTGCTCTAGCGTGGCAGGTCTGTCTTACCCATGAGGGCCTTGTCGATGGCATGAGCGGCCTGGCGCCCTTCGCNGATGGCCCATACGACGAGTGACTGACCGCGACGCATATCACCTGCGGTGAAGACCCGNCGCTTCGANGTNTCGTAGNCGAGCTCATCTGCTTTGANGTTGCCNCGGCCATCAAGCTCTAGCCCAAGCTGTTCCACGAGGCCCTCATGCANCGGATTGGTGAAGCCCATTGCAAGCAGAACGAGATCGGCGTCAATTTCGAATTCTGAGCNTTCGATTTCCTTCATGCTGGAGTCGACCCGACAGCAAACCAGCTTGGCAACACGGCCATTGNTGTCGCCCTCGAAACGCTTGGTCATAACNGCGAAATCGCGATTGGCACCTTCTGCCTGGGACGAAGATGTCCGCATTTTCATCGGCCAATGTGGCCAGGTCATTTCTTTGTCTTCGNGCTCTGGCGGAGCTGGCATAATCTCAANCTGGGTGACGGACTTAGCACCATGGCGGAACGATGTGCCGATNCAGTCAGAGCCAGTGTCACCGCCGCCGANCACAANGACATTCCTGTCNTTTGCGAGTTCATCTGTGCCGCTTGGGCTGATTGGCTCGCCAGAGACACGTCGGTTTTGCTGAGGCAGGAAGTCCATAGCAAAGTGAATGCCGGTGAGTTCTCGACCGGGCACTGGCAGGTCACGAGGCTTCTCTGAACCGCATGCGAGTAGGACGGCATCGTGTTCTTTTTCGAGATCGGTAATTGGCTTGTCGACGCCGACATGCACATTGCAATGGAAAGTGACGCCTTCTGCCTCCATTTGGNCGGCACGTCGTTCAATGACATGCTTCTCCATTTTGAAGTCGGGGATGCCATAGCGCATTAGCCCACCGGGGCAGGAGTTCTTCTCAAACACATGCACGTCGTGACCNGCTCTCGCGAGTTGCTGCGCAGCCGCCATACCGGCTGGACCGGATCCGATCACGGCAACCTTTTTACCTGTCTTTGTTTCGGGTGGTTGCGGTACGATCCAGCCTTCATCGAAAGCGCGATCNGCAATGGCGCATTCAATCGTTTTGATTGTGACCGGTTCATCCTCGAGGTTTAGGGTGCAAGACGCTTCACATGGAGCCGGACAGATGCGACCGGTAATCTCCGGGAAATTGTTGGTCGAGTGAAGGTTCTTGGCTGCGCGCTCCCAGTCACCGTTATAAACGAGATCGTTCCAGTCNGGGATCTGGTTGTTGACGGGGCAACCGTTGTGGCAATACGGAATGCCACAATCCATACAACGGGCTGCCTGAGCCTTCGTTCCTTCATCGCCTAGCGGAACTACGAACTCACCCCAATGCTTCAGGCGTTCTTCGACCGGANGATAAATACGGTCTTCGNGATCGATTTCCAGGAAGCCTGTGACCTTGCCCATATCCTTAANCCTGCTTCGTAGACGTTTCCGTTGTAAGTCCGAGCGTGCTAGCCGCGGCTGCAGACCTGTTTAAATCGTTCTGGCGTATTGGCGAGACGCTTGAGATAGAACCACTCTGACTGTTCGCCGACATTGATCGTGAAACGACCGGTCGATTTGACCATGNGGTCGATGAAATTATCTACNGTCTGCTTCCCAAGTTGCTTGCTGATAAAAATCTCACCATGCTCGCGCCTTCCGATCGACATATCGGAGAGCTTAACNGGTGCGAGTTTTANGGATTCATCCTCAGCTTCGAATATGAGTGATACAGACTGCGGAAGCGACTTCTTGGCGTCCCCNGGCNGATCGGTTGTGNCAGTGGATGGCCAAGANTTGTCGACTGTTTCTGGATACTTACATCCACCGGGGCCCGAACGACATGGCATCCGCCAAAAGACCAACAAGTGGTTCGCTTTCCCCTCGCGGCAAACGACGTTGATACTGCCAAAGCCGCCGGCCCAGCCTTCATCTGCGATCTGCACCAGCTGATCGCTTTGTTTATGAAAACTGCTCAGATCTTGCGATTCTGTGTGAATTAACCAGGCGCGATAAGCAATGAACAAGCCGAGGACAAGCCCAAGAGCGACAACCATCTGGTTTATGAGTGATACCGAACCCAAAGTTCTAAGTCCGCTTGTCTTTTACATGCTGCAGCCCAATCTCAATCACATCGAGACCTGTTGAGTCTGCTTCCTGGTGTTTCGTCATCTCAGCCAATGCCCGGCGATATTCAACCGGCATAACTTTCCGGAATTTCGGAAGGTAACTGGCCCAGTCTAACAGAATCTCCTGAGCACGTGCCGAGTTGGTGTAACGCGCATGCTTCTCGATCAACTGGTGCAGGCGTTCTGCGTCGTGAGATGTCATATCGCTCATCACATCAACGAGGCCGTGGCTTTCAAGATCGCCGCCCTGGTTGGACAGCTTTCTCATGATTTCTTCCTCGGCTTCCACCGGTTCNAGATCGACCATGGACATGTTGCAGCGCTGCTCGAAATCACCGGCTTCATCCAGGACGTACGCAATGCCGCCTGACATGCCTGCTGCAAAGTTTCTGCCGGTTGGTCCGAGAACAATGACGATACCACCAGTCATGTATTCACAACCGTGGTCGCCCGTGCCTTCGACAACTGCAATGGCACCTGAGTTGCGAACAGCAAAGCGCTCGCCAGCTACGCCGCGGAAATAGCATTCGCCTGTGATGGCGCCGTAGAGAACGGTGTTTCCGACGATGATGCTCTTTTCAGGTGTGATGCCCGACTTCTCGTCNGGGCGAACGATGATTTTGCCACCGGACAAGCCTTTGCCGACGTAGTCGTTGCCCTCACCGACGAGATCAAGCGTGACGCCATTCGCAACCCAAGCGCCGAAGCTCTGGCCGGCAGTTCCTTTCAAGGTNAGCCAGATCGTGTCTTCCGGCAATCCCGCATGTCCGTAGCGCTTNGCAATCTCTCCAGAGAGCATTGCGCCTGTCGTGCGGTTTGTGTTGTTGATCTCCAGCTCTTCTTTGACAGGCTTTTTGTCTTCGAGGGCTGGCTTGGCGAGTTCAATCAGCTTGCGATCAAGCACGGCCTCNAGGCCATGGTGTTGGCGCTCACTATTGTAGATGGACTCGCCCTTACGTGCTTTGGGCTTGTAGAAAAGCTTGGTGAAGTCGAGCCCGTTTGCTTTCCAGTGATCAATGGCGCGATCTTTGTCGAGAGCGTCCGATTGGCCGATCATCTCCGCAAAGGTCTTGAAGCCCATTGCAGCCATCAATTGGCGGACTTCTTCAGCAACGAAGAAGAAGAAGTTGATGACGTGTTCTGGTTGGCCATTGAACTTTGCTCTTAAGCGCTCGTCCTGGGTGGCGATACCAACCGGGCAGGTGTTGAGATGGCATTTGCGCATCATCAAGCAGCCGGTCGCAATCAGAGGAGCGGTTGAGAAGCCAAATTCGTCAGCGCCTAAGAGTGCACCGATGACAACGTCGCGGCCGGTCCGTAGACCACCGTCGACCTGTACAGCAATCCGGCTGCGCAGGCGATTAAGGACAAGTGTCTGGTGAGTTTCGGCAAGACCGATTTCCCACGGTGAACCTGCGTGCTTGATCGATGTCAGCGGAGATGCCCCGGTACCACCTTCAAAGCCGGAAATTGTTACGTGGTCGGCTCGAGCCTTCGACACGCCAGCCGCAACAGTTCCGACGCCAACCTCTGAGACGAGTTTGACCGATACATCGCCGCTCGGGTTGGTGTTTTTCAAATCGTATATGAGCTGCGCGAGATCTTCGATTGAATAAATGTCGTGGTGGGGTGGTGGCGAGATCAGGCCAACACCGGGTGTCGAATGCCTGACCTTTGCGATGGTCTGGTCAACCTTGTGACCTGGTAGCTGACCGCCTTCGCCGGGCTTGGCACCCTGAGCCATCTTGATCTGCATCATGTCCGAGTTTGCCAGGTACTCAGTTGTGACACCGAAGCGACCTGAGGCAACCTGCTTGATAGCAGAACGCATCGAATCGCCATTGGCCATCGGCGTGAATCGATCGGGCTCTTCACCGCCTTCACCAGTGTTTGACTTTCCGCCAATTCGGTTCATCGCAATGGCAAGCGTGNTGTGTGCTTCGCGAGAGATCGAACCAAAAGACATGGCCCCAGTGGCAAAGCGCTTGACGATCTNTTGCGCGGGCTCGACCTCGTCGATGTCGACTGGCTTGCGCTTCANCTCNTCCGCACTCTTCAGCCGGAACAGCCCGCGCATTGTCATCAACCGCTCTGACTGTTCATTGACCTGGCGGGAATACGCCTCGTACTTCTCGGGAAGATTGCCGCGTACGGCGTGCTGGAGATCAGCAACAACAGGAGCTGTCCAGCTGTGAGCCTCACCGCGGATGCGGAGAGCGTATTCGCCACCGACTTCCAGGGCGTTCTCGAGAACTGGTACGTCCCCGAAAGCCTGACGGTGACGCTCAACCGTTTCCTTGGAGATTTGTTCCAAGCCAACGCCATCGATCTGCGTGTGTGTACCTGTGAAGTACTTTTCAACAAAGTCGCCATGGAGGCCGACCGCGTCGAAAATCTGAGCACCACAGTATGACTGATAGGTTGAGATGCCCATCTTGGACATGACCTTGAGCATGCCTTTGTCGATCGCCTTGATGTAGCGCTTGATTGCCTCTNCCTTTGTAAGGTCCTCATCAAGCTCTGGTAGCAAGTCAACAATGGTTTCGAANGCGAGGTACGGGTTAATCGCCTCGGCACCGAAACCGGCGAGTGTACAAAACTGATGGACCTCGTGGGCTTCACCTGTTTCGACNAGCAGGCCNACAGATGTNCGAAGGCCGCGGCGGATTAGGTGATGGTGGACAGCTGAAGTTGCCAGCAATGATGGAATAGGAATGCGGTCCGCACCAACCCAGCGGTCGGACAATACGATAATGTTGTAACCCTTCTCCACGGCAGTCTCAGCCTGNCTACATACCGTGTCGAGTGCGCNTTCCATCCANTCTGCGCCTGCTTCCGCTGGATAGGTNATGTCGAGCGTTAGTGTCCGGAACTGATTGTCCGGCACAGCNGCAATCTGGCGGATGCGCTCTAGCTCATCGTTTGTCAGGATTGGCTGGAAAACTTCCAGGCGCTTTTGCTTAGACGAACCAGCAAGGTCAAGAATGTTCGGCCGCGGACCGATAAACGATACCAGCGACATCACGAGTTCTTCCCGGATNGGGTCAATCGGCGGGTTCGTGACCTGAGCGAAGTTCTGCTTGAAGTAGGTGTGTAGGAGTTTCGCTTTGTCTGATAGTGCGGAAATCGGCGTATCCGTTCCCATAGAGCCGATGGCTTCCTGGCCNGTGTGCGCCATCGGTGCCATCAGGAACTTNAGGCTNTCTTGTGTGTAGCCGAATGCCTGCTGGCGATCGAGCAGCGCAACATTGGNTTTGGGTGCCTGCGATGGCGCCTGTGGAAGGTCGCCAACTGCAATCTGAGTAGCATCCAGCCAAGACTGATAGGGGTGCTTCGCAGCCAGATCTGCCTTGAGCTCATCATCAGAGATGATCCGACCTTCAGCGAGATCGATCAAGAGCATCTTACCTGGTTGAAGCCGCCACTTTTCGACAATCTCTTCTTCAGGAGTTGGCAGAACGCCNGCTTCGGACGCCATGATGACCATGCCGTCCTTGGTTACGAAATACCGAGCCGGGCGTAGACCATTGCGGTCCAGAGTAGCGCCAATCTGGCGACCGTCCGTAAATGCAACTGCTGCCGGACCATCCCATGGTTCCATCAGAGCGGCATGGTACTCGTAGAAGGCTCGCCGGTTGCTGTCCATCAANGGGTTCCCGGCCCAAGCTTCCGGGATTAGCATCATGGCCGCGTGGGAAAGCGAATAACCGCCCATCGTTAGAAATTCGAGAGCATTGTCAAAGCAGGCGGTGTCAGACTGGCCTTCGTAAGAAACCGGCCACAGTTTTTGCANGTCGTCACCGAACAGCTCTGAGCTGACAGAGGCCTGGCGTGCGGCCATCCAATTGACGTTGCCACGGAGCGTGTTGATCTCGCCGTTGTGGGCCACCATGCGGTAAGGGTGGGCAAGCTTCCAAGATGGAAATGTATTGGTTGAGAAGCGCTGGTGAACAAGAGCTAACGCAGATGTCAGCCGCTCATCNTGGAGATCAGCGTAGTAGGCGCCCAGCTGGTCGGATAGGAACATACCCTTATAAATAATCGTGCGGCTGGAGAGNGAGACAATGTAAAAGTCATTGTCACTGTCCGACATTCCGAGATCAGCGAACTTGGCATGAATGGTGTTGTTGACCACCTTGCGCAGTACGTAGAGTTTGCGCTCGAAATGATCATCATCTTTGATGTCATCGCCTTTTCCGACAAAGACCTGGCGATGGAATGGCTCGACCGAAATCGTTGGCTCAGACAGACAGCTATTATCTGTTGGGACATCACGCCAGCCTAAGAGCACCAGGCCTTCTTCTTTACAGCTGCGCTCAAACTGTGCTTCGCACTCGCGGCGAAAGCGCTTGTCGCTTGGCATGAAGATGTGACCGGCTGCATATTCGCCAGCGTCTGGTAGATCGATCCCGAGTGAGCCGCACTNTGCCACNAAGAAATCATGCGGAATTTGGATCAACATACCGGCGCCATCGCCAGCCAGTGGATCAGCTCCGACAGCGCCNCGGTGAGTCAGGTTGACGAGAATCTTGAGGCCATCTTCGATAATCTTGTGCGTTTTCTTTGCACTCAGGTCTGCGATGAAGCCGACACCGCAAGCGTCGTGTTCATTAGCTGGATCGTAAAGTCCTTGCTGTCCTGGTGTTCTGCCTGTCTGGCGCACATCGTTCATCGTCGGCTGCCTCGTCATCGTCCGTATTTCGCCCTCCCNACCAAGTTCACTTGGTGGAGCCCAGTTCTTATGAGCAAAGAACACATGGAGCGTAAAGGCTTGATGTGTTCGTTCCTCGCGCAGATACGTTGGTTAGTTCTAACCGTGACCTGTCAGTACGCGCGGACCTGTCAGTACGCGCGACTTAGGTCAATCCGCTCTTTTTGTCGTAAGTACCGTCCAGAGATTGGTACTCAAGCCAGCCANTAGCACAGCCTGCGACTTCAGTTATGTATTTAAGGGTTGAAGACCCCCTTCGGCCGAATTTCTGTTCCGCTTGCTTTCGCTGGACAGGCGCTGNGTGCTTTNTTGTGCTNATTGNTCGACGCAANNCGACAAAGGACNNCATACCTGACCTNATTANCCTTACGCAAGCGGATTTTGCGCAGTTTTCATACCGTGACCATTCGACCGTGTGTGGTCTGTTTACAATGATCGTGGGAATATTCCCAATCTTTGTCAGAGGCCTAAATAGCTGTCACATAAGCTTGCCTTGCTCAGTTGTGTCATCGGCGNAAGTGGCCAGCAGAAGCAATCAATAGTTGAACGCCCAATGAACTTAGAGATAGAGCGTAAATTCCTCTTAAGTTCAGAGGCTTGGCAGGTTGATGCCGGGCAAGGTCGAGCCCTCAAACAGACCTATCTGGCGACAACCGACAAAGCTTCTGTTCGTGTTCGNATTGTCGATGGTGCTGAGGCATGGTTAACGATCAAATCCAGCGATATCGGCTTAATCAGATCTGAGTTTGAGTATCGCATTCCCGTTGATGAGGCCATGGAGTTGCTACCTCTTGGCCAGGGGGAGCCGATTGAGAAAGTGCGCTATCCCGTTCAAGTGGGCGATGTCGTCTGGGATGTCGACGTATTTGAAGGCGCCAATGCNGGCCTTGTGCTTGCTGAGATCGAGCTNACNGATGAACATCAGCAACTAGAGCTACCAGCTTGGCTTGGAGAAGAGGTGACTGGTAAGNCTCAGTACTACAATAGTAATCTGACATNTNAACCAGTCTCTGAGTGGACTAAGGCTCCCTAGTACAATGGCCAAGCGTCGGCTCTCGTTGGCATATGTGCGCGGCGGTTCGTTCGCTTCGTGAGCTTGGCCTCGATCAGGATGTTGGATGATCGATTGGGTCGGTCACGGTTGACTCCATGGCATTGGCCNAGCGGATCTTACAGCTCACCCCCTAAAAGTGCTNTCGATGCAACTCTTACCTGTAAAANCTGAGGCGTCCGTAGCCTTGCGCTCGGTTATATGGCNTNATTCNAAGGTGCGTTGTGGCTGGTAGNAAGAGAAATTGCCTAGGGAGTAGGCGACGGGTGTGAGCCTAGTTTTCTTAGCTTGCGCGGCGCAGACGCGGGCGGAGGGGCTGCCTGCAGAGGAGGTGTAAAGTATGAATACTANTCGATTGTTAGCGGCGTGTGCGTTGTTGGCAAGTGCTGCGGCCGTGTCTACTCCGGCCAATGCGGCGGGCCATAAGTGCTCCAAGGTTAGCTCAACCGTCAAAATGATTACTTTGCCGGGAGCTGCACTGACGGCAAAAGCCTCAGTGACNACTTCAATCATTTCGAAGGGAATGTCGGCAAAGGGCCAAATGCGCGTAAAATGCGATGATAACTTGCTGATCGCAAAGTGCACAGCAAGTCAGAAAGCCTGCAAGTAATATTGTCGCTCTACAGGCTCGAAAAAANTCTCCGCCGGACTGGTTTCGGCGGAGNATTTTTTTTGGGGGGAGGCAGAGGTGCCTACGCCTACTGAACTTTCCACGAGGCTCGAATGACGNNTAAGCACTGCGCTTCCAGAGCGTGGTCATTCCTTTCTAACATCTCTGTTGAAAGTGCCTCAGCACCAGAGCANGATCGTTCCGAATGGAATCACCGCTCGACTTGCCCACTTTGTTNGCCGGAACGTGAATCGGGCTCTAGAGCTTCAGCNGCTCTGGCCNCTTGTGAGTTCGACGCCTATATTGGTTNGGTGAACGATCGGGTCNATCAATTCGATGACNATNGTCGGTTAACANGATCCGCGTTGAATACCGGACAAGAAGGCNAAGACAGAGGAGCCCATGGCCAGCATATTGTCACCGCAACAAGCTATCATTTACGCCATGATCACGACGTCAGCTGCAGACGCCAAGATGTCGGATGCCGAGCTTGGCCGCATCGGTTGGATTGTTAAGGAACTCCCAGTCTTTCAGGACTTCGACGAGAATGATCTCATCACCGAGTCGAAGGAATGCGCGAAAGTTGTGTCGGCTGATGATGGCCTAAACACTGTGCTGGATATGATCGCGTCTGCCTTGCCTGAAGACCTGCGCGAAACAGCATTTGCTCTTGCAGCAGATGTTGCGGCTTCCGATCNACGATCGAATCCAGCGGAGCGCCGCTTCCTGCAGTTGCTTGCAGGCCGCTTGCAGCTGGATCCATTGGTTGTGGCCGCCTTGGCCCGATCTGCCGCTGTCCGCCACAGAAGTCTTTGATGGTGAGTTGGTCCACTCTCGCTGAGAGAGTGGACTGCTTTGCCGTGAATTTACTCCGCTGCCATTGCGACCTGACGGCAGAAGCATGACGCCTTGATTGGCACTTCGGCTCTCGCGACGGCAAGATCCAGTCGAGGTTTAATTAGAGCTGACTCTACTTTTTCGCCGCGACGGGTCAGGCACTCGTACAAGCCGTGTAACGACCAAACATTTTCAGGATGCTGGCAGGCCCGGCTTAGTTTGCCATCAATCCCTAGGTCCGATCGATACACTGCTTCGGCCTCCTCGACATGACCTTGCTCGAGTAGCAATGCACCAAGCGCGTGACGTGCTGGCTGCATCCAGCCCCAAGGCTCGTCATACGGCAGGGCGTCATCAAGNTCGACTGACTTTCTCAAGTGGTCATACGCGGCCTCGTAATTCCCCTTGCGGTATTCCAACTCACCGTTCAGCATTTCCTCTGCGACGTTCAGCAAGTCTTCCATCTTGTTGTTGTGTACGCGGCGGCTTTCCGGGACAAGCTGTTTGACTGCGAGGAAGTTCTCCTTTCCAGCCTCAGCTTCTTTGACATTGCCAAGCGCTGAGTGCGCGACTGACTTCGCATAGTGAATCATCGCGACGTTTGAGCAGTAGAGCTCTTTGTCTTCAGGCAGCTCCTGCTCGATAATTTGTTCCCACTTGCCGAACCTGATCAGAACATGCTGCTTCATGGTCAGATACCCTTCCAGGAAGTCAGCCATTGGCGGTGACTCTACCNGCAAGGCAGCTTCTGGGATGGTTGCAATCAACTCTTCGGCGGCAGCTATGGCGGGGCTGAACTGGCCGAGGAACATCGCGCCGTAAATCGCGAAGTGGAAGTTGTGAATGATGTAGACAAGATAAATGCCGGGATCATCGGAGTACGCCAGGAAGCGGCGGTCCGGACCTAGCGCTTTTTGATTGTAGACGAGTACATCATGATAGTGACCGCATAGGACATCNATATGCGTCGGCATGTGGATCAGGTGGCCGGAGTCCGGCATGATTTGGCGAAGTCGATCACCAGCTCGAAGTGCTTTCTGTGGGAACGGAGACATTTCCATGAGATGCACATAGAGATGCAATAGGCCGGGATGGTCCCATGAAGCCGGTATGTCGTTAAACGCATCTTCGAGAACTTGCATGGCTTCTACCGTGCCGGCGTCCTCNGCTGGTTGACCCGTCGTGAGATCCCACATTTTCCATGGTGTCTCGTCCATAATGGCTTCAACAAACGCAGACCGAATTTCTAAGTCATNCGGGTANGTTTGGTGAAGTTTACGCATCGCGTTTGTGTAGTCTTTGTCCCAAGGAGACATGTCNTCGAGTGCTTCGCGNGACTGGTAACGGGACTCCAGCGCGCGGATTAGCTCCTGCTCTACAGGGCTGACTTTGTCGATGTGAGCGAGCGCGGATTGCATGGCATCGTAGGCCGCTTCCAACGCCCTTTGTTTGCCCTTGGGGTCGTAGAGGTGCCAAGGCAGGTTGTAGTTGGGTCCGGAGGCGTAGCTGATACCCCAGTAAGCCATCGCACAGCCTTCATCGTGTTCGATCGCCTTTTTGAAGCACTTCACCGCTTCGCCATGGTTGAAACCGAAGAGCCAGTTCAATCCTCGGTCAAACCAAAGCTGTGCACCGTCAGATGATGTCGTAACTTTGCGGCAGTAAGGCCCTAGATCAAAATACTCCATGGGATGCTCCAATATGTGCTTGAAAACTACGCCGAACTATTGAGGAACCTGCAAATGCCACCGAGCCGATGCGGGTTCGTTGCATACTGGTCTCTGACNNTACTATTAGTCCGCGTATGACGCCAGCCGTGAATGATCCTTAGAGGATCAAGCAAGNGAATTGGGAGCNGCCAATGGCACGCATGCATTGGCAGCTATGCTGATCTGTTAGGCGAAACNTTGCAAATGCTAATCAGCAACGACTGCGGGCAAATTTTTTCAATCCGCGACAACGGACATCACCAAGTTCGCCGATGATTTTGAACTCGCCGGTACCATCGAGATCTGCGAGGACGAGTGTTGAAGAGCCGATGCCGGCTGAGATTTTGTCACGTTGCGGGCTGTAGGCGAGGAAACGGTAATCGAAGGTCACCCGGCAGGCATCGCGCTCATCGGTTTCTTTGAAATCCNTCACACGGATGAACTTGTAAACGCGCGCGGGCCAACGTTTTTCCCACGCAACCATGGAGCGATAAACTGAGTTTTTAGCAACGTTCTGTTTGCCGTAATAACGAACCAACCGGTCAGCATAGAGTTCGATTTTTTGATCAGCCGAAAGCTCAAATGCTCGCTTATCAAGGAANCGCTCCAGGCTGTTTACATCGCATTGAGCCAGCGTTGATCCGGCACTCAGTACGAGGGCTNTGAGAGCAATCAGGATTTGCTTTGGACCCATNNGNCTTTCTCNGTGCGNAANACNGGCCGANGCGTANNTGNNCCTTTCGGTATCAAATCAGACGTGAAGAGGAAATNCACCATCTGTTTGCTCAATTNTATTTTAACTTNGCGGCGAACTTCGCNATGGCTTGGGCCGNGGCTGCGATGTTGCCCGACTGGGTAAATCCAGATCGTTTGCGCGCAGCAAAATCGTGATCTCC
This sequence comes from Filomicrobium sp., assembly GCA_002689605.1. Lineage (GTDB taxonomy): Bacteria > Pseudomonadota > Alphaproteobacteria > Rhizobiales > Hyphomicrobiaceae > Tectiglobus. The sequence continues at coordinate 12,068 of NZGY01000100.1, forward strand.
ATCGCTGACCCAATGAAATTCAATCCTTGGGTCGAGCGNATATGTTTCGATTTCATCCGGGGAGCCAAAAGGGTCACGTTCTCCATGAGCGATGAGNGCTGGGCACGNATAATCTTCCAAGTGTTCTGTTCGAAGCTTGTCCGGCTGCTTCGGTGGATGAAACGGGTAACCGAGACAGACCACGCCATCGATGAGCTTGTTTTCACTGCATTCGACTGCAACCATGCTAGCAACCCGACCGCCAAGAGATTTTCCGCCAATAATGAGTTTGTCGTCCTGGCNAACCCGGCTTTCTCTAACTTGGGTGATCGCCTCAACATATTCTNTAGTCAGTCTTTCTGCTCTTGGTGGGGGGCGTCTCTTTCCCGTGCTTCTGCGCTCCGCCATATAGGCGAATTCGAAACGATGAACGGCTAATTGCCTTTCGACGAGGTTTACTGCCAGCTCATCCAGGAATGGACTGTCCATGGCAGCCATTGAACCGTGCGCCAGTAGGACATGTGCTATGGGCTCTTGGTCTGGAAGATTGTCAAGGAACAGTATTTCTGACATGAGCCAAAAGCCTAGTTGAGTTTCGTAGTGTGAATGCAGCTGAGCACTGGCATGCTCCAGTTTAGATTCAATACCCCAGAATTGANGNCANNATGTTTGCCTGGCTTATCCTTGCCGTCACTATACTGCTTGAAGTTGTCGGGTCGACAATGATGAAGCTCTCCAACGGCTTTAGCGTCTTCTGGCCTTCAGTGGGTGTGTTTGTTTGCTACTCAGCTGCTCTCGCAGGTTTAACGATCACGCTGAAGTATATTGAGCTCTCAATCGCATATGCAATCTGGGCTGGAGCCGGTACGGCACTGATTGCNATCATCGNAATTTTGTGTTTTCGCGAGCCGGTATCAGCAATGAAGGTCGTGAGNTTGATTCTCGTTGTTGCCGGTGTNGTGGGACTACAGCTATNGTCCCATCATTCCTCAACGTGANCGNGTTCGTTTATGTAATTGGTTGAGTTGTTTGCNATTCTCTATAAGTCCTAATTTTGCCACCTCTTGAGCAAATCTTTCGCTTCGCCACGTAAGGAGCTATCGATGAAGCCCGTCGCCGTCATATTTTCACTGACGATCGCAGGATATGCGTTGCCGGCTTTGGCGCAGCAANCGTTACCTGAGCCAAAGCCATTGGCGTTGGATAAGCGTATCCGTAAACTGCCGGAACCGNCCGCCAAACAGCTGTTCAANGCTGTGAAGGTCGGCGCGGCTATGAAGTCAGCGACGTATGGATATTATACGCGTGGCTGTCTGGCTGGTGGGGTTAAGCTCGAGAATGATGGGCCGGCGTGGCAAGCCATGCGGTTGTCGCGCAATCGTCATTGGGCCCACCCGGTCNCTATTCGGTTTGTGAAACGGTTAGCTGCCCAGGCGCGGAAGTATGATGGTTGGAATGGTCTTCTGGTTGGAGATCTTTCAATGCCGCGTGGTGGTCCGATGCCGCCCAGTCATCAAAGCCATCAAGTTGGGCTGGATGCAGATATCTGGCTGACACCGATGCCTAATCGCCGCTTGACGCGCCGAGAAAGGGAGAGGCTGTCGGCTACCTTCACGCTGACTAAGAACCACCTTGAAGTGAACCCAAAGGTTTGGACCGCAGCACATGCNAGGGTCATCAAGAGGGCTACATCCTTNCGCGAGGTGCAGCGCGTTCTTGTGCATCCTGCAATTAAGAAGAAACTTTGTGAAACTGCAGGTGAGGATCGCGCTTGGCTTTCCAAAATACGCCCGGTTCGTGGACACAACTACCACTTTCATGTGCGTTTGCGTTGTCCCCCTGGTAGTCCTGGATGTCGCGGGCAGAAACCACCTAGCGGCGGCGATGGATGCGGTGCCGAACTTGATCGTTGGTACAAATGGCTACATGCACGCCTGAAGCCACGACCGAAACCAAAGAAGCCGATCAAACGTCGTCCAAGAAAGAAGCGGCCACCGATGATGTTGGCGCAACTACCAAACGCATGTCGCGCTGTGTTGCGTGCGCGNCCCGTTCTGGTGGCGCCGCAGCCTGTGCGTGCGCAGCGCTGAGCCTCTCAGTTTGCCGACAAACTGACTCCTGCGAATAACATGCGTGATAGTCGCCAGNTTAAGCCGGCTTGGCTATGTCGGCTNGGCGTCTTCAACAGCAGAGCGAGCCGCAGCGCTCACAGCTTGTTTTTCGCTCTCGTTGAGNTGGGCGCNCNCGGTTTCNTCTGCCAGTCGAACCGTGACCTCGCGATGAGCGAATTTTATGCCTTCTCGCTCGAAGAGATCCCGAATTTTNGCGAAGACGGTTCGACGGATAACCCACTGATCGCCCGGTTTCGTCATGAACTTGACCCGCATGATCATAGCGGAGTCTTCCATCTGAATAACACCTTGCGATTTTAGCGGCTGTAGGAATTGCGGGCCCAGGTTTGGATCTTCAAGCATCTCCTGACCCAGCTTCTTGATCATCTTCCGGACTTTCTCTGCGTCCGTGTCGTAGGTCAGTCGAAGGGGAAGTTTCATAACGACCCAATCGCGCGAAAAGTTTGTGATGAAGTTGATTTCACCAAATGGAACCGTGTTGAGTGGGCCATTATGATGACGTAGCTGCATTGACCGAACGGAGATCTTTTNGACGGTTCCTTTGACATCTCCAATGTCGATGTATTCGCCTTTGCGGAAGGCATCATCGATCAAGAAGAACATTCCTGAGATGATATCTTTGACGAGGGTCTGTGCGCCGAAACCGATGGCGAGACCTATAATACCAGCGCCTGCTAGCAAGGGTGTTATGTTGACGCCGAGCGCACTTATAACGGCCAAACNGGCAAGTGTTGCGATTGCAATTCTGAAAATGAGTTAAACGAGAGGAAGTATCGTTGCGAGGCGTGATTCACCCTTGCCACCTTCACCGTCAGACATGACTTCAGCATCTGGATCAATGCCCATTTCGGCTCGTTCTATGGCGATCTGGCGATTGACTACGATCGTGACGAGTTCCCAGATTGCGTAGGCAAGCATCACGACAATTGCAACGTCGATCAAAGCTCCGGCAAAACGAGCGCCAACGCCTTGTTGGGCCAACGCAAAGACATCCACGCTCCACAACCGTAGCAGTCCGAAGAAGAGAGCAATGCTGAGGAGAATGCGCCCGCATCTAACAGCTCCGCGTTGTGTTTCGCGATGGGCTGCAAGCATGGCTGGGGCCGCTTCTTCGTCAAAGGGTATTGCATTGAGAATGATGGCGCGTAGCGCGTGCTCGATCATGGGCAAGCCAATCAGAATGGCTAGTGTCATCATCATGACTGGTAGAAGCTGCGGCGTGGCGTTGCCGCTCGCGACGATCACTTCCACGATCAGCCAATGTGCCAGCACAAGGCCGATGGCAATCCATGGCCAAATGGTCGAAAGCCGAAGTGATCTGACAGGACTACTTTCGCCGTGCGCCAGCATTTTACTGATGCCGTGTCGCGCCCGCCAGATGGTTGAGATGATAACGCAGTGCAACGCCAGGCTGACCCAGAAGCCGAGGCGCGATGCTCCAAACTGCATGCCATACTGCAGCATCCATCCGAGTAAGCCAAAACCGACAGCGGCAATCGCTGCTATTACGCAGGTTCGCCAGGTCAGGAAACTGGCTGTTTCGTCATCAAACGGACAAAGCCGAAGAGTTGGCTTGGTCGGAGCGAGGACAAACCTTGTCATTGCCAGCACAAGCCAGACCCAGGATATCGACTTAATGATGAGCTGAACGGTGTAGCGGTCAGGAGATCCGAATTGGGTTGTTATGAGATTGAATGCAGTCGCGATCAAAAAGAAAGCAATGACGCGGCTGAGTTGAAAGAAGAAGCGAAGAACCAGAAGCCTGAACTTGTGCCAAAGAGATTGTGGCATCACAGCGACGATGCTCTCTTCGAGCTTTCCGGATGCGCGACGCAATGCAAATGCTCCGACAAATCCAGCTATCACCGATCCGACGAATGCAATAATGAAAAGAGAAATGGGCGCGCCTTTCCGGCCCTGTGAGAACTGCGCCGCTGCCGCTGCGATGTGATCAGGCATCTCGGTTACTTTGGCAAACGTTATGCTGATCGAGCTTAGCAGGTCCGTGCCGTAACCTCCGACAATCTCTGTTAAAGATCGTCCGTCCTGGCTGGCAAGTTCTTTGGCGCGTGCATCAGCTNGCTCGCTCAAGCGGTTGAGCAGAAGGGCGCGAACCTGCTTGTCATCAAGCGTCGATAAAAGATCGCGAATTGCTTGTTGCGTTAGCGGACTNGGTAAGGTTATCGGCTTTTCAAGTTTTTGCGAGTTGCCGGAAAGTACGGTCGCGACCTGGGCAAACGTTGGCACCGATGATGCCACCAAAACCGTTGCTAAAAGTATGAGAGAAGAGANAAGTTTCGTTAAGACGTAGGAGCGCATTGAGGTTACCGCCAAGTGCTGAGTATCGGCGGTAACCTAGCAGCAATANTTTATCAATTCGAACTACGAATTGCGTGTTTGATTAGCGTAGGGCTGGAGGTTTGTTACTCTGCAGCTTCAACAAGCACTGNTGCCTTTTGCTCTGAGTTGNTGACATTCGAGTAACCATCGCGGGTCTGCGGTGTCTTCATATCAAGGATGCGACCGGCGACCAGATTGCGAAGCATCTGGGCTGTACCGCCACCGATGGTGAACATGCGGGCATCACGAACCATGCGCTCCAGCGGAAGTGAACGGCCATATCCGTTGGCGCCGTGCAGCTGCAAAGCGTCATTTGTTACCTTGATAGCCGTTTCGGATGCTATAATTTTTGCTTCAGCCGCCAGCAACGCGTCCGGGAAACCTGAGCCTGAAGTTTCAGCGCTCGCGGCCGCGCGCCAGATCATCAGGCGTGCAGCGTCGAGTTGTATCTTCGCATCCGCGAGCATCCACTGAAGACCTTGGAACTCGGCAATTGGTCGACCAAACTGACGGCGCTCTTTCACGAAGGCCAGGGCGGTTTCGTAAGCGCCTTGAGCAACACCTAACGCGACAGTTCCAGCACCCACGCGTTGTGAGTTGTAGGCATTCATCAAGCCTGCGAAACCGCGCTTGACGCCTTCAGGCGGAATNATAATTCGATCCAGACCCAGCTTCAGATCTTGGAAGTGGACTTCTGTTTCCGGAATACCACGCAGTCCCATTGCGTGCTCGCGGCGACCGATAANAAGGCCCTCGTCTTCATCTCGGAATGCGAGAAACCCTGCAATGCCTTTATCCTCTCCATCTTCGACAAGACGTGCGAAGATTAGATGTAGGCGGGAAACACCACCACCCGTGATCCAATGCTTGGTACCGTTCAAGATGTAATGATCGCCCTGCTTCACAGCAGTTGTCGTCATTTCCGTTGCAGCGCTGCCTGCGTTCGGTTCCGTGATGCAGATTGCGGGCTTATCACCGCTCAGCACGTATGTGGCGGCCATTTCACGCTGCTCTTGTGAGCCGTAAGCGAGGACGGCACCNATTGCACCCATGTTGCCTTCGACGATGATGCGGCCACTTATGCCGCAAACCTTCGCCATTTCTTCAATGACGAGAACGGTATCGAGATAGCTTCGGCCTTGACCACCCAGCTCTGTTGGTACGGTCATNCCNATGAAACCTGCTTTGGTGAAGGCTTCGATATTGTCCCAAGGGTATTGCTCAGTCCGATCGACTTCAGCGGCTCTTGGAGCGATTGTACTTTGCGCTAGCTTCCGGGCTTCGAGTTGCAGTGCTTCCTGCTGTTCGTTCAACTGGAACATGTCAAATCTCCCCGGAATGTCTTGCTTGCGTGATCACAGCGCAATTACGCAATTTCTATCGCGAACACTCTAGATTGAATATTTTGCTATGTAAAACGACTTTATCTGAGTGTTATTGTTAGGAAACCTAACGAAAGAGCTTGGATGAACTTACGTCAGCTTAGAAGTTTTGTTGCTATNGCAGAGACAGGGACACTGTCTGCGGCCGCCGATGCGGTAGGATTGAGCCATTCGGCAGTGAGCTTGCACGTCAAAGCTCTGGAAGAAGAGCTTTGCGTTCCCCTGATTGATCGCAGCAGGCGTCCGCCGGTTTTGACTGATCGAGGAACGGCGCTAGTTTTCTACGGGCGCCGCCTCGCCGATCTGCTTGATGAAATGGCGGGACTCGGTTCTGAAGATGAGCTCATCGGCTCTATCAATGCTGGCGTTGTGCCATCAGCTATGACTGATCTGATGCCGCCGGCATTGGCCAAGCTTCGGGCGCAGCATCCCAAACTAAAGGTTCGTATTCATACCGGGCTATCTGGAGATCTNGCCTCGCTGGTGCGCGGAGGAGATCTGGATGTTGCCGTGTCGACTGCNCCCAAGCGGTCGCTTGATGGGCTGGAAATGCGTACCTTTGTCGATGAGCCCTTGTTCGTCATCGCACCTCGGGACGTCGAACCGGGGCCGGTTGAAGAAATTCTAAAATCGCTGCCNTTTATTTGGTTCAGTCGTANGACCTGGGCAGGGCAGCAGATCGATCAGGCATTACACGATCTTGGAATCGTGGTGCGTGACGATATGGAGGTGGACTCGCTACTGGCGGTCACAGCACTTGTGTCTCACGGATTAGGTGTGTCCGTTGTTCCGCAGCATCCGCGGGCGCCAAGCTTCCCTGAAACGGTCATCTGCCTTCCGTTTGGCGAGCCGCAATTTACACGTCAGCTGGCTCTGCTTGAACGGCCCAAGAACCCGAAACGGCGCCTGACGGATGCACTGCTTGCAGCCTTGAAGTAATGGATTGCGGAGAATTGATCGTCGCCAGTTGCTAGCTTAACCGTTCTCGAAACTCGTCCGGTATTCCGCCGGAGCGGAGACGGCCGTCGACCTGTTCAAACCATCCGCGAACTTCATAACCTTCCGCGCTAACCGCCCCGTCTTTCAAGCAGACATAATCAATGCNAAATGACTTTTGGGACCATTCGCTGATAGAGGCGTTGACCCACATTACGTCACCGTCACGCAATGGAGATTTAAACGTCGCGCCTGTGTCTATGAGGNCGGTGCCAATGATTCCATAACGATCTTGAAGGATGNCTTGTGATAGCTGGTTTGCTTGGAGCCAGCGCTGGNGGGTTGTGTCGAACCAATAAAAAAGCGCGGGTAGAAAACGATGCCGCCGGGATCGCAATCACCCCAGGCGACGGTGAATGTTGTCTCGAATGCCATCATCTCGTCTCTGTCAATTATTGGCTGCGCGAGGCATCTCATCGATAGCTGTCGTTTGAACCCCCTTCAAACGTGAAATGGCCGCATCTTTTCAGATACGACCATCGAATGAAGTGAAACTATTGGATGTGCTTAGCAGCGTGTGTCGTAGCGGTAGCATGCACGATCGTTGCCCCATTCGCATTTGCGTGCCCAGCAGTTGCAACGGCGCTCCCAGCGAGACGGGCGGTAGTGGTGGTGGCGGTAGGCGTGAGTTGCGATAGCTGCACCGACGATGCCCAAGGCAATGCCGGCTGCAATGCGGCGACCACGACGGCCGGTCTTGTGAACCAGGTTATCTGATGTTGCAGCGCCTGTTTCCAAGGCTTTCAGGGCTGACATGCCTGCTGCACTTGATGGGGCTGATGCGATCATCATCATGGCTGCGGCGGAAGCTATAACTGCGATGGTCTTTTTCATGGTGATACTCTCTGAGCGTTTCGTTGGTGTGGTCCGTGTCTGATGAACCCAATATGGCCTAGGCCAGCNCACCNTTCTGTTACCTACGTCACAGATGGNGAATTTTTCTAAAAATTGCCGATCCGNGGCTCTGTATTCNTCAGTTAACCACCGAATTGGAGCAGCAAAATGGTATTNNGGATGGCGGTTAACCAAGANGCTGGTNTNGTTACNGTGCANCTTNTTGTGCTCAGGNTTTTGNTGAAAGCTGCCGTAAGTACCAGTCAGCGTCACCAAACATTGTTTCGCANATGGTCAGACGTTTGTAGTAATGGCCAATAGCCAATTCATCGGTCATGCCCATGCCGCCGTGCAANTGAATTGCNTGGCCNCCNACGTANCGGGCAGACTTCGCCATCTGAACTTTGGCTTTCCAAATTTTCTTCTGAGCATCGGNTGCGCCGTCATCATAAGCTTTCAATGCACCATGGGTCGCGGCACGNGATTCCTCTGTGGCGATGCTCATATCAACAAGTCGATGTTGTAAGACCTGGAACTTCGACAGGGGTTGGCCGAATTGTTCTCTCGTTTTGAGATATNCGACGGTTTGTTCTGTCACCGCGGACATTGCGCCCGCAGCTTCCGCGCAGACGGCCAGCACGCCGCGATCAATGACATCGTCAATAATTGGCGTCACGTCATCAGAGCCATTTGTAAGCCTTGTCGACTTGGGCACGGATACGTTTTTGAGTGTCACGGATGCGCCGCGTCGCATGTCAAGCGTTGGGGCGGAGACCTTCTCTATGCCTTCCGTGCTGGCTGAAATGAGAAAAAGGGCGAGAGGTCCATCTTGACTGCCCATCCGCGCAGAGATGACGAGGCTATCCGCACCATCCGCGTGCAGCGCAAAACTCTTGCTGCCATTGATCGTGTAAGTGTCATCGTTCTCGGTGGCGACGGATGAGACATAGGCTCGTGCATAACCAGCATCTGGTTCCGAATGACAGAAGGCGAGTGTTTGGCTGCCGATTGCGATGTTGCCGAGGACTTGCTTCTGTTCAGAGCTTCCAGCTGCTGCGATTGCGCTGGCACCCAGAACAGTCGTGCTGATGAATGGTTCAAGAGCCAGCACGCTCCCAGCGGCTGCCATAATGATTCCGAGTTCAGTCAGTCCTGCATCTGAACCTCCGGCATCTTCTGGGAGTGCAACACCAAGCCAGCCGAGTTCCGCGTATTCCTTCCATTCCGTCTTGCCATAGCCATCGGCATGCTCAGGCTTGGAGAGTTCGCGAAAATGTTTGAACGAATATTTGTTCGAAAAGTAGTCTTGTAAGCTGTCTTGCAGAAGTTGACGTTCGTCGCTGCTAAACGATGGCATTGCGCTTCCTTGATGGCGAATTGCTTAAAGGCCGAGTGCACCTTTGGCGATGATGTTCTTCTGGACCTCGGTAGAGCCGCCATAAATGGTAGCAGCGCGACGATAGAGGTGTTCATAGATAAGGCCAGCCATTTCATCGGGGCCGACAGCCTCACCATTCCAACCCGGATGCAACGCACCGGTTTGATAAGCCATGCCGTGACGCCCAAAGACATCCATGATGGTTTGCAAAACGGCCTGCTGGAATTCAGAGCCGCGAACCTTGAGCGCGGCCGCTCCCATGAGTGATGGCGCGCCTTCCTGTTGCGCGGCTGCAAGCTGATCAGCTACCAATGCTTTCACTGTCTCAAAGCTGACTTCCAGTTCGGCGAGCTTGCGCTGAAATTCGGGCTGCTTGGATAAGGGCTCGCCCGCCTCTTTGGTCGTTTCGAGAAGATGACGGAGATGGGCCAGATAGCGCTCGAATTTGCCGGTTTCGACAACACCCACGCGCTCATTCGCNAGTAGGAATTTTGCGTAAGTCCAGCCTTTGCCTTCTTCACCGATCAGGTTTTCTGCCGGTACACGGACGTCTTCGAAGAACACCTCATTTAGGTGGTGGCCTTTGGTGATCCCGATGATCGGCCTGACGGTGATACCTGGTGTCTTCATATCAATCAGCAGGAACGAGATGCCTTCCTGCTTTTTGACATCTTGATTGGTGCGGACCAAGCAGAACATCATGTCCGCCCAATGCGCGTAGGATGTCCAGATTTTCTGACCGTTGACGATGTAGTCGTCACCGTCTCTCACAGCGCGGGTCTGCAGGTTGGCAAGGTCTGAACCAGCTCCCGGCTCCGAATACCCCTGGCACCACCANGCATTGTGTTCGCGGATGTCCTTTAGGTACTTTTCTTTCTGAGCGTCGTTGCCGAAGGTGTAGATCACCGGCCCCACCATNGTGACTCCAAATGGTACAATGGGTGGGGAGTTAGCNTGTCCCAATTCTTCGCTGAAGATGGCAAACTTATCAGGTCCCCAACCGAGTCCGCCGTGCTCAACAGGCCATTTGCCGGTTAGCCATCCCTTGGTTCCAAGTTTATTGAGCCAAGCACCATATTCATCNCGCTCGATATGCTGGCCAAGTTCCTGTTTGCGTCGTGTGTCAGCAGGGAGTTCATTGGAGAGGAAAGTTCGCACCTCGTTTCTGAATTCTTCAAGTGTCGGATCTGGTTCGACAGTACGAATGAACATCAGCACGGCTCCTGGGCAACAGGTTCGTCTTAACCGTCAGGCTAGGAGCTTGTGGTGGTGAACGCAATCGCGTGTTGGATAATCTGATGGTAACTTGAAATAGACTGGAANGAGTNGCGGGTTCGGCGGGCNTTAAGTGTAAGCGGTCGTTTGTGGACGCCTTGGCCGATGGGCNCGATCGCGGCGCGCTTCTGGATCCACAGCTGCAATCACATGTCGACCNGGGCCNAGAATTGTCGAAGTGCGCACTTCTTGTTCTCGCGTTGGGGCCGATGGCGCGCGGGGCTCGTCGGTCAATCCANCACTGATGTTAGCGTGTGATGGTGTCAGCTGTTGCTGCGATGCTGCTCTTTGGCCAGCTACAATTCCCCAAATCAACGCCATGACGAGGTAGTAGTGACGCCAATTGTCATGATCAATCGTTAGGCCTTGTATCGCGAGGCCCACGAATGCAGCGAACGCAATGATTGTGATCGGTTGGAGTTCGGATCGCTTGAGCGTTTGAGCGAAGCCGACGCTTAGCGTTAAGAGCACGATCACAATGTAGATCAGGCCGCCAATCCAACCATTTTCGAGCATCATGGTCAGGTAGACGTTGTGAGGTTCCTCGTGATGGTAGTGGTCACCGAACTCCAGCGCGCCAATTCCGAATGGTTTTGTCGGGATCAGCGCAAGCGCTTTCGATTGTCCGCCAAATCGTCCTTCTGGGCCGGAATCGTAAGATTGTTCAACTTGAGCGCGCTCAGTCAGGATTTTTGCGATCTTCGGCTNTTGAGCTGCTAAGATCAGGACGCCTGCCATCGCGACCAAGCCAACTGCGCCAAGAACGATCAACTTGAGGCGCTGCCNATTGGTTGCAGCTGTTGTGAAAGCAAGAANGCCGTAAACTACGCCGGAGATCGCAAGGTTCATCCATGCGCCTNGTGAGAAGCTCAATAGCACTGCGAGTGTAAGGAAAAGCAGCACTGTCGCCGGTAGAATTGCATGCCGCAACCGCCGATGGATCGAGAGATGAAGAACATAGAGCAGTNGCGGGACAAGGAACGGACCGAACACATTGGGATCCTTGAAAGTCCCGGCAGCTCGTCCGAATTTGGTGAATAGCTCATAAGCTCCTGGCAGTAGGCTAAAGTATCCCACAATCGCAGCGATCGATGCCAGCACAGCCGTACAAACATAAGCCTGCATGATCAGGTGCGCGTGTGCTCCTGGTCGCTTGGCGATGAAAGNGGCTATAATANAGCAACCNATATAAAGATAGATAGAGANTGCGCCCTGCTTGACTGCGCGTGCGAAATCGAATGCCTGGGTGGCAGCAATAAGACCCGATACTCCAGCGATCAGCCAAAGCGATAGGAATACAATAAGTACCGGCTTCATTGAGACCAGTNCAACCACCGGCAGAGCCAGGATCAAAACGAGCATCAGCGCATCGACCGGGGCAGGCTCAGCAAACACNACCGCACCAGACGCGATCGTCAGCCAAACCAGGCTAAGCGACATCATGCGNATAGCGGCGGGCTGATTGNCTGGTTGCAGCATACCCGTTGAGGTTTGCTGCAGTTGCCCCGTNTGTGGAAAGGTTATGGCCATTTGGTGCTGGGTATCTCGAACGTCCGGGCCTAGTAAGCGTTCTCAGATTTCAGCAGAGCGAGTGGTGTACGGGCGAGAATGAACAGATCAAAAATCAGTGACCAGTTCTCGATGTAGTACAGGTCGTACTCAACGCGCTTCTCAATCTTTTCCGCAGTGTCTGTTTCACNGCGCCAACCGTTGATCTGGGCCCAACNGGTGATGCCNGGNTTGACGCGGTGGCGTGCGAAATAACCCTCNACAGCTTCGTCATAGAGGCGGTCGGCTGCCTTGGCGTGCACAGCATGTGGACGTGGACCGACAAGCGAGAGTTCACCACTCAGTANGTTGAACAGTTGTGGAAGCTCGTCGATGCTGGTCTTGCGAATGAAGCGACCGATAGGCGTGACGCGTGGATCATCTTTCGTGACCAGTTTGCTCGCCGTGGCATCGCACATGTCGGTATACATAGAGCGGAAATTCAGAACTTCGATCAACTCGTTATTGAAGCCGTAACGCTTTTGGCGGAATAGGATTGGTCCGCGGCTTTCCATGCGGATAGCGATGGCGATAGCAGCCATGACAGGAGCCANGGCAATCAAGGCGAGTAGAGCAACGGACTTGTCCAATNCTGCCTTCGCAATTGCACCCCAATCGCTGATTGGTTTATCAAGCATATCGATCATCGGAATACGACCGAGGTACGAATATGCACGCGGGCGGAAGCGCAGTTTTGACGCGTTCACGGCAAGGCGAATGTCCGCTGGCAGAACGCTCAGCTTCTTCATGATGGAGATAAGGCGATCTTCAGCGCTGATCGGCAGTGTTACGATTACAGTATCTACGCGTGTGTTGCGGGCAAATTCGATAAGGCGATCAACATCACCATGCTTGGGATAGCCGTTGACTGAGTCCGGTGAGCGCTCATCATCGCNATCATCGAAGACNCCACAGATCTTAATGTCGATCTGGGAGTCATCTTCGAGTNTGGATANCAGTTCGTTGCATGGGGCGCCTGCACCAAGGATNACGGCGCGGCGGTTCAAGCGGCCTTCATTCGCCCAACTTTGTGCAAGTGATACAGCTGTGGTGCGAATAGTTAGAACGCCAGCAATGCCACCAGCGAACCAGTAGGCGAGCCAGCCGCGTGAGAATTCTGGTCCGAGTTTTAGAAAGAATACAGTGGCGATGAGCGTTGCGATCGCGATTGACCAACCGAATAACAGTCGGTGGACGTTTGGCAGTAATACCGTGAAGGATTTCTGCTGATAAAGATGGGCGGCTTCGAACAGGGCCACAGCTAGAAGAGATGTNCCTGCAATTGCTANCACATATTGCGTGGATGCCAGAACGCGCGGGTCTGCGATGTAAAGGACAGCTATTGCGAAGCCAACGAGTGAGAGACCGGCAAACTCTGCAAGACGTAGACAACCGCCGAAGACCGCTGGAGAAATAAGCGATGTTCGGTCACCAAGATTAAAGTCGGCAAGTCGTGGGAGAGTTTGTGTCTGGTGAACCTGTAGCGCCACTGATGCGTCGCTGGAAGGCGCAGTTAGGCTTGAAATCTGATTGGGTGTCATATCTGCTTTCAACTCACGCTTGAGCGTTGTGAACTTGAGTTGTCAGCANTGAAGCAGGCNATGTGCCAAAACGGCTTACGCGTTAACCTGCGATTTTTTCATTGGTTACTAAAAGANTAAGAGACTTNTATCTACGCTTTCGAAGCCAACGTGCTNTAAGCTTGCTGAATGCGCANTGCCNTAGGCAGCTTTGGNCAGCTCACCCTCAGCTTTTGAGCGAACGTCATAATAGACCGNGAGAATATCCTGCGCCATCTTCGACGCTGTGAAGCGCGATCGTACGGTCGACCTTAATTCTGCGGCGCGCGTTTCGGCGAGAGATGCATTGTTTAAGAGCTTGCCCAGCTGTTCGGCAAGCCGTTCTGGCGAGTCTGGTTGGATCAATGATGTTTCGGTTCCAGCGGTGATTTCTGGTATCCCGCCAATGTTTGTCGCAACGAGAGGGACACCCGCGGCTGCCGCTCCAAGGACAATGTAAGGGAAGCTCTCTGCACGAGACGGCACGACAATGCAGCGTCCGTTTGCGAATGCCTCGCGAGCTGGTTGTGCTCCGGCAAATGTGACATTTTCAGTTAAACCCAGGTTGCTGGACATCTCCTCGAATTTATCGCGACCTGGTCCATCGCCTTCGATGTGCACTTTGACTTCTTGGTCTTTCTTAAGAATGGCAGTTGCTTCGATCAGGGTGTCGACGCCCTTAAGATCGCGGAGTTCGCCAACGAAAAGAATGTCGGCGGCATCATCTGATGTCGTAACTGGTTCAAAATCGCTTGTCGTTAAACCGTTGGGAATTACTTTGACCAAGCACTCTGGAGTGCCGATTTTTGTCTCGAATTGGGACTTTGAGTAATCGCTTTCGAAGATTATCGCATCGCTGCGCTTCGCTAGCGTTTGCTCGAGGAACCTGAAAACGCGGCCCTTCAAGGTCTTGGGATCATAATGAAGGCTGCCACCGTGCGGCGTGTAGGTGCCTGAGACTGCAACAGATCTTGCCTGGATGTCGTTAGCTGCGAGACGTGCATAGGCACCGCCCTTGGTGCCATGCCCATGAATAACATTTACCTCGAGTGTCTTTGCGAGATCGCGAACGGCTTGGAATGCATTGAAGTCGCTGAGACCGATCTCTCTGTTCATAGCAACGCGATGCAGGCCGAGGTCGAGTTGTTTGGTTAGATCAGAGAGGCGCTGCTCTGTCAGCGTGTCGGCCGCTGTATTATCGCAAATGACGGCTACGTCGTGTCCTGCTGCAACTTGTTCCTGAACCAGATCGCGTACGTGACGGAAAAGACCGCCAACCGGCGCGCGCAAGCAGTGAAGAATTCTGAGTTTCGGCATCGCGCGACCCTTAACAAAAGGCAAATACGGATTCGCCTAGAAGAAGCGCTCACGAATGTAGATCGTGTCTCCCGGGCGAACGACATCGCTGGAAGTTGCCTCAATTTCCTCTACAAAACCGTTAACTCGTCGGGTTAATTTGGCGCTGTTTTCATCCGCACGCTCGGTGTAGCCACCTGCGATGGCAACTGCCGTCCGCACGGTCATGCCACTTGCGAAGGGGTATTGTCCCGCGCTGCGGACTTCGCCGAGGATATAAAAAGGTCTGTTCTGTTGTACATCGACTGAAACCTGAGGATCGCGGACGTAGCGTGCTCCAAGGCGTGCCGCAATAACTCGTTTCAGTTTCCCGACGGTTTTGCCGCGCGCGCTGACGTTGCCAATCAATGGAACTGATATTTTCCCGTCATGGCCAATATTATAGAGCCGCGAAAGGTTAGGCTCGCCATAGACGAAAATGCGTGGCTCTGTTCTGCCTAAATGTTGTGAGACCTTGCTGACTGACGGTTCGTCACCAGCGAGGATACCATGAAGGCTCAGGATTTTCAGGCA
>NZGY01000101.1 GCA_002689605.1 Filomicrobium sp.
AGATCGCCCAACCGCTCGACAAGTGCCTGAAAATCCTGAGCCTTCATGGTATCCTCGCTAGTGACAAACCGCCAGTCAGCAAGGTCTCACAACATTTAGGCAGAACAGAGCCATCTCGACAGTCAGATCAACGCGATGTCCACCAAGAAGACCTCACTGCAAAGCAGACCTTGTCGCTACTCTGGTCAATTCGAGAACGAAGCGGCCTGTGGCAATTCGGCGTTGCCACCTGCTGCCCTGTTGCCTATCCATTTTGGCAGAGGGAAATCACCTCGTATATCCTCAAAGGCTTTGCCTATGCGGAGAGCAAGCGGGTCATCGAAGCGGCGAACAACTATCTGAAGCGATGTTGGCAGACCTGCCGGCGATAGTCCCATCGGTACGGAAAGGCCGGCGAGCTCAAGGAAGTTGGCAAACCTAGTGTGGGAACCATAGGTCATGTCGTCTTCATCAATATCTGCGATGGGTATCGCAGTAAAAGGTGTCGTCGGTAGTACGATTGCATCAAAGCGATCGATTACGGCTTCGAAATCGTCAATGGAGCGCGCACGGTTACGCTCAATCCTTACTCGTTCTGCAGCTGAAACATCTCTGCCACGCGCCATCCGTTTTCGAATTGGATCAGCCAGGGGGGCTGATGGATCATCAACGAGGTTGGCGTATGTGGCATAGGCCTCGGTCGCTGAAATCAAGCCACCTAGCTGTTGATATTCATCAAAAGCCATTGGCAACTCGCATTCGGAAACCGTCGCGCCTGCCGCGCGCAATTGATCGAGCGCAGCTTCGAAGGCATCATGCATGTCCGCGGACAGATATGTCATAGCCTCAGTCTTAATCCGGCCCAAACGCATGCCGGAGATACCTTTCTCCAATTCGGCGAGTGGACACTTGCCAAAAGAACCGAGCGTCGTTGGGTCGTCGAGGTCTGGGCCCTGCATGACAGCCAACATCTGAGCTGCGAGTTCTACGGACGATGTCAGCGGCCCAACGGTATCAAGAGTCTCAGACAACGGTGTTACGCCGGTACGACTGACAAGACCAATCGATGTCTTCAGACCGACGCAACCACAGAAAGCAGCTGGCAAGCGAACTGAACCACCAGTGTCAGTACCAAGACCGGCTGCTGCGACACCGGCACCAACCAGCACGCCAGTTCCGCTCGATGAGCCGCCAGGATTGCGATGTGTTTCTAGGTCCCACGGATTGCGAGGCGTTCCAATAGTCAGATTCGTACCCCATCCACCAATCGCAAACTCAACTGTGTTTGCTTTGGCAACCGGAATTGCGCCAGCGCCGCGCAGTGCTGCGACGACCGGCGCATCCTTTTCGCAAGGTGGCATGTATTTTCTTGTTAGAGATCCCGATCGTGTCGATACGCCGGCTACATCTATGATGTCTTTGACGACAAATGGCAGGCCGTGAAGATTTCCAAGATGAGTACCGGCGGCTGCCATTGAATCACGATGCTCGGCCTCTTTCAGCGCAGTCGCGTCCATGCGCTCGGCCACTGCAGCGAGAAGTTCGCTTGTTTGTGCAAGGTTGTTCAAAACATCAGTCACACACTGCGTTGCTTGACCTGGCTTTGGGATACTCATCGCTCTCACTGCTCCAACTCTTTGATCGTAAACTGTCGGCGATACTAGATTACTTTGTGTGATCGAGCGGCACATTGCGTGGGCACAAAGGTTTGCCAGATGCCTTAACTTTCACCAAAGCCATATGCCCGAACCTTAGGCAGAAAATGCCAACATTTTGATCTGGTTGTTCTTTTCAAACTCTGCGAACGTTGGCATTCGGCTTGCTCTTCCAAAAATAATTTGCATCGCAAGAGAGGTGACCATGGCGACTGCTCATTCTGAGGATATCGGCGGTCCTGCGCAGCCACTGCTCAGTGTTACCAACCTTCGAAAATACTTCGGCGGTACCAAAGGCTTGTTTGACAGGACCGCCGCTGATCCAGTCAGAGCTGTTGACGGAATTTCGTTTCAGATTGCCAAGGGCGACACATTGGGCGTCGTTGGTGAATCTGGATGTGGAAAGTCCACGATGGCACGCTTGGTTATCCGTCTCATCGAACCAGACGAAGGCGACGTCGTTCTAGACGGTCAGAAGATTGGAAGCAGTTCTGGCATCTCGGTCCGCGAAATGCGTAGTCAGGTCCAGATGGTCTTTCAGGATAGTTACGCCTCGCTCAATCCACGTCTGCCAATTGAAGACTCCGTTGCCTTCGGACCGATAGCTGACGGAGTTTCCAAGTCTGTTGCCGACGAAAGGGCCATCGAGATCCTAGATAAAGTTGGACTCGACCCAAAAATCTTCCTGCGGCGCTATCCACACGAGCTATCGGGAGGTCAACGTCAGCGGGTGAATATTGCGCGCGCGCTCGCTTTGGAGCCAAGGCTGCTGATATTGGACGAGGCAGTATCAGCTCTCGACAAGTCAGTCGAGGCTCAAGTTCTGAACCTGCTAAGCGACTTGAAAACGCAGTATGGTTTAACCTATCTCTTCATTAGCCACGACCTCAACGTCGTCCGGTATATCTCTGACCACGTCATGGTGATGTACCTCGGACAGATTGTTGAAATCGGTCCTGTGACAACGGTTTATGAAGATCCGAAACACCCTTACACACAGGCTCTGTTGCAGTCGCAGCCTACGATGGACCCTCATAACCGGACGACAGAGGCGCCGATCTCGGGTGACCCGCCTAATCCAATTCGTCCACCGTCCGGTTGCCGGTTTCATACGAGATGTCCGATAGCACAACCGATCTGCTCTCAAGTGCAGCCACTTCTGACAAAGACTGCAGACGGTCAACGGCAGGCTGCTTGTCACCTAACCGCTTCGGCGCAGACCGACTCGAATACCAATACCACCGCGTAGGCCCTATCGAACCATGACCCTCGAACATTCGACGAGTGAAGCCGCCATGTCCAAAGTGACTATTCAAGATCCTATTCTTCAAGTCCGAGACCTACATGTGCGATTTGTTTCTCGGGAACGAACCGTCAACGCCGTGAATGGCGTTACATTTGATCTCGCTCGGGGGGAGGTGCTGGGAATTCTCGGCGAGTCGGGATCCGGTAAAAGTGTTACGCTACGCTCCATTCAGAAACTGCTGCCGCCGCGCAATACAGTACTCAATGGCGAAGTGCTGTTGGAGGGCGAGAATGTGCTCGCAATGGCTCCTAAGAAACTCGCGTCAATTCGTGGTGCTGAAGTTTCAATGATTTTTCAGGAGCCAGCAACGGCTTTTGACCCTGTCTACACAATCGGACAACAGATAACTGAAACCATCATTCATCATGAGGGCATCTCTCAGGCCCAGGCTGATAAACGGGCGCTGGAACTGCTCGAACTCGTTCGCATACCTTCTGCGAAACAGCGCCTTGGGAATTATCCGCACGAAATGTCCGGTGGTATGCGACAGCGGGCTATGATTGCACTGGCATTATCATGCCGACCTAAAGTGCTTCTTGCAGATGAACCAACAACAGCTCTCGATGCGACGGTTCAAATTCAAGTGCTTCTACTTCTGGCCCAATTACAGGAAGAACTCGGCCTCAGTATCATCTTTGTTACGCATGACATCGGCGTTGCGACCGAGGTTTCTACTCGACTTGCAGTGATGTATGGCGGGCAGATTGTGGAAACCGGACCGCTTGCCCAGATCGTTGAGAACCCAGGTCACCCTTATACGCAAGGTCTACTGGCTTCAACGATTCACAGCGCATCGCGTGGTACACGGCTAGAAGCAATTGCTGGATCACCGCCAAACCTGTCGAGTGCGCCATCGCAATGCAGCTTTGCACCGCGGTGCAGATTTGCGGAGGCAGCTTGTCTTGCAGGAGTGCCGGATCTCATCGCAGTTGACGGCGACGCTGAAGTCCGATGTATCCGCAGCGTTGGGGAAGCGGCTTGATCGGCAATGGAGACAGACAATTCATGTGCCAGCTCCTGCTCGATGATCCCCTTACACTTCTGGTTTGCGTGTAAGCGTTCCGCGTGACTTCTCAAAGGCGTTTCCAACAGCAAGCACGAGTGGATCGTCAAGCGGGCGAGCCGCCAACTGGGCTCCGATCGGCAATCCGTTGGAGGCGAAACCCGCACAAACAGTGAGTGCCGGCATTCCGGTCACATTAAACGGCATTGTGAGATAGGGTTTCCCAAAGAATGGAAAGGCATGCGTTGAGTTTTCAAAGGTCTCAGCCGGCCCATACTGGTTTGCTGTCAGGATGACGTCGATCTTCGCATCATCCATCGCAGTGAGCATAGCGTCCGAGAGTTGGCGTCGCCATCTCAGCGCATCGATGTAGTCCACGCTGCTGATGAAAGCACCAAGCCGTACGCGATCGCGGAAGGATTGGCCATACTTCTCCGGTGTCGCCTTAATCGTTTGTCGATGTATCGCGTAGGCCTCGCTAAGTAGTATGATACGACCGCATGCGTGGTAGTCTCGAATGTCGGGGAGGTCGATCTCGATAACCTCCAGGCCCTGATCAGCGAGATTGCTAGCAACGCCCTCAACCGCGGCAATAGTATCAGCATCTGCGCCGCNGCTNTNATCATACCAGGACCTGGCAAAGCCTATACGTTTGCTGGTGAGGTTGGAGAANCGGTCAACGGCGAAGTCAGGCACATCGACATCGAGTGAGGCTGGATCTTTCGAATCATAGCCGGAGAGTGCGCTCATCATGAGAGCGCAGTCCTCTACGGTCCTTGCCATTGGTCCGGCGTGATCCTGCGTCCAACTCAATGGATAGATACCGCGACGACTGAGAAGACCGTATGTTGGCTTCAGGCCTGCGATACCACAAACGCCGGCGGGCCCCCGAATCGAACCACCTGTGTCTGATCCCATGGCGCCTGCAACCAAACCAGCAGCGACCGCTGCACCAGAGCCACTAGAGGAGCCTGCAGGGACGTGATCCGGATTCCAGGGATTGCGCGCAGGTGGCCAAGGTAAATCGAAAGAGGGACCGCCATTCGCGAACTCATGGGTGGCGAGCTTTGCAACGGGAATGGCACCGGCCTGCTTAAGGCGCTCGACCGTAGCTGCGTCTTCAGTGGGGATGTGATTTTTCAGCAAAGGAGAATGACACGTGGTCAGAACACCNGCTGTGCAATANATGTCCTTGAGACCTATCGGTATTCCATGCAGTGCCCCGCGCCATTGACCGTTTGCNATTTCCGCATCTGCCTGTTCTGCAGCTTGTCGTGAATCATCATCGAGCACTGTGATAGCTGCATGGAGTTTGTCGTTCGTTGCGGCTATACGATTGAGGCTTGCTGAGACGAGTTCTACGCAGGAGAGCTCTCTTCTCCGAATGAGCTCTGAGGCCTCTGCGATGCTCAGATAGTGNAGCTCGCTCATCGTGTACTCCTCGCGCCCGGCGGTGTCGCAATGATTGCTGGCTCGGCTTCCATCGCGAGATCGCGCGGCATTCTCGAGATCATGAGCTGCAAACCTGCGTAACCCTCACGCATACGCTCCAGCTCCGCTTCAGTTAGGTTCAATCCCGTCATCGCCAAAGCAAGATCAAATTCAACCAGCTTGGTGTTCTGTTCGCGATCACTCGGCATGCCGCCCTCCTTACATCTTNACGTCCATGGCCATGCGCAATCCGTCGCTCATGAGATTGAAACAAATACCGGTGATGAAGATCATGACACCCGGCAGCGCGGCATTGACCGGAGCGACGTAAATCGACTGGCGNAGCGTATTCAGCATCAGGCCCCAATCTGCTTCCGGTGGATTTACGCCCAGACCAAGAAAGCTNAGACCTGACGCAATGATNATGCTAACGCTTACCAGGCTCGATGCATANATNAGCACCGGCCCAAGCACGTTGCCGAGGACGTGGACACGCAGAATGCGAAATGTCCCGGCAGGTGTTGCGCGGGCCGCTGCAACAAAGTCGAGATTTCTAACCTGCGTCGTGACAGTCTCGGCTACGCGCGTGATTGGGGGAATAAAGATCAAGGTCAGCGAGATCACGGCATTGACGATACCACCACCTAGCGCACCTGAAATTGCAATGGCGAGCAGCACAGATGGGAAGGCATAGAAGACGTCCGTAATACGCATGATGATCATGTTTGTACGGCCNCCGATAAACCCGGCGGTAATACCCAGGCCGCCGCCGATCAGCAGCGCGAGGAAGACTGGTGCGATTGCCGTGAACAATGACACGCGCCCGCCATAAATTAATCGGGTCAGCATATCGCGACCAAGTTCATCGGTTCCAAGCACAAAGCCGGATGTCCCGATTGGTGCAAGCCGCTTCAACATACTTGTTTTGTAAGGATCAGCTGGCGCGACCAAGGGCGCAAAGATAGCAGCCAGCAAGATCAGCAAAACAATCGAAGCACAAACAACCGTAATGGGATCACGGATTAGGCGAGAGAAAACGTTGCTCCAATAACCCTTGCGTTGGGCTGTTAGCCCTGACGCCTCTGCGCTTTGCGTATCCAATGCAACGGCTGGCGATGTAGTTGCCTCTGACATGGCATCCTCTTTTCTAGCGCTTAATGCGTGGGTCTAAAGTGGCCTGCATGATGTCGACGAGGAGGTTGAGAGTGACAAAGATCAGAGCCAGCGCGAGGATGGTTCCTTGCAGCATCGGGATGTCACGGGCGAAGATTGCATTATTCAGGAGAAGTCCAGTGCCCGGCCACGCGAAAACCGTTTCAATNAGGATTGATCCGCCGAGCAGGTAGCCCAACTGCAACCCCATAACCGCAAGCACTTGCGGCGCTGCATTCTTTGCGACATGGCGAAGAATTTTTGCTTCGCTCAAGCCTTTCGACCGAAGGGCTTCGACGAACTCCATATTGAGCAGTTCTGCGACAGCGCCTCTCACGGTGCGTGTCACGATGCCGGCTGGAATAACGGAGAGAGAAATGACCGGTAGCACCATATGGCGGAAGTTCTCGGACGAGAAATTAAACGTCGTGCCACCGCTTCCTGTCATCCCGAGCGATGGGAGCCATCCGAGTTCNACGGAAAAGATGATGACTAGGACTATTGCCAGCCAGTAGTGCGGGATGCTGACCCCAGTAATCGCAAATGCAGTGAAGAAGCGATCGGCAGGGCGACCATGGTAGTAACCTGCGAGNCCGCCAAAAACTATGCCAATAGCGAAGCCAAGCAAAGCCGCGCCAATCGCTATGATGAGGCTATTGACCAGCGCAGGTAACAATTCAGCAAGTACCGGACGCTGTGTCACGATCGAGAAACCGAAGTCGCCTGTCAGGGCCTTACCAAGCCAGATTGCATACTGGACGACCAGAGGCTTGTCTAATCCATACTCGGCTTTGATGCGGTCAATGACTTCCTGCGGCGCATCTTCTGGGAGAATGGAGCTCAAGGGATCGCCCGGACCAATGTGGACGAGTGAGAAACATACAACGGTCACGCCCAAAGCAATGGGGATGACGTACAGCAATCGTCGTAGGATGTAGACGAGCACAGTGCTGTCCTTTGTCCTCAGAGATGATGTTGAGGCCCGGCGCGATCACTGCGGGAGACAGATTTCGGATCGCGCCGGAATATCGAGAAGTATCGGTGCCTACTTCTCGATGGTGATTGAGGTTAGGTCTTGGAACCAGCTTTTTGCCTGGACAAAGCCCTTAACATGAGGTGCGAGCGCACGTGGGTTGACGTCGTGTACAACCCAGATCCACTCGGCATTGTCGACAACCCGTTCGTGGACCTTGGCCAATTTCGTGGCTAGCTCGCCTGCATCGAAGGTTTGCGCGGCTTCGGCTAGTGTTTTGTCATACCAAGGATCAACCAGCATTCCCCAGTTGGAACCAGCAGGCGAGATCCGAGAACTCAGGAAGAAGCGCTCGAAACCACTGTAGGGATCCTGTAGAGCGTGGCTGATGACAATCGCGTTGACGCCTTTGCTCGTCGAGATCTTGTCGTTTGCCGGTTTGCGACCCAATGCGAGAAGTGCGTTCCACTCCATGATCTCGCCTTCGGTCTTGAAAAAGCATTCGTTAAGGTTCGCTTGAATGAACTCGAACATCGGCAACGGCTGCATCTGGCCGGAACCACTGGTCGAGATGGCAATCTTCACGGTTAGCGGTTTCTCTTTGCTATGTCCTGCTTCCGCCATGAGTTTGCGGGCTGCATCAGGGTCATACGACAGCTTGAACGAGGGCTTGCCAAACCAAGTGTCGCCCGGGGGGACATGGCCTTCCGACGGTACGCTGAGACCCCCAAGCAACTTGTTCATACCTTTACGGTCGATGCATAGGTTGGCGGCCTTCCGTACGCGCAAGTCATTCCAAGGTGAACCTTTGATACGAGATGGCTTGATTGCCCAGTTATGCGGATAGGCATTGGTAACAATCTGCATGCCAGAAGATTTGAGACGTGGCACTGCATCGGGAGGTGGAGCTTCGACGAAATCGACTTGGCCAGAAAGCAGGGCTGCGACCCGGGCTGAGGCTTCCGGGATTGGCCGCAAGATGACTTTGTCAACCTTAGGGACCCGCTTTGGATTCCAGTAACTCTTATTTGGAACCATTTCCACCTTGGCGCGGGGCGTGGATGTCAAGTACTTCCAGGGGCCGGTTCCCGATGGTGCCTTGGCGAATTCAGCCCAACTCTTCGTCTTTTCCCATTGCTCCTGGCTGGACATAAACCAAAAGCTCACCTGATAGGGCACATAGGCCGAGACATCGTTTGTGATGATCTCAACTGTATAGTCATCGATCTTGTTGACTTCCTTCAGTGCCGGAATCCGAACGGCAACAAGTGCTGCCTGCTTCGGCTCATACTGCGGCGCCTTCTGATCTCGAACCTTAGCGAAGTTCCAAACCACATCGTCGGCCGTGAAGTCGCTTCCATCATGGAACTTCACGCCCTTGCGCAACTTAAAGATCCAACGCTTGTTATTTTTCGGGTCAATTGACCAACTCTCAGCTAGGCCCGGTGTGAGGCCAGCTGGTGCATCAGCCTTTGACAGATCCCACAGCACGAGCGTGTCATAGAGCATGTAGCCCATAAAGCGGAAACCTTCGAAACCTTGGTCCGGCTGACCAATGTTTATAGGGATATCTGCAGCGGTCATTGCAACACGCAGCACTTTTTCTTGAGCCTGCACGCTCGTTGCAATTGATAGAGTGGATGCAATGCTGACAGCGCCAACCGCGCCGCAAGCAAGCCATCTTGCGATCGCTCTTGATCTGTCGTTGAATTGATTTTTGAGTTTCATTTTNTCGGTTTACCTCTGACTGTGCAAAACGGTTAGCAAANNGTTATTGGCAAGAGGCGTGCCAAAAAATTAAGTCCCTGACATATCNCCTTTTTTTAAATCATGCATATTATTTAAGCACATTGTTTTGCAGTATTTTTTTGCAGAAAATAACCCTCTTGCACAAACTTTTTGCGCGACGCAGCATTGGATCTCTGAAACATTGAAGTTGACTAAAGGCCTGGCGCGATAGCTGTTTCATCAGTGAGTGAATTTGCTTCACTTCGCTGCCTTTTTTGCTTGGGGAAATTAGGAGTGAAACAATGACGGATGTCGCCATTGATCCAGACCGTGTTCTTGGCAACCTCTATGCACTGCGCGAGATCGGAAAGTACAAAACCGGCGTCCATCGGCCCACGCTGTCAACCCAGGACATAGAAGCGCGTCAATGGTTAGTCGATGAGTTGAACGCTATCGGCCACGCTGCACAAATCGACGGAATCGCAAACGTCTTTGGCCAGTCGCCTGCCAGTGATCGCGTGATTCTTGCAGGCTCACATATTGAGTCGCAGAACCACGCCGGATGGCTTGATGGTGCTCTGGGTATTGTCTATGCCCTGGAAGCCGCCACGGTGATTGCCGGCAGCGAAACACTTAGGGGCAAAGGAGTCGATGTTATCGCTTTCGCCGATGAAGAAGGGCACTTCAACAATTTTCTAGGAAGTTATTCATTTGTCGGCGAACTCGACGAGACGGCAATAGATCAGAGTAGGAATCGCACCAACGGCATAGGCTTGCGAGATGCATTGTCGTCCGCGGGGCTTGCTGGAACGCCGCGACTTGTGATGGAGCGTCAGCGCTATGAGGGTTTTCTTGAAGCTCATATTGAGCAAGGCGACTGGTTGGAAAGTGAGGGTCTCGATGTAGGTATTGTCGAGAGCATTGTATCCATCTGCCAGTATCGTCTGGTTTTCGAGGGAATTCAGAATCATGCCGGCACGACCCGCATGGCTATCCGCAAGGATGCTGGTGTCGCTGCGCGCAACTTATTGCAGAGAATTGACGAGGCATTCCTCGATCATTCTGCCCCGCGCACGGTGTGGACTACTGGCAGGATAACGCTTGATCCCGGGGCTCCGAGCATCATTCCGGGCCGGGCGGAAGTTCTCTTTCAGTTTCGTGATGCCGATCCTGACAAGTTGGAGGAGCTTCATAATGTTTTGCATGGACTGGTCGAAGAGGACAACTCAACTGGCCCTTGTCGTGTTTCCATAGAGACAATTAGCCGAAGCGTTCCCGCCGTTATGGATCCGAATATCAAGGCTTCATTCGATCAAGCCGCTGAGCAGCACACACCTGCAAGACATGCGAGAATGCCGAGCGGTGCTGGTCACGATGCACAAATCATAGCACGTCATATCCCCGCAGGGATGCTATTCGTACCGAGTATCGGAGGCATCTCTCATCATTATACCGAGAACACATCTGACGAACATATTGTAATGGGTGCACGTGTCTTTGTCAGTGCCGCTGCCAGACTGCTATCGAGCGCCTGAAGCTCTTGATGATCCAAAAAAGGAGAACGTTGTGACAACCATACGCGTCACTGCTGGTCAGTTTGTATTCGGTGGTAGATTGGAGAAAGACTTGTCACCAGAAACGTGTGCTGCGTTTGAGAAACACATGCCATTCTCAAGCAAGGCAATTCACGTGCGCTGGAGCGGAGCAGCGATATGGCTGCCATTGGGCGATCTCGATTTCGGTATCGGCTATGAAAATAACACCTGCTATCCATCACCTGGTCAAATGATACTTTATCCCGGAGGTGTCAGCGAAACCGAGATTCTGCTGTCCTACGGAGGGGTCAACTTCGGATCGAAAGCTGGCCAGTTATCCGGCAACCACTTTATTACATTGACGGATGGTTTGGATCAGTTGGCAACCCTCGGCAAGGTCACGTTGTGGGAAGGCGCGCAAGACATTCTGATTGAGTATGCGAGCTAGGGGGTGCCGGAAGCCTGCGCGGCTGCGGCAAGGCTAGAATTCAACCAGAGTCTCGCGCAGTGTCTGCTTAGTATACTCGGTTCTGACCAAGCCGCGGGACTGCAACTCAGGGACGAGGCCATCGCAGATACTTGTTATGTAGTCCCAATTCAAGAGTGTGGTATTGGGCCTGGTAATCAGAAAACCATCTCCACCAGCTGCATCCATCAGTTCTTCCATGCGGTCCGCGACCTGCTCTGGCGTTCCAATCAAGCCCGATAGGCCGCGTGAGATCTGTTCTTCCGCGAGTTGGCGCAGGGTTTTGCCGCTTCCCCATTGCTGGAGCGCATCCAGTGAGCCTTGCTCTCCATTGGTCGTCAGGTGGGGCAGTTCCTTATCAAGATCGAACTGCGAGAAGTTGATGTCTGTAATCGCGCTCACCAGCGCAAGTGCTTTCTCATGGTAGTTGGGAGAGTCTATGATGGCTCGCACTTTCTGATGTGCGGCTTGCTCTGTTGCGCCGACAATGGGCGAAATCAGAAACAAGACTTTTACATCGTCAGGATCACGTCCAGCCTCGACAGCCAGTCTCCTGACGTCATTACGGTATGAAACCATGCTCTCAACACTCGACGACCAGGCAATGATTGAATCTGCTGTTTCTGCCGCAAATTTACGGCCACGCGGCGAGCCGCCTGATTGAACGAACGCAGGCCGTCCTTGTGGACATGGTGCCGTGTTCAGTGGACCGCGGCACTTGTAGAACTTACCCTCAAAATTAATGGGGCGGACTTTGGTGTAATCAGCATATGTGTGCGTTGCCCGATCCATGACGACTGCGTCCTGATCCCAGCTCGCCCATAGCTGGCGACAGAGATCAACGTATTCATCCGCCATGTCGTAGCGGTCCTGCCTTGGCGGTAGTTTATCCAGCCCGAAGTTCATTGCCGCGTAATCTTCGCCAGACGTCACAATGTTCCAACCGAAACGCCCATGGCAGACATGATCAAGCGTTGCGCAGAGGCGGGCCAAGAGAAATGGTGGATAGCCCATGGTGGAGAACGTCGCGACCACGCCCATTCGCGACGTATTTGCGCCGATNAGCGAGGCCAANGGAGAAGGATCATGTTGTGGTCCCTTGATCGCATTCTTCAGATAGGCCTCGGTGGTTCCTCCATAAGCGTCTGAGATCATCAACGTATCCTCGATCATGATGTAATCGAAGCAGGCGCGTTCCATGGCTTGAGCCATCTCAACATAGAACTGGCCATCCAGAGGTCGACCTCGTGCCGCAAGCGGCGCATCCCACTCATCGGGCACAAAGTTCATGAACCAAGNAAGATGAAACGGATTGGTCGCCACAGCCCTCTCTCCTTCCAAGCCAGGTGCACGTTACGCAGAAATCTGCAAACGCTCNGGAACAATCATAGAAGATGGTATGGCGATTGGCGTGCNGAAATGCTGAGCAATATCCGCGGATATGCTTCAATATCGAGCTCTGGACATAGCTGCGAAGTGAGAAATTGGAGGTTAGGCTACTTCACGACATACGGCGTAGTANGCCAGCNAACTTGGNCTCGGCTGTTTGATCTTAGCACCCTCGGTTCCCAATGGCTCAGCGTGTTGCGGTCNGANCACCAGGACACCGACNGTCAGCTGCGTGCCGTATCAGCAAGGTCCACAAATCGCACATTCTACANCNCAGANCGTTACGCCACAGAGCTAGTCGGACGTCGAAGGGAAAATTCTGCTTCACTTGAATTGCCGCAAAATGGAGCTATTGTCAAATCTGGTGTCCAAGCGCTCTTCATGCGGCGGCTTGATCTTGGTTTGATGGTTTGGTGCCGTTGACGAAATCGACGCCCAGGATGACGTCGGCGAGGTGGGCAAAGCCGCGCAGTTTCCGCCAGCT
>NZGY01000102.1 GCA_002689605.1 Filomicrobium sp.
TGGCGGGTGGAGCGCGGGGAGGCGGCTCTTGATGCGTTAGAAGTTCAGCTGTCCAATTCTCAGTGGATAGCCAATGATCAGTTCTCGATCGCTGATCTTGCACTCTTCGCCTACACGCATCTGGCGGAGGACGGCGGGTTTGACCTTTCATCTCGGCCCAATATCACGCGTTGGATTTCTGAACGCCGATCTGCCCTTGCTCTGGGCAATTGAGCTAGGAACAGCTGCCGCAAGAATGCCTTAGACACGTGTCAGGGCTTCTATTCGATGTGCAGAAGCTTGGCTCAGACGGCTTATGTAAGACACTCACTGCAGTGCGGTAATTTATGCAGGGAGCACTTGCGGTCTTATGTCTGTCAACTCTGCTTGTGGTTGGCGGGCTATGTGCCTATTCGGATAAAGCGTGTGACAAGGTCCTGCGTTGGCTCCCCCCAGGTTGTTCCTCGTCAGTTTAATGGACACGTTATGCGTGCCCGGCAGGTGAGACGAGTTGAGCGAAGCAGTTGATCTAGACGTCGCCCCCACTGTTACCATTCCGGAATGCGCTGAGGGCCAGATAGCCCCGACCTTGCCCGCGCATCGTGGGCCCTATCCATATATCAAGTCATACTCGAACTTATGCGCAATCCGGTTGAGACCTGGGCGTGTGAACTCTTTGAGCGTCCGGTGGCAACTTACGATTTCCGTCGGCAATGGGTGTTTGCAATGGCACCAGAGTATGTCAGCGAATTCTTGGTGGGCCAGCAAAGTAAATTTCCAAAGAGTGAACTCGATAGGCGGCTTCTCAACCGGCTCGTAGACGATAGCGTGCTCATTACGCGCGGTCCAAGATGGCGTTGGCAGCGGCAGGCAGTTGCTGGGGTATTCCAACCGTCTGCATTGAAGCCGATCGTGCCAATATTCATCGAGGCTGTGCGTCAGCGGTGTCACTCGTGGTTGGATGGACGTGCAACATCACGTGTCGATGTGGATCTCACGCGCCTGGCGTTCGATATCATTCATATTTCAATGCTTGGAGCTCGCATGAAGACGATCCACTCGTCCTTGATGTCTCTGAACCGTATGACATCTGGCTCTCTAGTTGTGGTCTCACCCTTAGCGATTTTGTCGGATAGCGACTCGTGTATCGACCAAGCTTCTTTGATAGCGTCGGTCACTTTAGTTTGTTTAGTTGAACGACGAATGTATTTCCCACCCTTGACGCGTATTCTTGCCTGATAGACGGGACTGCTCGACACGTCTTTGCGAAGATATATGACAAGGGCTCCGTCCCCGCTTAGGTCACGAAAGTCATCAAACGATTTGCTCATGCTCGTCCAAGCTCCACGTCGATCCGTCTGCGTGTGATGCCGGTGGTCCGTACTATATGAGCGATGGTGTGCCCAGCCGTGTAAATGTCGTGTATTGTTTGTCGTGTATCCTGGTCCATCGCCAGTCGTGGACGTCCAAGGCGAGTTCCTTCTGTTCGGGTGCGTTTTAGTCCGGCTTTGATTCGTTCTGATATCATGCCCCGTTCATACTCACCGAACGCGCCAAGCACGGACACCATCATCTTCCCGGCTGGTGTTGATGTATCTAAGTTCGATTGAGCGATATAGATTTTCTTGTCCGCTTCGTTCAGGTCATTGATAAACGACAATAGGTGGANAAGTGACCTGCTTAGTCTGGTGGAGTCCCAGATAACAAGTATGTCCCAAACGTCATTACTCATATCTTGCCACAGTTGGTCGAAGCCAGAACGCTTATCTCGACCCTTGGCTCCCGATACGCCTTGGTCTTCATAGATCTTGACCAACTGCCAACCACGGTCACTAACAATCGTCTTTAGTTCAGTTAACTGATTGGTTGTCGTCTGCTCGTCGGTTGAGACACGAGCGTAGATGCAAGCTCGCATATCAGATCCTCCTCTGCTTGTTCGAGATGAACAGTGAGGGAACCTTATCATGTTTTGTGAACAGCATGGGAACATATTTTGACGTCAATTAAGTTGGTAGAACCTATCAANTTTTACTAATTAGTCATTGTTTTATATGGTATTTTATTGGTACCGCCTCCCCGGTTCGAACGGGGGACCTCTAGATCCACAATCTAGCGCTCTAACCTACTGAGCTAAGGCGGCTACCCTTGTGACTTTACAGAACTGGTTGACCGTTGGCCAGTACGAGCCAGTCTGCGTGGTCATATGCCAGGCCGGATCAAAGATCCAGCTCATCTGCACATGCCCGTCGCCTTTCGGCATGTCAGCGTAGCCCAAAAGACGAGGTTCGCATCAGACAGCGGTGTTTATGCCGATCGGAGAAGCGGTGTATAACCGGTCTGGCCCTCCAGGTCCACTCCCTTTCATGCCAAACTTTCTTACCGCCTGAAATCCTTGCTTCTATTCCGCAGAAACCAGCAAAAACCACCCAAATAACGCCGTTCAGGGACAGATCTAGGCGAATCCAAAATCCGCATTGTTTGCCGTTACTACAGCGAAAGTTGCGTGAGCATTATTTTGTGGTGGTAGAACNATGTGGAACTGGTCCCAAAGGCAATAACCAAAAACCACGTTTGCTGCCTGAAATTGCCACTAGAAGGCTCCGCAATTCTTATTGNCCCTTTTTGCACGAGAACTGCGGGATCTCTCTTGGGCGGTTTTAGGCAGTCGGATGCCAGAGCTGCGAAGTCGAACGAGGAGTTGGTCAACTCTTGTTTTCGGTCCTGAGATGACGACGATCTGTTGTCTTTCAGTCCCGGCTTGTCACAGTGTCTGAGCTCCGACGCCCCGCTCCTCTCGCAGGGCGTCGGTCTGTGATAAGTGCACTACTTGTTCAGAGGGATCTTGCCGCGTAGGGAGATCCCGAATGCGTCATTGTTTGAGTTCGCACCTTCGTAAAAGATCGATACTCCCGCAAACGCGCCGCTGTCCTCGTCTGTCAGCTTTAAAGCGGCCTCAACCTTTGCAGCGAGTTGTTCGTCGCTGATGACAATCGTCTCGCCATCCGCTGAGATTGATTCCACATAGTCCGGCGAGTCAAACTTCCAGATTCCGGAGACCTTGATGCTCGGTACAAACGTGAAACGCCCGGTGTTGATCGGATAGCTCACCTTCTGAGCAAGCTCGACGCGGCCTTCTTAGACTCGTCTTTGGTGTATCCGAATTTGATAGCTGGCTCGAGCCGCCACCCGGCGACCTTTGTTTCGCCGACAAGCTCCGCCTTTACAAGGACACGTTTGGTTTCGAAGTCGCCAGCGTAATTGAAGCTACCAAGACCAAACCCATAAGCGTTGTTACTCGCCCCCATTTGCGCGCGCCCGGTAAAGGTCAACCGCTTGTCGAGTTTTGCAACGACGTAGGGTCCAACAAGCCAGCCGGTGCATTTTACTTTGGCATCGGTTGCCCCAGACAGCTCTTCTCCCTTTTGCTGTACATGGTCCATGGTGACGAGGATACCGAGCGCGGTATTGGCGTTTGGTTGATAGGTCAAACCAAAATGGCCGATAAAGCCGTCAACGTCGCCTGACGGGTTCTCGCAGCGTTGATAGGAGCTCTTGGCCCACACACTGAAGGTTCCTGGTTGATCGCCATTTGCTCCGCCCATGCCAAGGCTGAACATGTTGGTTTGGGCCGACGTGATCTGGTTGTCGGCGACATTCAGGTTCTGCAGAGCATTGCTACCGGTTGGCTTTGGCTTCTTCTTGAGGACGTCCTTTAACTCGAGATCATCTGACAGAAGCCGCGATGCGCGGGATGCCATGAAGTTTTGCACCATGGCGCGGGTGGCTTCTGGCCCGCCAACGTCAGTACCACCGTTGAAGTTCAAGGTGATGGCATTGATCCATTTGTTCTGCTGCACCCATGAATTTGTATCTGATGCTGTCCCGTCTGGCCACAAATCGATCTGGACTGTCCATTCACCCTTGGACGACAATCCTCTAAATTGAGAAAAAAATTGCCTTGGGCAGGTTCATAAACGCGGCTTGCAGGGAGCTTCCGATATGCTCCAGCCACCGGCCAAGGTTCGTCTGGAACATCACCGTTATTATCCTCCCAATTCGAATCGGGAAGCGGTCGGTCGGCAGCACTTGTCCATGTCGGCCAATCTGGGTTGGTAGCTGCTCTACCCGCATTCGAATTGATCTCATAGCAAACTGTTCCAGGCGTATTGCTTCCGTTGTCATCGCCTATGGTCTCACCGCCATCGGCAAACGTATATGTTGCGGGAATACCGTCGTTTTCACCCGTCACGCTTGGTGATGCCTGGTTGTTAGAGTAGGTGCGCTCGCAAAACGAAATCGGGGCGCCTCCACAGTGATAGTAGAGTACCCGGATTGTAACCGCACCACTTGGATCAGTCAGGTAGACATCAATGTTTTGAATGGTCGGCAAAAACAAGTTTATTTGCATGGTTAGGTCGTTGATGTCGAACTCATAGGCAACGGTGATGGTTCGCGTGAATGTCAGCGGAGTCGAGGGGCTATCGTAATCTGCGGTAACGGGCAAGCCTGTGGTCATCGAATACGTCGCCTGCGCCCAAGCCGGCGCAGCGGACATGGCGAGCGCAGCACTCAGCGCCGCCGCACCAACAACAGCACCCGCATATTTTGCAAGGCGTTGCATCACCGCATTATCAGGCATCCATCGGACGTTGGACAAACCCACTCTCCCCTGTCCCAGAATTCTGCTTCTAGGCGTAAGGTGAGATTGCCTCACACTGTTATGCCGGTACCGAACATCGGAAAATATTGTTAGCCCCACGTTCGGCACCGGAAACAGGGAGGCGCGAGGTTTTCGATTGCACACTTAGCGCAATCATGTGGCCATCACGCAACGGATGCTGAAAAGTTTACTTGCCTCAAAATGCGCTGTGCCGACGCGCTGCGCGCCAACGGGACCGACCTTGGCTAACCGATCCATGCATCTCATCACCTATCATTGCCGTGACACGAAGCTGCGCCTTGGGGCATTCTGCTTGAGGCTTTGGCTTTCGATTGGACATCAGTACAGGCGACCGAAATCATGAGAGACGACTATCGCGCAATCAATGCGCAGGCGGATATCCATCATCAGTACCTGCTTGGGTTGCAGCTGATGGTTGCCGTGCGCGCGGGGCCGGACGTCATTGGTGAGTGGATGTTTCGTCTGTTCCGCCGCCAGCATGAAGAGAAGTTCCTTTCGAGCTTCGAGAAACTGGGCCTCAAAGGCCTGCCGGACGCGGTGGCCTGTGCGCGCTATCACGTGCTCTCAAACAGCATGGGCGGTGTGCCGGTCGAATATATGGAGGAGAGCGACCGCAAGGCCTGGGTGCGGTTTCGTTATCCGCGATGGATGTATGATGGGCCGACACTGTGCGGGGTGCCGGTTGAAGCGAGCCGCGGCTTCCTCAAAGGGTGGTATGGGCAGAACGGCGTCTCACTCAAAAACCCACGGCTCGGTTTTGTCTGCGTGTCGGAAGACATGACCGGGCAGTTCGGGTTGTGCGGGTACTTCAAAGAGCATGATCATGACTTGAACGAAGAGGAGCGGCTGCAGTTTGCGCCAGACGAGATGCCGCCACCGTTTGATCCCGATGCCCAGCCAGCACCGCCTGATGATCAATGGAATGAGGAACGTCTGGCGAAGGCTGCACGCAACTATGCCGTCGAATACATCCGCAACGGCATTCGCGAGCTTGTCGGTGTGGTCGGTCGTGAACGTGCTTTGGAGCTGGGAAAGACTGCCGCGCGATTGACTGGGCTGCAGAACAGTCGAAGTCTCTCGGAAATGGTCGGCACGGAGGATGGTGGCCCGGAACAGGCTGCCCGCCTACTGGCCACTTTGTTTGAAGGTATGGGAGACGGCGTTGCTGTCGAAGGGGGTGACGATGCCCAAGGACTGACAATCCAACAGGCGGGCAAACAGACCGGCCTCAGAATTGTTCGTGGATTAACAGCGGCAGAGAGCGATGACCTGCTGGAGTGCTGGATCGCGCTGTGGCGTGGTGTCGTTGATGGTCATCGGGTGTTCATGGATGTTTCTGTGACGCGAACAGATGATGGTCTCAATTGGACGATCAAGAGACGGAGTGAATGATGCATGCCTTCAGCTTCGCGTACCTCGAGCCCAAAGCAATCGGCCCTGAATAAGGACGATGACGACAGCTAGACCAGGATTAGATTCCGCCAGCAGATAACAGACGCTTCTATCGCGATTGGGCCAGCGGGGCTATCGGTGCCATCACAAGCCACAGCTCGTTCTGCGAAACTGCAGGGTTTGCAGCAAAGTTCGACGAACTGGTTCGCCTCAACCTCATTACGCAGCCCACAATGAAAGAGGAGCGGATCTATGATGAAGCGGGGCGCCCTCCCGAAGGTCATAAGGACGACATGGCCTGCACTATTGTCTTTCGACGCTTCTAATGCCGGAGACCAGGAGCTGCGTCTGACTACTCTTCTTGCATGCCAGGTTGCTACTGTTGAGGCCGAAGGCTGAGGATATAGGCAATGACGTCATCCTTATCTTCGTCAGCAAGAATAAGGTTTGGCATCGTTTTATGAGGTGTCTGGAACAAGACCCGTAATGCGATTGCCGTCATGCCACCAACTTCGGAAATGGTTTGGAAGGGAGTTGCAGCTTTGAGCGGAGAGAGATGTTGCTTTGGCATCACCGCGTGACAGCTTGCACAATTCTGCTGCGCGAAAGCGAGACCTCGATCGCGATTGCCTAGATTTGCAGAGAAAGCCTCTCCCGCAAGCAACAGTGCAACTGCGAACGCCAGAAACGACATCAATATTCGAACGGATCGGATTGGATGTCCCATGACGCACTCCAGTTGGTTGGCCGGTTGGTTAGACTGTACCTGCACAATTTGCACCTCCCATAACAAGCCGTTGTTGACACGGATCAACGAAGACTCAGGACGGGCTTGGATACTCTAGCTTTCCGCCCTTCTTGGCGGGCTTGAGAAGTGGCGGTCCCGCTTCAGGTCGGCGCAGCTGATCCAGATATGCGATGATGTCCATGATCTCGAATCTTGAGAGCTGCATGTTCGGCATCGGTGCATGCGGCCTGATCAAGACGTGGGCGATGTGTGCGCTGGTCTGATCAGGCTTGTTTGTAATTGCACGAAAGGACGGGATGCCAGCACCGGCAGAGGTTGACTGCTTCGAGCTCACAATATGGCAGTTACTGCAAAGCTGATCGGCCAGGACAATTCCGCGCTCCGCGTCCGGCCCTTGTGGTTTCTTGTCTTCTGCCCATGCCGTGCTACCCGCAAAATGTATGCCTGCGCAAAGTGCGATCAGGCTAGCAAGGATGGCCCACCTAAGTTGTTTCATCCTTCTTGGTTCTCTTCGAAGATGAACAAGATAAAAACTGTTCAAGGTTTGGACAGAAGTGGGGTCGCTCGGTTCTGTTGTCCTTGGATTGCAGCCATTCTTTGCGAACGTCGGCTACGCGGCACTGCAGGCAGATCTCATGAACCCGGCAGTAGATCTTGCCGCGCTCCAACCGAACGAGTTGGAGTGAGTCAACATCCAGGCGCTCGATCATCTGTTGTGTTCTAACGGCGCGCCTCTCGACCTGCTGCAGCATTGGCCAACGTGGAAGACCCTTCTTCATGCCTGCTCCAATTCAGGTCAGTGTTTGCAGGGTGATGCATCGACTGTTGGAGCACCACCTGTTTGCGCATGAACTACTTGGCTTTCTTTTTACTGAAACCCGCACGCATATAGGCAATGACCTTCCAGATTTCGTCGCGAGCAAGCTTGTCTTTAAAGGCCGGCATGGACGTTTGGAATTGCACACCGCCATCCGCGATTGCCCAAAGCAGGTATTCGTCAGCTGAGATCGGTTGCTTGATCATGTACGAGAGGAGTGCTGGGGATGGCATGAACGACTTGCCGGCAATACCATTTCCCAAACCATTAGCCCCGTGACAGCTCGTGCAGTGTTGGTTGTAAAGCTGCCCGCCTTCCAGGATCGCGACAGAGTCACCCTGAAACTTTGAGCGCGCGTTCTGATAGGCCTCGGGTACAGCGTGATTGACGTAGGTCCAGTGGCGCAGCAGAAGGACCTGCATACCTTTCGGCATTCGGCCTGGTCCCCACAGCTCTCGCTGCATCCATTGGGGTTGCCAGTAGTCCACCTTAACCTTGCCATTTGGGCGTCACCTTTTGTTCAGCGATGGCCGAGCTAAAGCAAGTGGCTAAACCTATGGAACCCAGAATGAAAACCCGCAACAGCCGTTTCATGGAAGAACCTCTGTTTACGTTCGAGTTTGATACCCATGGCGACCGGACACTCAGGGGCAATCATTGATGCTGATCAATTTGAATTGTGAGCGGCGTCGCCTCCGGCCGCATTTCCAGGGAGTGCGGTTGCGAAACCGGCACCTACAGTTGGACGTGCGTCCCGCTTGTCAGGCAGCGTCGGCCAATAACTCGTCCGAGAATGCTGAAGGATCCGGGATTGCAATCCTGCCAAACGGCAACAGCTTGATCTTGTTGTCCCGCTTCAGGCGACTGATGACCCGGCTCACAGTCTCAATCGTCAAGCCAAGATGATCTGCAATGTCTTGACGTGCCATGGGTAGGTCAAATGCGCCATCGCTCGCAACGCCGATACGATTGCGAAGGTTATATAGGAATTGAGCGACGCGCTCCTGTGCGGATAGTCGACCTAAGGCCATAACCTGACACTGCGTTTGATGTAATTCATCCAGTATCGCGCGCATCACCAGGCTCTTGAGACAAGGGGTTTTGTTCATGCTTGCATCCAGCAGGCGGCGCGGAATGGCTTTCAGTTCCACAGGTGTAATTGCCTCGGCAGTGAACGGCATGCTTTGATGCTGCGAGCACTCGAGCAGCTCGTTCTTGAAAAGAAATCGCGTTACCTGTCGGCGCCCATCGGATAGTAGTTTGGTTCCGCGAACGACACCCGAGACGACAATGTAGACAGTATCGGCTTTGTCGCCGTCCTAGAAGATGACGTCACCTTTTGCGAAGCTCTT
The DNA here is from genome assembly GCA_002689605.1 of Filomicrobium sp. Classification (GTDB taxonomy): domain Bacteria; phylum Pseudomonadota; class Alphaproteobacteria; order Rhizobiales; family Hyphomicrobiaceae; genus Tectiglobus. The sequence goes on from NZGY01000102.1 coordinate 8,970, forward strand.
GAGCTTTCCGGCTTCCTTCAGAAGACAACATTTTGGGATACCGCACTGGGCCTTTGCGCAGTCAGGTCGGTCGCAATTGGAAAACACTTCGGAGTATCCGTTGGGCTCTACCAAGTCGAAGGTTTGGGTATCATGAAAATCCAACATTACAAGTTTCCTCGCTGACCAATAATTTGCGTTAGATCATTGCAACTCGATGATTGCTGTAAAGCGCAGAACGAACGAGCTGATCAGTTGGGAATGTTACTTATAGGTAGTTCTACCTAGTCACGTCGACTCGGTGGGTTACGCCGTGAATAGCACTGTCGATCGCAGAAAAGAGCTGAGCTTCGTCTACTGGCTTCAGCAATATGGCAGCTGGGCTGGGCGCCATGTCTTCGAGTTTCGGCAACTCGAAGCGGTGATTGGCCATAATGATTGTCGGCACACGCAGATGGAGCTTGTTGATCTCTTTAAGAAGGCTCGTGGTGTTGATGTCCGGAAGCTGAGATCCCATCAACAAGACCGACGGATCAAACACGGGCAGCCCCTTGAGCAGCTCGGTTCCCGTCGCGTAAGCACGCACCGCGAAACCCACGCCTTCCAAGAGAGGAAAGAACGAATCGCGGACTGCAGCGTCGCCATCCACCACGGCAATTGCTGAAAGTTGTTGATATGGCACAGGCATCAGCTCACTTGCTCGCTCGTCAATAGAGCGACGTGCGCGCATAATCTGCAAAGTTGCCGCATCACGCTACTTGGGGAAACTACGTACAGGGGTGCTCAGGAGAGCTGTGGATTGCCATCTGCATCCCTGCGAAATAGCCTCAGAGCGCCCGGCAGGCCAGTCCGTTTCTGCTGCAATCGCAAGGCGAACGAGATCAGAAAGGCTCTTGGACTGGGTTTTTTCCATGACGCGGGCACGATGAACTTCGACGGTTCGCGGACTAAGATCCAGCTCGTGGGCAATGATCTTGTTGGGACGCCCGAGCACAAGTTGCCGCATGACATCAGTCTCACGCGGTGTCAGTCGTGACAGCCGCTCTTGCGCCTCAGCACGACTGTTTTGAGACTGAGTCGCGGCCTGATACTGAGAAATGGCATTCTCTATGGCCTGGAGCATTTGATCTGGTTCGAAGGGCTTCTCAACAAAATCGGACGCACCAATCCGCATTGCCTTTACGGCCATCGGAACATCTCCATGCCCCGTCATGATTATTGTTCTTGCCGCAACGGCGCGATCTATGAGTTTTTGAAGGATATCAATGCCATCCCCATCCGGCGGTCGCACATCGAGAAGAATACACTGAACGCCTTCCATCGAAGCAGCTAGAAAGCTGGTCGCATCGGAGTAGGTCTCCGTTTAATAATCCTCAGCATCAAGCAGCGCTTTGAGCGAGTCGCGCACGGCGTCATCATCATCCACGATGACCACTTGTGCATTTGAACCCATGCGTCCGATCCTATTCCTGGCTGATGGGGAGGTTTACGCGAAAGATTGTACCACCACCAGATCGATCTTCGCCGCGAATCCACCCCCCATGGGATTCGATAATATTACGGCATACGGATAACCCAACACCCATTCCGTTCGGCTTGGTTGTGACGAAGGGCTGAAAAAGCTTCTCCTTGATTTCTTCAGACAGCCCACGCCCAGTGTCTGCAACTGAAATCTCAACCCTCTCATCAGATCGTTGGCTGATGTTGATCCAAATGTGCCTTTCGCCTTCGCATAGAGATATCTCGTCAACCGCATTGCGCACGAGGTTCTGCACAACCTGCTGTATTTGAATGCGGTCCATCATGACATCCGGCAGTCTTCGTCGTGGCGAAGGTCAAATTCGATGCCCAAGCTACGCGTTCCAACGAGTCCTAATTGCGCGGCCTCGCGCGTCGTCGAGACCAGATTGTGCCAACTCCGCTCCGTTTCTCCGCGCTCAATGAACTGTCGCAAGCGACGAATGATTTCACCGGCTCGGATAGCCTGTTCACCGGCCTTCAGTACGAGATCAGTTGCTGCTGAAGTCTTATCCTTGTCTAGCAAGCGTTTCGCGGCATTCGAGTAATTGGTAATCGCTGTCAAAGGTTGGTTGATCTCATGTGCCAAGGCAGAGGCCAACTCACCCATAGCACTCAGGCGCGCGACATGGATGAGTTCATCCTGCAATTCCTGGACGCGTTGTTCTGCTTCGACCCGCGCCGATACATCTTCAACCATGCCCGTGAACAAAATGCGGTCCTGAAGCCGCACTTCGCTGATGGTCAAATGCATAGGGAAACGTGAACCGTCGCGTCGTTGGCCAACAACCTCTCGACCAATTCCAATGATCTCTTTTTCACCAGTTTTGAGGTATTTTGCAATGTATCCATCGTGAGCGCTGCGGAAAGGCTCCGGCATTTACATGCTGACATTTTGGCCGATTACGTCGGAATCTTTGTATTGAAACATCTTCTCGGCCGCAGCGTTGGTTTGCTCAACAGTGCCGCGATCGTCGATGGTAATTATTCCGAATACCGCTCCCTCGATTATGGCTTCGAGGCGCTTTCCAGCATTATCTATTGGTTTGGCTTTGTTCGGCTCTGATGTAGTTTTCCCTTCTAACTCATGGCGCCGGCGAGGCATTGGCGGGGCGTAAGTCGCTCGCCGTCACGTTCAATCATGCGGCGCCA
>NZGY01000103.1 GCA_002689605.1 Filomicrobium sp.
GCGCTTGAGACCGGAGGCCGAGCCCCATGGCTTGAAGTCACTCGCACCGCAATGGCCGCAGGCCGGAGCCGCGGCGAACCGCGTCTCGATCAAGGCGACGACCTCACGACCCGAGCCTGTCGCCGTCAGCGCTTCAACGAGTGCCTCGCGTTGGACTCGGCTGAGATCGCCCAACCGCTCGACAAGTGCCTGAAAATCCTGAGCCTTCATNGCATCCTCGCTAGTGACGAACCGTCAGTCAGCAANGTCTCACAACATTTAGGCAGAACAGAGCCATTACAATTGAGAATCGAGGCAGCNGCATTTGCCATTTCGATACCCGACCAAAGGGCAACAACAATAGAAGCAGAGGGTTACTTAGGACGAGCTGCTCACGCGAGCTGCAGAGCCTTGTTTGGCCTTTGCCTTCCGTGATGGACCGCTCCTTTTATCTTTTTTGGATTTTGACTGCGAAGCCTTCTTACCATCCCACTTCTTCTTAGGTGATCGGGGTGTGGATNTNTCGTTGTGGTCATCATTCTTCCNACCACTACGCAGCTTCTTGCCTTTGTGAAATTTCTCTTCATTGATTTCAGGCGNACTATCGAGGCGGCGCACGCGAATGTTTTTTTGCAANGTACCGTTCGGTCCAATGCTCTCAAGGAACCCGTCAACGCTGGTGGCGTCGATCTCGACAAATGTTTGATCCTGCTGGATGCGAATGGCCCCAATCTCTGGTTTTGCAAGCCCACCGCCGTTGCACAGNACAGGCAACAACCATCCCGGCTCCGCCTTGTGCTTACGCCCAACNGATAGCGAAAACCAAACACTATCGGTAAAGTTCGTGCGGGACTCCCGAGATCGACGCTCGGGTTGAACAACCTCGTGCAACTCTTCAGGCGCAGACTGTCCTTCACGCACAACATCAATGAAAGCTCTGGCAATTTGATNAGGACCAAACTTCTGAAGCAACTGGGCAACGAGCTCGCCATGCGCAGCTTCATCTGATTGTGTCAGCGCNCGGTGTGCCAAAAGACGCTCATCATCCCGCTGTGCTACTTCATCCGCCGATGGCGGGTGNTCCCANTGAGCGCGAATCTTCGCGCTTGCCAGCAAGCGCTCCGCGCTACGGCGCTTGTTGATCGGCACGATCAGCGCACTCACACCTTTTCGACCCGCACGACCAGTTCGACCACTACGGTGCAACAGAGTTTCACCGTTTGTCGGCAGATCTGCGTGAACCACCAGCTCAAGATTTGGCAGGTCAATTCCGCGTGCAGCAACGTCGGTTGCTATACAGACACGCGCGCGTCCATCCCGCATTGCCTGCAAAGCATGTGTTCGCTCGTTCTGGGTTAGTTCGCCAGACAGCGCCACAACGGAGAAGCCCCTGTTCTTAAAGCGCGCCGTAATGTGATTGACGGTCGCCCGCGTCGCACAAAANATGATGGCATTGCGCGCTTCATAATACCGAAGCACATTGACGATCGCGTTCTCACGATCACTCGTCGCAACCGTCAAGGCACGATATTCGATATCGCTGTGCTGCTTCTTTTCTTCCTTAGTTGAAATGCGTGTAGCGTTGCTTTGGTATTTTTCTGCCAGGCTCGCAATNCCTCGTGGCACAGTCGCGGAGAAGAGCAATGTGCGTCGATCCTCTGGGGTCTCTGCTAGGATAAACTCTAGATCTTCACGAAAACCCAGATCGAGCATTTCATCCGCTTCATCAAGCACGACGGCACGGATATCTGTCGTGACCAGGGAAGACCGCTGAATATGATCTCGCAGCCGGCCCGGTGTGCCAATCACGATATGCGCGCCCTGATCCAGACGTCGGCGCTCAGTCCGCATATCCATGCCGCCCACGCATGAGGCGATGACAGCTCCTGTCGACTTATAGAGCCACTCGAACTCGCGCTTGATCTGCAGTGCAAGCTCACGTGTTGGGGCAACAATGAGAGCAAGGGGTGTATCAGCACCACCTAGCTTTTCGGCGCCCTGCAGTAGAGTGTCAGAAATTGCTAGCCCAAACGCGACGGTCTTACCCGACCCGGTTTGAGCCGAGACCAGCAAATCACCAGAATCGGCTCCGGGCTCCAGAACTGCCTTCTGTACGGACGTGAGTTCCTCATAGCCGCGAGCATGTATTGCCTCGCGCAACGCTGGCACGACACCATCTAGTTCACTCATCGAAAGCCTTTCAATCCCTAATGCAAATAGGGTGCAGCAGATCGGATTGTTCCGGAAACTGGTAAGCGCGCATCTGGCATTTTCGCCAATGACCGCCGCGTTTCAATAAATCTGACGGCGTTAATATCCTGTGCAAATCCGATTGTATATGGCGATTTTGCCGCTCATCGGCAGATCATTTGCCATCCTGTTGGTTAACTCACGCCAGCAAAAGCAACATCACACCCGCCGGCTCCGAGCCCTTAGATCGAAATTATCTTTTGACGAGCAACGACAATCGATGTTCCGTATTTCCAGAAATGACAACATCGGGAGGCACCCAATGGGCTCAAAAAACAAAGTTGTCTCAGATCCACAACTTGCGGTCCCTGAGGTGATGCAGGCCTGGGTGCTTGGTGATCCCAACCAACTGATCAAGACGACAAAGCCAGTTCCTAGCCCATCAAAAGCCGAAGTTCTCGTCCGAATTGATGCCGTTGCTATTTGTGCCACCGACCTGGAGATTATTCACCAGGGAACGCCTGCTCTCGTCGATGGAGAGCCCCCGTTCAACAAAAACTTTACAATCGGTCACGAATACATGGGCACTATTGTTGCTCTTGGTGAAGGCATTGATGAATATGAAGTGGGTGAGCGCGTCACCGTCGAGATTCATGCCGGTTGCGGACAATGCAAGCGCTGCCGCCAAGGCATGTATACGTCCTGCCATAATTATGGAAACCCAGCCAAAGGACACCGTGCGAACGGTTTTACGACGGATGGCGGATTTGCCGAGTACGCTGTCAATCACGTCAATACCGTTGTCCGCGTGCCAGACGACATGAGCGATGAGGTGGCAACGCTCGTCGTGACGGCAGGCACTTCAATGTATGGTCTGACTGAACTTGGCGGCCTCGTCGCCGGCGAAAGCGTGGTCGTCAGTGGACCCGGTGCGATCGGCCTTCTAGCCGTGGCCGTTGCAAAGTCTCTCGGAGCTTCGCCCGTTATCCTGACTGGCACACGTGACAGCCGGCTTGAGATTGGGCGCAAGCTTGGTGCAGACCATGTCATCAATGTTCGAAATCAGAATACAGTAGATGCCGTCAAGGCAATCGCCGAGAGCAAGGGCGTAGACTATGTCGTTGAGTGCGCCGGTACCGATGATGCTATCAACGATGCAATCCGAATGACCAATCGTGGCGGCAAAGTTTGCCTGGCCGGCTTCCCANACGACTTGGCAACCGTCGACTTACCACATGTCGTTAAAAACAACATTTACCTCTACGGCATACGCGGTGAAGGAAAGAGTGCCACACATCGCGCCATNGCATTCATGAAGGAAAAGCGTTTCGACGCCGGCCTCATACACACCCACACCTTTGCCTTTGACGATCTGCTAGAAGCCCTGCGCTACGCACGCGAACGGGTCGACGATGCAATTAAGGTCGTTGTCAAACTGCGCCAGGAAACAGGTAGTGTCCGTGAAGCTGCAGAGTAGCCTCTGCACCAATCACCAGCACTCCAACCTTAAGAAGCCTCAATGTCAGCGGCCAACAGATTGTAAAGTTCCTGCGTGACCTCTGGTCGTTTGCCAAACCAAAGCTCAAACCCGCGAACAGCCTGATGCAAGAGCATGTCGAGACCATTCGACGTGGCCAGACCTCTTGCTTGTGCAGCAGCCAGCAGAGGTGTAGTCAACGGCACATAGACAATGTCCGACACGACCGCGTCCGCAGCCATACTGGAAATATCAATCTCCAGTGGTCCGTGGTCATGCATGCCCAGTGACGTCGCATTCACAAGAAGCTGAGACCCGTTGAGAAGCACAGGCAGTTGAGACCAATCTTCAGGCTCAACACTGGCACCAAAGCGATCTCGTAGTGCCTCTGCTTTGGCAAGGGTGCGGTTCACAACATGAATTTTCTCAAACCCTCGTTCGATCAAACCATAGACAACTGCTCTCGCAGCACCTCCAGCACCCAGCACGATGGCCTTATTTTTTTTGTCATCCCAGCCAAGCGATGCTGCATCCAAAGCACCAACGAAGCCCTCCACGTCGGTATTCGTCGAACACAAGGTTCCATGATCGAACCACAGCGTATTTGCTGCACCGACAGCAGTTGCACGCTCATCTGGTTGGGAGAGTTCAAACGCGATATCCTTATGCGGCATCGTCACGTTCGCACCAACATAACCATGATCGGAGAGGTTNGTAATAAACTCAACGATATCGTCCGGCACAATTTCTTCTGCGCGATAGTCTCCGTCAATACCATAGCGTTCAATCCAATAGCCATGCAGCTTTGGTGATCGCGAGTGCTTGGCAGGATAACCGATGACGCATGCAGCAGTTTTTTGATCCGACATTCAAGTTCCCTAACCGTCCACTGCCCGCACAAGCATATCGTCAATGCTTACGGCCTCGCCAGTACTTGCTGATTGAGAAATTGCCAACGTAGTCGCAAGTGTCAGCATACCATCCCGGCCCGATAGAACAGGCTTTGCGTTACCTCGAATAACCGCAGCAAAGTTGCGCATCTGCTCATAATAAGGATCTGCAGGTACGATGTTTGCACGACGCTGCAACAATGGCTCCCACCAACTCTCTTCGCCCGGATTGTGCCATCGGATATCCAGTGATGGCACAGCCAGCGATCCCTGTGTCCCACCAACAAAGATGCAGTCTTGGCCGGCAACCGGATACTTAGGATTTTCACCGGCTGTCGTCTCCCACGCCCACGGGCTCGAGATAGTATCGGAAACCAGCAGAGTGCCCAGCGCACCATTTTTGAATTTCAAAATCGCAGCTGCGGTATCTTCCACCGCAAATCCCCTTACAGCGCGAGAGTCGACGGCTTGCACCGTCGCCACATCACCTAACAGCATGCGCAGACAATCAATGTCGTGGATTGCATTGAGGAGGACAGGGCCACCACCCGGCTCACGACGCCATTTGAGATCGTGATAACCTTTGGGTTTGTGCATCATGCAAATGCTGGTGGCGGCAACGACACGACCGATTGCTCCTTCCTGCACTATCTCCGCCGCGCGACGCATAATTGGATTGTGACGGCGGTGATGGCCCGTCAGAGTTACCACGCCGGCCGCTTCAGCGGCACTGACCAGCTTCAAGGCTTCTTGAACGGTGTCAGCAACAGGCTTCTCGATGATCATCGGAACACCGTGTTCAATACACATAGTCCCGGCCTCAACATGAAGTTGGTTTGGCACTGAAACAACAGCACCGTCAGGCTTTGCCTTTGTGATCAACTCTTCCGCTGAAGCATAGCAGTCATACCCCAGCGCTTGAGCTTCTTCCCGTGCTTCAGATGAAGGGTCTGCAACGCCAGCCAAGCAATAGTCCGGATTGCCAGATCGAAGCACTTCAATGTGCTTTCGGCCAATAAGACCGGCGCCGATAACACCAATGCGCACTTGCGACATAACTGAACCTTCCAGATAATTCGGTTGTTTGGCAGTGCACATTCTTTCCCGCAGGGAAACTCGCAAGCCTTTTTAACCAGTAACAGATGGCTGCACTAAGCTTGTTTATGCTCACAACAGTCGAAGAGTAAATTTGTACCCTATTTTGCGTTGAGCATATCGATCATGGCGTCAACTGCAATTGGGTAACCATTGATGCCCAGACCGCAAATCGATCCGGTTGCAACGTAGGATATGTACGACACGTGTCGGAATGCTTCCCGTTGATGGGGGTTAGAAATGTGTAACTCGATGATCGGTTTGTCGAACATCTTGAGCGCGTCAAGGATCGGCACAGACGTATGTGTGAACGCAGCCGCATTGATAATAATTCCTGATGCGTTATCGATGCCTTCGTGGATCCAATCAATAATCTCGTACTCACGATTCGATTGATGGAACGCAATGGTATACCCGCGTTTCTCCGCCCGCTCCTTGCACATCTGCTCGACATCAGCGAGTGACGTCGTACCGTAAATGTGCGGCTCACGCTTTCCAAGTCGATTAAGATTAGGGCCATTGAGAATAAGAATCGGCTGGCTCACGTACTAGTCCTTTGCAAAGTCAAACTGCAGATCAGTACCACCGCAATAGATCTGATCGGTTCAAGAGTTGTAGTGCCTTTCTGCCAACTCCGGCAATCTAGTTCCCTTGTTTTGGCGACAACAAGCAGCAAGTCAACAAACATATGCATGGCCCTGAGGCAACGCCATGTATGATTGCTTCTGGGTTAAGGAACAGGAGACAACTCAATTTGCTCCAGTGCCGGACTAGCTCACACTATAGCCTATCGCTTCGCGCCGGGCCGCTAGTGGCGGTTTCCCAAATTATCTTTGAAATGCACGCGCAAGCGCTTCAGAGCTTGCATAGCCATAGCGGCGTGACACAGTCTTTATGCGATCCCCCCGCTCGATGTCCTGATAGGCCAGCGTCATCCGCCAATGTCTTAGATATGACTGAGGTGTCAGGCCTAGGCAGGCATGAAAAACATCTGCAAAGCGGCTTAGTGACAAGCCTGCAGTCTCGGCCAATTCATCATTGCGCCACGATCGCCCAGGGTTTTCATGGATCGCAACTATGGCGCGACTGATACGAGGATCAGCCAGCCCAGCCAGCAAACCAGCATCAGCCGTACCCTTCTCTAGTTGAGCACGGATCAGCCTTACGAAGATAACTTCGCCTAAACGGCTAAGAACTGAATCAACACCGCATCGTTTGGCGGCAGCCTCAGCGAGTACTACGCGGATCAGTGCACCGGTTTCATCATCCTGGCGCACTTCAAGACAGATGCGATCCTGCAGTGCATTAAACAACGGGTTTGTCTCGCCACCCCAGTCTGCAAGCAATTCGACAAGGACAAGCTCTCCAGCTGTTGATCTCCTAACTCGCTTCTTGGCAAAGAACTCTATCCGTCTGGGTTTTTGGCAATCCGCATCCCCAAGGATCAACAAGTTGCCCCGGCCCTCACTAGCGAGGCTTACCGACATTTGGAAATGCGAAAGCAAGGAGGAAAGGCGATCAATTCGGCTCATATCAGGTGTTTTGATCTCTAAATTCTATTTTTCCAGATCACAGCGATGGAGCTGAGGCAATTCAAGACGAGCACGAAACTGTGGCGAAGACTGCTTCGAATGGTCAGGTCACAATGCAACAGCAGACGACTAGCTGCCGAAATAGATCAGTCATCGCACTCTGTGCAGGAGACCATGCAGCTGTTATCACTACGGTTAGAAAGCGATTTCTTCTGCTTCCTCCAGGACAATGCATTTGACCGAGACTATTCTTCTCGCCTCTGCGATTGCATTCGCGGCCAGTGTCGTGTTCGCGTTTTCAAACCACATTCAGCATATCGCTGTAGACCATATGGACGTCCGTGCCGGGACCTTGGTCAACGTCGGCACAACAGCGATCCTCTTGTGGTGCGCCGCTCCACTGTTCCTGTCTCTGGAACCGATTTCTATTCACTCGATTGGCTTATTCGCGCTGGCCGGTCTCATCGTACCTTCACTCTCTATGACCCTCCACACATTGTCAGTTCGCATGATCGGGCCTGGCATCACGGCGGGACTGACTTCAACGTCACCAGTCTTCGCAACGGTGATCGCTGTCGCGGTCTTAGGCGAAATTATTACCGGACGAATTCTGGTCGGCACAGCAATCGTCGTCTGTGGCATCGGTTTCATTGCGTTTCGGTCGCGCAAGACTGGCGCCACTTGGCCGATATGGGCGATCCTCGTACCGCTTGGTGCAGCACTGACCCGAGGCCTTGCCCACAACATCGTCAAGCTCGGGTTGAATGATTTGCCAAACCCAATGACGGCAGCGCTAATCAGTTCAACTGTTTCCCTACTTGTTCTACTCTTCGTGCACGGCATTAGCAGACAGCGCGTTCCACGCGGTGCACGGGGTTACTTCTGGTTTGGTTTGTGCGGGATCTTGAATGGCATCGGCCTGGTCAGCCTGAACACAGCCCTCCATCTTGGCGACGTGGTAATCGTCTCACCGCTGATCGCGACAACACCCGCATTTACGTTGCTAACTAGCTGGCTCTTCTTCAAGCGTGAAGCAATAACCTGGTCGTCAGTTATCGCGATAACCGTCATATTCGTCGGCTGCTTGCTCATCATCACAAGATAACCAAAAGAGCCAGCTTCCTATCCTGCTGGCGTATAGCCGGTTGGCGTTTCATCAGCGAGCTGCAAGGACTTAACAAAATCATCACTCGCCATGAGAGGCACAGTCTTGCTGTGCTTAGCTAATCCATAGCTATCGGTCAGATGCAGGTTTGCCGCTAACGCTTTGTCGTCCGGCATCTCATAGATGTAGACCATGTCATACTCGCCGTAAGATCCGTACTGCGCGATTGGCTTTCCACCGAAGTCAGCAATGGCTTTGCGATGAATTTCCGCTCGATCCCGCACCGTTGCATTTTTCACCATCGCGGCCTTCTGATCGTTTTCGTATTTGACCATGTATAGAACCAGGACACCCATACGCTGACACACTTCCTTCAATTGACTAGCTTCGCATTTCAAGAACTTTCGGCAGCCCCGTATCCGCCACCGCCTCCGGTGCGCACGACCAAGAGATCCTCGCGCTCCAATCCGATGCCCATCTTTGACTTGAGCCTGATTGTCTCTTCGCCACGCTCGATCAGCATCTCGGCCCCGCGACCAGGCTCCCCACCAAACAATCCCGCCGCAGGTTTCGTAAACCGGTCGCTGTAGGTCGCGAATTGAACACCATCATCGAGAATACGGTAACTGCGTTCGAACCCATGACCACCGCGGGAGTGCCCTTTGCCACCCGATCCCTGGATCAAACCGTATTGCTCTACGCGCAAGAACGGATAGTCCATCTCTAATGCTTCAACGGGGATATTCGAACAGTTGGAGAGCGGACAATCGACACCATCGCAGCCATCGTTACCGCTCCCCGCGCCGTAACCACCACCCAGGATCTCCAGATAAATATTATAACCTTCAGGGCCGAGATGACTGAGGCAGACCGGCGTGGTCGTATCAAAGCCCTCGGCGATGACTTTGTCTGGAACAACTTGCGCCAATGCCTTCATCACAGCATTGAAGACACGATGAGACGCAAGTAGTCGAGCCCTCACTGGTGCAGGCGGTTTCGGGTTGAGAATTGAACCGTAGGGCGCGTCCACCTTCATCACCCGCTCAACGCCATCGTTGAAGGGAATATCAGGGCTGGTCAGAACTGACTTCAGGCAGGCGACCGCCGAAGCGAAAGTTGATGCAAATGGGCAGTTCAGATTCGTCGCGACTTGGGGATCGGTTCCCTCAAAACTGACTGAAATCTCCCCGTTGGAGATTTTAACTTGGGTGCGGATGACAACTGGCGTGTCGCCAATCCCGTCGTCGTCTAGTGCAGCTTCGGCTTCATAGATTCCATCGGGCAGCGCACGAACTGCATTGCGCACACGACGCTCCGAGTAGTTCAGCATCTCCTCCATCGCGGCCGACAAATCATCAACACCATATCTTTCGGCAAGCGTTCGTAGCCTTTTCGCGCCAGTAGCGTTAGCTGCGAACTGTGCGTTGATATCACCGATGGTTGCGTCCGGCATACGAACGTTAGCTGCCACCAAGCGCTCAAACGGCCCACCTTGCCAATCACGACTAAAACTGTACCGCGATGGCGGAAAGATAATCCCTTCCTGATGCACATCACCAGCTTCCGGATTAAGACCCGGAGCCCCCCCGCCAAGGTCAATGTGATGAACAACCGTGGCACTGAAGCCAATCAACCGCTTATTCCAGAAGATCGGCGTAAAGATAAAAATGTCCTGGATATGCTGACCACCATGAAAGGGATCGTTATTGATCAGGAAGTCACCTTCTTGCAGCGTGTCAGGTGGGAACAATTCAAGACATGGCGCAAACGTCTGGGTGATTGAACCCAGCTGAACCGGAGTGAGTTCCGCTTGCGCAACAACCTTCCCGTGAGCACTCAGCAGTGCTGCAGAACAATCCTGTGCTTCTCGCACGATCGGCGAGTGTGCGGATCGAATGAGCTTGGTTCCCATCTCATGGGTGGCGGCAATCAACGCACGATTGACGATGGCCTGATCAACCTGTGATAGTGTCATCGTCTATTCCCCATGCTTCAAAATCAAAAGGCCATTCTCATCGTCGCAAGCGGTCCATCCCGGCGGCACAAAAACCGTCGAAGTCCCATCATCAATGATAGCGGGTCCAGGTCGGGTTTCACTCCCGATCGATGAGCGCTTGATAATGACGCAGTTCAACGTTTGGCCGTTTTCTCTAATCTCGACGCGCGTGCCGTCACTCATCGACTCTCGTTCGTTTCTTGTGGCACGCTCCAAGTCTGCTCCACTTTCAACTGCAGAGCCTGCAATTCTAAAAGAAACGATTTCAGCAGGATCGTTTGGCGGTTTTGAAAACTCAAACACGCGATGATGGGCTTCACGAAATTCTTCGATGATCATCTCCAGCGTCATGTTTTCCAGATCATCGGGTACAGACACGCTAACTTCGAAGGCTTGGCCGACATAGCGCATGTCGAGCGAGAATTGAAAACCAAGTTCTTGATCAAGNCCCAGGCCGACGAGATAGGCCGTNGTCTCATCCTTCAAACCAGCCAGGATGNTGCGAACNNTCGGCAAAGCCGCNTCACTCAACCTTGTGCGTTGGGTCTTGGATCGATAGTGGACGTAGTCAGACTTGAGCAACCCGACTGCAGATAACACGCCCGCATCCGGCGGAATTACGACCTTGGGGATAGCCAGGCTTTCGGCAACTCGCGCTGCATGAAGTGGACCAGCACCACCATAAGGTACCAAAACATACTCCCGCGCATCCCGTCCCCGCTCAGTCGAAATCTGTTGTATCGCCCGCACGATGTTCGCTTCGGCAAGACGCACAACGCTGTCCGCCGTATCGAGCAGACTGAGCTGAGTACTATTAGCTAATTGCTCGTACGCTGATACNGCGGCTTCACGGTCGANCCGCATCTTCCCATCAAGAAACGANTGAGGTTGCAGTGTTCCGCGGATCAAGTGCGCNTCNGTNACGGTCGGNTCGGTCCCGCCTCGTCCGTAAGAAGCCGGCCCCGGCACTGCTCCAGCCGACTGCGGCCCGACTCGCATCAATCCTCCATCATCAATCCAAGCAACAGACCCGCCACCTGCACCAACCGTAGCAATATCAATGACAGGAGAGCGAACAGGCAGGCCATCAATTTTAGTTTGTGGAGTGATCTCCGGCTGGCCTTCATCAACGAGTGACACGTCGGTACTTGTCCCCCCCATGTCGAACGTGATCACGTTCCGGTATCCACTCGTCTCAACTGATCTTATGGCACCAATAACGCCGGCAGCAGGCCCCGAAAACAATGCAGATATAGCGTTCCTGCCCATGGCTTCTGCAGGCATGCAACCGCCATTGGACTGCATAACGCTGAAATGTCCTGTGAAGCCACGCTTCTGGAGCTGTTGGACCAAACGATCCAGATAACCCTCGATAACGGGTTGAACATAGGCCGCGAGCGCTGTTGTTGAGGCTCGCTCATACTCTCGAAACTCCGGCGACACTTCATGCGAGCACGTCAGTGGCAGATCTGGTGCTACTGACCTGACGATACNCGCCAGTGCTTGCTCATGTTCTGAGTTGGCGTAGCTGTGAAGCAAGCAAACAGCCAATGCATCAACATTCCGCTGAGATAGATATTGGCTAAGATTACTCTCAGCTTCTGTCAGATTGAGCGGCTGAACGACCTTACCATCGGCAGCCATACGCTCATCAATCTCAAGAATGTCCTGATTATCCACGACGGGTTGAGGCTTACGATAGTGGAGGTCATAGATGACTGTTCGATCGTGGCGTTGCAGAGCAAAAATATCTCTCATGCCCTTGGTAACAAGAAATCCTATGCGCCCACCTTTACGCTCCAGAACTGCGTTCGTAGCGACCGTTGAACCATGCACAAAGTCATTGACCTTCGTCAGCTCGATGCCTGCCTGATCAATCGCATTCAACACACCAATATCAGGGGACTGTGGAGTAGATGGAACCTTGGTAACGCGGACATTTCCGTCATCAACCAAATACAAGTCTGTAAANGTTCCTCCAACCTCGACCCCAACGCGCATTCGTTTTCCCTCAAAAAATCTTCTCAGCGTCCCCAGGCAAGCAGCTGTCACGACGAAACGCAACCACGTACTGATCAAAGCCAATCGTGCTGGCTAAGGTATCAGATCCATGCACGCCCTNCACGANCNCTGATGCTGGAAGCTGATACGCTCAGCAACAATGGAGNTCCAATAGTCCGGACCATGCGCGAAAGGTTGCCTTNNCATCGGCATCAGGACAACGATCACGAATGCCATGAGGAAAAGGGTAGCTTCCTTAGAAGAAGCTCGTGTAGGTTATCCACTGCGCGATTACAGACAGCCCGACACTTGTTTATCGGACAGGTTCGCTCAACTTGGAGGACGGGGTTTGACCGACAATAAGCCGACCAATGAAATATTTGCCGAACAAGGCCTCGAAGTATTTGACGATGGTGCCAAGCAGCCACGCCTCCCTCGGCCGACTGGCACTCACCGCGAAGAAGCGCGCAACATCCCGATTTTCGCCGAGACCGATGTCCTCGTAGTTGGCGGCGGTCCTGCTGGGACAGCAGCGGCGGTCGCTGCTGGGCGCCTCGGCGCGGAGGTTATGCTGTTAGAGCGCTATAATCATCTCGGCGGTCTCTCCACTGGAGGTCTCGTTATCTGGATCGACCGNATGACGGACTGGACGGGCAAGCAGGTGATTGCCGGATTTGCAACTGATGTATTTGACCNACTGCCCAAAGAAGCAATTATGGGCCCGCCGAGAGCCGATTGGGGCAGCAAGGACATTGCGACAGCACAGTATTGGTCACAGCGTGCCGCAGCATACAAGGGCATTGTGACCTGGTCACCGACCATCGACCCGGAAGCTCTTAAGACGCTATCGATGGACATGGTCCTGGAGCAAAAATGCCGACTGGTATTCCACTCCTGGGTCGCGGCACCGATCATCGAGGATGACACGATAAGAGGCGTCATCTTTGAGTCCAAGGAAGGNCGCCAGGCAATCAAAGCCAAGGTCGTTATAGATACGACTGGGGACGCAGACCTTTTGGCTCGCGCGGGCCTCCCACTGGATTCGGACATCGATCAAGCTGACATCCATCATTGCATCAACACAGCCTTCTTGGTCGGCGGNGTTGACATCGAACGNTGGCTGGCGTTTCGGCGCGACAACACCNATGGTTTCTCGGAATTCATGAGCTCAGGCCGCAAAACAGTCGGTTCCTTCGANAAGCCATTCTGTTCCTGGCGCAGTGANATTGCNCTCTTTATGGGGCCAAGACTGTCTGGCTANGACGCCGTCAATNTCGAGGATCTATCCGAGGTAGAAGTCCGGTCGCGCGGCCTTGCCGTGGCTCACGTCAACTACTATCGCCAGCACGCACCCGGTTTCGAAAACGCCTTTCTTATGCTTGGCGCGCCGCAGGTTGGCATTCGGCACAGTCGCCGCTTCCAGGGCGATGCCAAAGTCACGCGTGCCCAATGGGATGAGGGTAAAGTTTGGGACGATGAGATTGGCGTATCAACGTCGCTGGCGCCAAAGTTCCCGAATATATCCGTACCGTATCGCTCTCTCCTGCCAACTGGGATCGAAGGGGTACTGGGGGCAGGCCGCCACATCGCCTGTGATCCAAACTCTCACTCGTTCCTGCGAGAGATTCCACAATGTTGGATGACAGGGCAGGCCGCCGGAGTTGCTGCTGCGCTGGCAGCCGATGCGAATGTTACACCCCGGTCTCTGGATCCAATGCTGGTACAAAAGGAACTACTGGCCCAGGGAACTTACTTATCAGCATCCATTGAGGCGAACATCAAAAGCGGAACGATCGCAGCCTAACCGTGCGGTCGCGATAAAATTCTCCGAGTGGCAAAAGNCGACCGCAATTGCATTGCGGAGTTACACAAAGATCGAAATCAATCTGGTACGAGCACAATGCGCCCTCGAACCTTGCCGGATTGAAGGTCGTCCATCNCCTNGTTTATGTCNCTCAAGGGACGCCGTTCGATTGGCATCTGNCGCACCTTGCCAGTGCGCACAAGATCAATGACTTCCCGTAAGTGCGAGCTATTACCCACATGACTGCCGCGAACTGTGATGGCNTTCTGCGGCAGCCAGGGTTGAGGCATTTTGAAATCCCCACCGTGTTGACCGACAACCAGATACGTGCCCGACTTCGACAATGTATGAATGGCAAGTTCTGCTGTACTGGCCCCACCAAACGTGTCCAGGACGCCGAAGAGTTGATTACCAGTGATCTCGNGCAGCGCCTCAACAGCATTCGATAGGCTGTTGTTCAGGATTGCGTGAGCACCCATCTCGCAGGCAGCGTCAAGCTTGTCATCGTCAATATCGACTGCAACAATATTACCGTACCCTAGAGCATTCGCGATCGCGATAGCATTGAGCCCAAGTCCCCCTGCACCCAAAACCGCCAACCATTCTTGGTCGCGCAGCGGCCCCATTTTTTTGAACGCGTTATAGACCGTGAGACCCGAGCAGGCATGCGGTGCAACCTCAGCCGGATCAAGCCCTGTGATGTCCACCAGAAACTGTTCATCCTCGACGTAGACGTGCGTGGCGTAGCCACCCGGCTGGCTAACACCAATAATCCGCATGCTCATACAGTCGCTCTCGCGCGCATCCTCGCAGGCAGCGCATTTCCGGCAGCCAATCCAAGGAAATACCAAAACTGACTGACCTATCGAGACACTCGAAACATCCGAACCGACAGAGACAACCTCGCCGGCGATCTCATGCCCCATCGTCGCCGGCAAGCGCGCGCCACGATCTGTGAAGGTCAGTTTGCCCTGTTCACCGAGATCAAGGTAGCCCTTCTTGAAATGAAGATCGGAATGGCAAATACCAGCTGCAGTGACACGCACGACCACGCCCTTGGCATCTGGAACCGGGAATTCACGTCGACGTTCTTCTAGTGGTTGCCCCCACTCCACAAGGTCAAAACANGTNTAGTCGTTCATGGCGTCGACTTNGGGCTCCGTAGGCTAGCGCAACACATATCGCTTAGCATGCGCCGAACAACTCCTCGGCACCAACGCATTCCTGCATGCATCGCAAGGATGATAAGCCAAAGCCCTACCGACCATTCCACCAGTCGCGTCTGGTAGACATACTGTGCAGCGCGCACCTGCAACCGAGCACATAAATCAANAGATAAAGCATATCAGGTTCCGCGAAGAGCGTTTGTGGCTTTGACGTTCAGGCGTTAGAAAGTCACCGTTCAAACAATCGTTTTGCTAAACGACAGTTGAGAATAGCAACAGCTCATGTAAGACGANAAAGCGGAAGGCGAGTTCGTCAAGGATAACCGCCAACAACCAGGAGAGAGTGATTGTCAGATAAGCCTCAAGCAGTTACCTGCAATGATCGCGAGTATCGCTTTCCACGACGGCCAACAATCGTGGTCTGCATNGACGGCTCCGAGCCAGGCTATATCGAATCTGCGATAGAGGCGGGACTAGCGCCGAATTTTGCGAGANTCATGTCTGACGGTGCGGATGGCGGTGCCAACATGCTGGCTCATTCGGTTGTTCCAAGNTTCACCAACCCGAACAATATGTCGATTATCACCGGACGCCCTCCCGTCGTCCACGGAATTGCTGGGAACTACTTCTACGATCCCGACACAGGAACGGAAGTCATGATGAACAGCCCGGAATTTCTGCGGGCACCAACAATCATGCAGGCATTTCATGATGCAGGTGCACGAGTTGCTGTCGTTACTGCAAAAGACAAACTGCGTGGCCTGCTGTGCAAAGGAATTGATTTTTCAAGCAAACGCGCGGTTGGCTTCTCATCCGAGAGGGCCGATCAGGTCAACATGGATGTCAACGGGATCGACGATGTTCTAGCGATGGTCGATAAACCTCTTCCCGATGTCTATTCGGCCGACCTCTCCGAGTTTGTCATGGCGGCAGGCGTGAAACTACTCGAGCAATTCAAGCCTGACGTAATGTACCTGTCGACGACCGATTACATCCAACACAAAGCCGCGCCCGGTTCAGAAACGGCAAATGCATTCTATGCCATGATGGATCGCTATGTCGGCGAACTGGATGCGGCCGGCGCGACACTTGTCCTAACGGCAGATCACGGCATGAACGATAAGCACGACTCGTCTGGCGAACCCGACGTCATTTATCTCCAGGAACTGATGGATCAGTGGCTTGGCCGTGGTGTTGAAGACGGCGGAGCCCGGGTAATCCTACCGATTACCGATCCCTACGTCGTCCACCATGGCGCCCTCGGTTCGTTTGCCACTATATATCTACCTGACGACGCTGACGTCCCNAGTANCATTGAGCGATTGCAGGCGATNGATGGTATTGAACTCGCCGAAGCAAAGACGGAAGCTTGTGCGAGATTTGAGCTGCCNACTGATCGCGTTGGAGATCTTGTCGTCGTTTCAACACGTCAGAAAGTACTTGGGACTTCTGCCGACCTGCACGACTTATCGGGTCTAACCGAACCTCTACGATCACATGGCGGTATCACAGAGCAAGTTGTTCCCATGATCGCAAATCGTCGGCTGGCTCATGGCAAAGAGNGGCAACTNAGAAACTTTGATGTGTTCGATGTTGCACTAAATCGCTTGGTCGAGGCCTAACAAAATTCAATCAGCGGGTCTTACCAGTGTGATCTGAGCTATGCGGCAATGCAAAATCATCACCTTGATGACATGCTGCATAGCACAAACACCTCAGTCAAGGAGCACAGACTGGGCAGCACATTTCTTCGGCAACCATAACAAATAGGTTGTCTAGTTTTCAATCAGACCAGTATTTTTTGAATTGTCTTTCTAGAACACAATAGACGGAACAGTCATGACTGGCCCGGCCCCAGGGTGCGATGATGNCGATAGCGAGCGCGCCACCAAGAACGAGAACGAATACTAACATGACGAGGCCTTGGNCTATCGACTTTAGTGCATCCAGCCAAAGTGGTTCACCGAAGGACGTCACCTTGCTCAGACCTTTGTCTTCAACTTGATCATCACCTGTCNTGTCATCATTAGATTCGCTCATAACCCAACGCTCATAGATGCAATCATGTGGATAGTAAAATAGTACGAACTCTGGAAACCACGACTGATTAGCAAGGATCGGCATGCCCGCGGGAACGAACCGAACTTGAAACCACTCAGACCAGAAGATTGTGCAAGTGCAACAAAGTCTGCTTCTCAAATCTTTCCATTATAGAGTACCAGCTCTCCCTTTACTGCAAATAAAAGAGCGGTAGTTCGCGGGATGTCAGCTTAGAANCTTATGAGATGAATCTCTGAAGCTGAGTCAGATTAAAAATTAATCTCAACCAGACTTAGTAAAATCAGCGCAAAATCATCTGATAGCAGAGCGTGTTAGCTCACAACTGTCGGAATGCATCCAGAATGCGATTAATCCCTTTTTTTTCGTTGACCTGGGCCGGTTGATACCTTTCACTCACAAGCGAGGGAAGCAGGTAGTTGGACCAAGCATTTCATGCGGTTGGTTAGTTTTACCAACGCAATAGAGAGCTTATAGCTCTGAGTGAACGCTCGTTTCGCTATGCTGGGTTCCGTTTCCCTTTTTGTACGTTGGCCGACTCCGTACTCGGCTAACGCATTGCAATCCGAAGGTTCTACGAACCAATGGGAGGACACGACAGCATGAGATTACTGAAAACCTTGGTTGCCGGCCTGTGCATGGTGGTGCTTGCTGGCACTGCTCAAGCACAATCCGTAACTTGGTCCATGGCCACTCCATGGGGCGGCGGCGTCTTCTTGGAAGAAGCCAAGAACTTCGCAAAGAAGGTCGATGAGCTAACCGAAGGCCGCGTTAAGATCACTGTTTTTCCAGCTGGCACTCTGGGTAAAGCTCTTAAGGTGACGGACAGTGTGAAGTCAGGCGTTGCTCAAGCCGGTCACAACTGGATGGGTTATGACTGGGGCATCGACAAGACCACGGTCATNTTCGGTGGCTATGTTGGCGGTCTGACCGAAGAAGAATANTTCCTCTGGCTCTATCGCGCCGGTGGTNTTGAATTATGGGAAAAGTACCGAATGGAGAAATTCGGTGTCGTCTCAATGNCTTGCGGCATCTTCCCAGCTGAAGTGTTCTTGCACTCCAAGAAGAAAGTTACCAATCTAGCCGAATACAAAGGCATCAAGCAGCGCACAGCCGGTGCTTGGGCTGAAGTTGGCGGTCAGTTGGGTGCAACAACAGTCATCCTGCCAGGTGCTGAAGTTTACGCTGCGCTAGAGCGTGGTGTTATCGACGCGACTGAGTGGAGTGGACCATCTGCAAACGAGCCAGTTGGCTTCCATAAGATCGCGAAGTACATCATCTTCCCTGGTATCCACCAGCCAGGTGCTACTCAAGAATGCGAGTTCAACAAAGCAGCTTGGGACAAAATTTCGAAGCGCGATCAAATGCTGATCAAGATGGCAGGTAAGCTCAACACGTTCGATTCATGGACTGGCCACGCTTACAAGGACCTCGCGGCCTACCGTCGTTTCGAAAAGGGCGGCAACACCATGCTTCGCCTGGAGCAGAGCTTCATCGATACGGCTCAGAAAGTCGGCAACGAATGGGCTGACAAAGTCGCTGCTGAGAACCCAAAGTTCAAAGAAATNTTGAACCATCAGCGTCAGTTCCAGATGGACATGTCTGTCTACTCAAAAATGCGAATTGCACCAGGCTCACGTACAGCAATCGGTAAGATTCTGAAGTAGAGGCTGATTCAGCACTTCATACACAGAATGATGTTGGGGGACGCAGTCCCCCAATTTCGTCAANNGTTGGGGTCGCAANATTTCAAAAGGTCTAGGGAATGGAAGAGGTTTATCGCGTGCTCGTTGAGACGCATGCGGCTATTCTTTCGGGGGAACCGAAAGGCTACGGTTGGCTACTGGGGGTTTTTGTCGGCATCTTCTACGTGACCTCAGCTTACATGCTGCTCGGACTGGTCCGATCTGTCCTTACCGCTGACGTTTGGCCGTTCATTCGACATATCGAAAGCGTGACTATGTTNGCGGGATACATTGCATCCGCACTGATCCCGATCCTAGCAATTCTAATTACCTATGAGGTGGTCTCGCGCTACGCGTTTAATGCACCAACGTTCTGGGCATTCGAGATTTCATACATGCTTATGGGNACCAGTCTGATGCTCGGTATAGCTTGGTGCACGTTGGCCCGTAAGCATATNCGCGTTGACTTCCTCTACGATGTGCTTTCACCCAGAAAAAAATCGTTGATCGATATCATCGGGTACCTGTTCCTCTTGCTTCCGATTCTGATCTGGGTGAGCTGGGCGCTCTACGTTTACTTCTTTGAAGCCTACCAGGTTAATGAACAGTCGGGTGAGTCCGCATGGAATCCAATCATCTGGCCGTTCAAATTCACATTCGCATTCGGTTTCTTCTTGTTCACCATGCAAACGGTTGCTGAAACGATCAAGTGCGCTCTCGTCATCATGGGCCGTGAAATACCGGCTCCAAATCTACCGCGGGGGCTGCACTAATGGCTGTCGAATTTGCACTCTTAATGTTTCCAGCGCTGCTGGTTCTGCTGTTTTTCGGCTTTCCAGTAGCCTTCTCATTGATGGGCATCGCGCTCATCTTTGGCGTCATCCGCTTTGGAGATGCCGCTCCGGCTCTGTTTCTATCCAAGGTCGACGAGGTCGCGTCGAACTACGTTCTTGGCGCCGTGCCCTTGTTCATTTTCATGGGGTCATTGCTCGAAAGATCCGGTGTTGCCGAACGACTGTTTGAGGCGATTCATATGTGGACGCGACGTTTGCCTGGCGGTTTAGGCGTCGGCACCGTTCTTCTGTGTGTTGTGTTCGCTGCCTCTACCGGTATCGTAGGCGCCACGGAAACGGTTGTGGGCTTGCTCGCCATCCCGGTGATGTTGCGATATCAGTACAATAAGTCACTCATCTCAGGCACAATCTGCGCCGGTGGCTCGCTTGGAACGATTATTCCGCCATCAGTCGTCGTGGTCATCCTCGGCCCCGTCGCAGACGCATCCATCGGTGACCTGTTCGCAGGCATGATCATACCGGGCTTGATGCTGGCAGGATGTTACATCTTCTACATAATTGTACGATGCACACTGGTTCCGTCGGATGGCCCGCGCATGCCACCAAGTGACAACGAACCGTCTTTTGGTCAGAAACTCTGGATCACCGCGACAGCCCTTATCCCACCATTCATGCTCATCTTTATTGTGTTGGGCACGATCCTCATGGGTGTCGCAACACCCACCGAGGCGGCAGCATGTGGCGTGGTTGGCTCAACGATTATGGCGGCCGTCTACAAATCACTGTCCTGGGGAGTGATGAAAGAGGCGCTCTTTAAGACAGTCATCATTACAGCTATGATCTTGTTGATCCTTATCGGCGGTACAATGTTTGCTGGTGTGTTCACGGCAGCTGGTGGCCTGGTCGGAATGCAGAACCTAGTGACTGCTGCGGAGTTGTCGAACTGGCAAACACTCGGCATCCTGCTACTACTAGCGTTCGCTGCCGGTTTCGTTCTGGACTTGATCTCGCTGATGTTGATTGTCGTTCCAATCGCGATGCCAATCATCACGACGTTCCCGTTCTACGATCTGGATCCGACACAGGTGAAGATCTGGTTCTCGATCTTGTTCTTGATCATGATACAGACAAGTTACCTGACGCCACCTATGGCACCAGCGATCTTCTATCTGCGCGGCATTAGTCCGCCAGAGATCACGCTCATGCACATGTACAAGGGTGTTATTCCATTCATCCTTCTGCACTTCGTTGTCATGGCGTGTGTGATCATATATCCGGACTTAGCACTCTGGTTGCCGACTATATTGTTCCGAGGCTTCTAACGAGCCTCGCGATCAAATAACAAAGAACCAGGAAGGACGGCGCTAGCCGTCCTTCTCCGTTTAGGGGCTAAGACTTATGACAAGCAGCAACGATCTCATTACCCATCATTTCGCCGAGGTCGGCGAAGTCATGCTCCATTATGTTACGGCAGGGTCCGGACCGCCGATTGTCTTGCTGCACGGATGGCCACAAACTTGGTATGAGTGGCGCCATATCATTCCACGCTTGGCAGAGCGTTTCACTGTTATAGCACCCGACCTGCGTGGCCTCGGGGATTCTTCACGGCCATTGTCAGGCTATGACAAGAAGACAGTTTCAGGCGACGTCTGGCGCCTTGTCAGCGAGCAGCTTGGACATGAGACTTTTCACCTCGTCGGCCATGATTGGGGCGGCCCAACGGCCTTTGCGCTCGCAGCTGCGCATCCCGAATCCATTAGGACTTTGACAATCGTTGACGTTGTGATCCCAGGCGACGGCGGTGATTTCTCAGAAGGTGGTCGTCGTTGGCATCATCAGTTTCACATAACGCCAGATCTTCCTGAAGCACTCATAACCGGACGTGAGCGAACCTATCTACAGTGGTTCTACCAAACCTTTTCGTACAAATCTGACGCGATTGACGACGACGCATTGAATGAATTTGTGCGCACGTACAGTCAACGAGGCGCGCTGCGCGCAGGCTTCAACTTTTACCGCTCCATTGGACAAGATGCAGCGGACAACGCTGCACTTCTTAAGACAGGCTTCAAACTGCCGATGCCTGTTTTGGCAATCGGTGGCGGCGTAAGCTACCCGCACGGTCGCGGACGTGGAACCAGCGTCGAGGAAAGCCTGCGGCGCGTAGCCAACAACGTCAGGGGCGAAGTCATTCCAGAATGCGGACACTTCGTGCCCGAGGAACAGCCGGAAAAATTGACAGCATTACTGCTGGATTTTCTCAATACATCAGGCCCCTGATCGATCGAACAAGGCATATCCGGATTACGAATGAATACACCCACCGGTCGCCTGAAAAGTAATGCCTCGAAAGGCATCATGTATATGTGCCTGGCAGTACTTTTGATGCCGGTCATGAACGCCTGCGCCAAATCACTCACAGTCGACTACCCGGTGATGCAGGTTGTATGGGCGCGTTTCACCGGTCATCTCGTGTGTATGACGCTGGTGTTTTGGCCAAAGCGTGGTTGGCGCTTGTTTCAGAGCGCAAACTACCCGTTGCAGCTCGCACGCTCTGCGATCATGTTTCTCTCCAATAGCGTCTACATCGCCGCATTATCAACCGTTGCTCTCGCGACTGCCTCCGCCGTCATGTTTACGGCTCCTCTCATCGTAACGGCATTGTCTGCGCCTTTCCTTGGAGAGAAGGTCGGCATCCGTCGATGGAGTGCCATCGTCGTCGGCTTCATCGGTGCACTGGTAATTATTCGCCCGGGTGTTACGACGCCAAACTTTGATGCATCGGGTTTAGGGTTGGCACTCTTGTTCGCCTCATCAACCTGCTTTGCCATCTACCAGTTACTGACGCGACGTCTATCAGATCGCGACTCGGCAGAGACGAACATCGTCTACACAGGATTGATCGCCGCCCTTGTCATGTCTTTCGCGATGCCTCTGATCTTCATCGCTCCCAAGGATACGATCGACACAAGCCTGTTTCTGATCGTCGGTATTCTCGGTGGATTTATGCAGTATTTCGTTGCCAAAGCGCTTGAGGAGGCACCAGCTTCTGTGGTGTCTCCTTATCTCTACGGCGAACTGGTTGTTGCTGTCGCCGTGGGCTTTGCAGTGTTCGGTGATTTTCCCGACCACTGGACACTTGTCGGCGCAGCTACAATAGCTGCGAGCGGCCTCTACATTGCTTATCGAGAAGCTCTATTCCGCCGCGCAAAATAACATGTCGTCATTGAGTGCACAGAGAGCAGAACCCTATGAGCCCTCTTTCTCAACTTTCTCCAGGAACTCATCCATCAAGTTTGCAGGCGCCTTGATTACGTGTTCAGGCGCAGGAAAAGCATTGTTGCGTACGTCGTCTACGAACTCGCGGAACCCGGCGATACGCTCTCTCTGCATTTCTTCTTTCATCTTATAAAGGTTGCGGTACTGCTTCGAGTGTCGTGGGTACGGTGGAGGGTTGTTACCCAATATATCTTCTGCAAAAAGAAACTGAATGTCACCACCACTTCCCGCGCCAATGGATGACGTCATCAGCGTCGTGCGTTTCGAAATCTCGACCAGTAGCTCTTCCGGAATGACTTCGACTTCGACGGCATAGGCTCCTGCCTCTTCCAGGGCTTTGATCTCGCGGTATACCCAAAGCGCTTCGTCGATGGTTTTGCCAACAGCGCGCAAGCCGCCTGTCCAGGTACTCTTGCGCGGCACGAGTCCAGCATGACCTTGGATTGGAATTCCTGCGTCCGCCGCAGCCCTTACAAACATCGGACTCCACTGGCACATGATGGCATCGGCACCAAGCTTCATCGCATCGTATCCGAGACGCACAGCCTCGGTTTCACTGGCTGCGGCAACGAGTGGAACCGAAAAAGCCATAAACGTATTAGGTGCAGCTCGCCGAATAGCCGCCGCAGGTTCAGGCTGACTGGGATCAAACCGAACTTTCATGGTATCGATGCCGGCTTCTTCAGCAGCGGCTGCTTCTTCGGGTGAGAAAGGAAGCGTTTCAGTCAGGGTACGCTTCCCCTTCTGATCGCGCAGACCTTTAACGGTGTAATTGCGCGTACCATATGCACCCCCCAGCGTCATAATGCGCGTCAGACCGCGCTGCGCTGCATCTCGCGGTGGAATACCCCCATCTCCAGTCGCATGACTAGCCATCAATCCCGTCCTCCCACATTGACGATTGCTATTCGCTCCATCTTGAGCGCGCAGTCGCGATAGCGCAAGTCATAGGCGCTCCGAGACAACACAATTCCCTGATCGATTTTTCGTTCTGCGAACTGCAAGAAACAGAGATTGGGTCAACGCAGCTGACGTCTACTACAAGCGCTCAGCAGGAGGGCCAATCTCAGTTACGAGATCACGCACGAGTGGCTTATTAGCTAGCGGTGCGAGCATCATCTCACGTGTTTCCAGCCGGGCAAGACAGGCGTAGACGACCTTATCGTCGATACGCATCATGCACTCCTTGCAAGCGTTTGCACTGATACATGAGAATCGAAACGCAAGTGTGGGGTCCTTGTTCACCCGAATCCATCGCAGCCCATCCAGTACAGATTGTCCCGGCTGAAATGGGACATCAAAACTTTCGTGCTGACCTGGAGCTTCCGCGGTTCCGCGAGCGATAATCAATCTTGCTGTCTCAGTCATATGGGCGACTCCAAATCGCTTGCTGCCGGACCTTGGACAACAGACAACGTCTCACCATCCATTTCGACAAATTGATTTAGCGTCCATTCTTCCATCAGACCAGGATGATCTTCGCGTTGATGCGCCCCACGGCTCTCATTCCTGGACAAAGCAGATTCAACAACTGCGCGGCCTATGAGCAACATGTTCCGCAGATCAAACCAATCAACCCGTGACGGATGGAAGACATCAAGCGCTCCAGGCGGCACAGCCCCGATCTTATTCTCTAGTTCCGCAATGACAGACAAAGCTTGTTGCAGACTTTCTCTTGTCTTAAACGGGCCAGCATAGTCAGACATCGCAGACTGGAGATTCGCGATCAGAGCAGCCGTATTGACTTCATCGCCTCTGGCATTCACCAATTCTTTGGCTCGGCTGGCCGACGCTTCCCCAGTTGTGGACCAAGGCGCTGCGCCACCATTTGCAGCAATCTTTGCCGCAGACCGTCCGGCCTGTCGGCCAAATGCCAGCGCCTCGGTTATGGCATTACCTGACAGCCGGTTCGCGCCGTTAGCACCACCGACCGCCTCCCCTGAAGCATAGAGCCCGGGCACACCAGTCCACATATCTGTATCGACCTCAACCCCACCCATATGATAGTGCGCAATCGGAGAAACCTCGATCGGCATTCGGGTAAGATCAATACCGTTGTCCTTCAGCTTCTTGATGACCGGACCGAATGCGCCGTCAAGCTCCTGCTCGCTGAGATGTTCAAAACTGAGGTAGGCGCCGCCTCTAGGTGATCCCCGTCCAGCTGCCACTTCTTTCGTTATGGCGTACGTTGCCGCATCACGCGTGATGACATAGCGGCCATCCTCACTGGTGCCATAACGCTCGGTAAACTCTTCCATGTTGCCATTGAGAAGCCGTCCGCCCAGCTTGTAGCGGAACGGATCCCACATGATCGGGTCAAGCCCGATGATCCGCGGCGCGAGGTGACCGATCGGAAAGAACTGTACAAACTCCATATCAATCAGCCGCGCACCAGCCCGCAGAGCCAAGGCATACCCATCTCCGCCCATATTGAACGAGGCACTGCTGCGCCTGTAGAGCCGGGTCAGACCGCCGGTTGCTATCACCGTCGCCTTGGCTACAATTGTCACCAAACGGCCAGTGCTGACCTCAAATGCAACAGCGCCAACCACAGCGTTGCCTGATCGAACCAGATCTACAATCAACAAGTCCCCAACCCGCCGAATTTTATCTTCATGCTGGTGAAGGACTTTGCGCAGCGTTTTCGAAACTGCCGGCCCAGTGTTGAGAAAATCGACATAGACACAGCGCGGACGATCATGTCCCGGTGCATGCGCTGATTTGATCTCTCCATTCTCACGAGCCCAGCCAACGCCCCAATCATCCATCTCCCGGATCACCTCCGGGCCAGCCTCGCATAGCAAGCGTGCGAGTGTCTCATTACAAAGCCCGCGCCCGGAGCTGAGAGTATCTGCCAAATGAAACGAAGGATCGTCAGGTGCAGCGTCTGAGCCAAGTGCAACAGCGACGGTCATCATGGCCATGACTGTCGCGCCGCTACGCCCGATCAGACTGCGGTCGGCAAGAAGTACGCTGGCGCCATTGCGGGCCGCTTCGATTGCCGCGTACATCCCAGCGCCGCCGGCACCTATAACCAGGACATCAGATTCAACATGAACGCTTTCAATACCCACCAGTGCTCTACCTATGCTGCAATCGCGTCAGGAACCAATGGCGATATCACATCATAGCGCACGCCGTCCTTGAGGCAGTACAGTGGTCGGATCAGTTTTTCACTAACCTCTTCGGCGCCGCTATTGTCGGACAATAGAAAGCGACCACTATCGATCGACAAGACACTCACGTCAGCTGGTCTTCCGACCTGCAATGATCCGATCTCATCGTCCATGCCCAGCATCGAAGCAGGATTGGATGTAACCATCGCCACAATAGTTTGCAGCTCGACACCAAGGTGAAGCATCTCAGTCATCGCGATAGTCAGATTGAACGGTGCCACACCAAAAAACGGATTGGCCTCTCGGTCAGAATTAGAGCCGCCACTTGGCACAGTCACATTGTAGCCATGCATATCCGCACCAAGCGTGTGAGGAATGATACCAGCGTCCAACGCAATTCTGGCAACCTCAAAGCTAAAGTGAGAGCCATGCCCTACGTCAACACGAACGCCGCGATTGTGAACCGCCTCAAGCAATATCGGATGAACCTCGCCTTTGCTCGACACAAAGCCTCCAGGATGCCGCGTAAATGGATGCGCCATAATATCTCCAGGCTCCATCAGCGGTGTGAGTTCCTGAATTAACTCATCCGCATCAGGAATTTCGGCCGAGTCAGCCGTCGGCCACAACTGGCCGAGATGGATATAAAGCGGTAGTTTGGTCTCGCGTGAAATTTCCTTACCGATCTTGATCACGTCCATTCCCCAACGGGATTGACCGCCAATCTCAGCATGGGCCTTGATACCGCGAACCATATCCAGGTTTTCAAGAGCTACCTTGATCGTGTGTTCTTTATTGACCCCACCGGGACCATAGAGATCTGGATAGAGATGCCCCTCGAGTCCACCGACGAGATAACAAGAAATAAAGCACAACGCCCGTGTCGTTGAAGGTTCGGCCACATAGTGACGGAAACCACCGATGGTCATGCAGCTCGGGCCACCCTGATCCACCAGTGTTGTAACTCCGGATTGGATACCGACCATGTCGGCATTCAAACCAAACTTTCCAGTGACGTGTTGATAGACATGAGCATGCGTATCGATCATTCCGGGGATAACCAACTGACCCGCAGCATCTATTCGCTCTGAAGCTTCAGCTTGAGAAAGGTCAGTATCGACCGCAGAAATCTTGCCCTTTGAGATCCCAACGTCGAAGCGGCCGTTGCGACCAGCTGCCGGATCAATCAGCGTACCATTCTCGATAATTACGTCGTGCATCATGCTCTCCTACCGGAATTGCCCAATGGGTCCGATCAGCATTTGAATATGCAAAGCGTCTTTGCTTTCATAACCTCTGTCAAGCGCGTAGTATAAGATGAACTTAAACGATCATTGATCAGTTGAAATAGCTTCCTCTCACTTGGTGGTGTTCCCATGGCGGTTGTCGACGATAGCGCGAAAGACCAAGGCATTGGCGCGCGATTGCGCCGAAGTGAAGATGACCGATATTTGCGCGGACGAGGGCGTTATGTCGCCGATATTCGTCGCCCAGGCATGCTCGAGATGGCATTCGTGCGTAGTCCTTTGGCACATGCCAACATTTGCGGCATTTCAAAACCTAGTACCGACGCTGACATCAGATATGAGAATGTATTCACAAACGCGGACCTCACCGGGGTAACCGGCATTATTGCAAATTGTGCGCTCCCTGGATTTCGTAGTTCCGAGCAACCAGTACTGGCCCATGACAAAGTGCGTCACGTCGGCGAACCAATTGTAGCTTGCCTGGCGGAGACACGCGCGGCAGCCGAAGATCTTGCGGAACTCGTCGACATTGATTTCGAGGAATTAACGGCCGTCGCGGATATGACAACCGCCCGCGGCAGAGACATGCCGTTGCTGCACGAGCATTGGGAAGAAAACGCCTTTCTTGAAACCAACGTGGACACGAACTTCGAGGCAGCGATCGTCGGTGCAGCTTCAGTTATCACACGGACCTATCGTACGGCGCGGCAATGCATGGCCCCCATCGAAGGACGAGGCTGTCTCGCCGAATGGGATCGTCATCTGGAACAGCTCACGCTGCACACAGCAGCGCAAATGCCCCACATCGTCCGCACAGGTCTCGCGGAATGCCTTGGCCTGGATCACGGACAAGTCCGCATCATATCACCAGATGTCGGCGGTGGTTTCGGTTACAAGGGAATATTGCTCGTCGAAGAAGTCTGCGCCAGCTTTCTGGCGATGAAGCTTGATCGCCCGATCCGCTGGATTGAAGATCGACGAGAGCATCTGACCAGCGGTGCCAATTGTCGCGAACACTACTACGAAGTAACGGGCTATGCAGCAGCTGACGGCGAGTTACTTGCAGTTGACTGCGAAGCTCTTGTCGACTCAGGAGCCTACTCACTTTATCCGTTCTCTGCTTGTCTTGAGGCTGCGCAAGTTACAAGCATTCTCCCTGGTCCCTACAAGCTTCAAGGCTTCCGCTGCAAAGCGATATCTGTTGCAACCAACAAGCCGAGCATCCTGCCTTTTCGCGGTGTTGCACGCACCGGGGTCTGCTTTGCCATGGAGCTGATGATGGATGCGCTGGCAGAGGATCTCGGGCTTACACCTGAGGCCATCCGCCAGCGCAATCTCGTGCCGCCGAGCGAGATGCCCTTCACAAACATCACCAACAAATTCTTTGACAGTGGAGACTATCCTCAGGCACTGCAACGCGCAGTCGAAGCCATCGATGTCGAAGGGGCCCGCCAACAACAGAGCGCTACAACTGGCAACACACGTATTGGCGTTGGATTCTCGATCTTCTGCGAACAAGGTGCCCATGGCACGACAGTCTATCAGGGCTGGGGAGTGCCTATGGTACCCGGCTATGAACAGGCAACTGCCCGACTAACACCAGACGGCGGACTGGAATTACGCGTCGGCGTGCATAGTCATGGTCAGGGCCTGGAGACGACACTCGCACAAATTGCTCACTCTGAACTCGGAATCTCCCCCGCCAAGATCAAAGTTGTTCATGGCGACACAGCCTACACACCATACTCAACCGGCACTTGGGGATCACGCTGTATTGTGATGGCTGGAGGGGCGGTCGGCACTGCAGCCGCAGCTATTGGCGATCGGATTCGCGCTATTGCGGGGCATCTGCTCCAGGCCAAACCGGATGACATTGTACTGCAGGGAGGTTTCGCGCGCGCAGGCGACGCTGAGATCAGTCTCGAAGAAGTGGCACACACCTGGTACCGCAAACCACACTTCCTGCCGCCGGATATGGATCCACGCGGCCTCGAAGCCACCGAGGGCTACAAGACCAAACCCGATACCGGCACATTCTCCTACGCCTGCCATGCCGTTAAGGTGAGTGTCGACCTCGACCTCGGGCAAATCGAGCTCCTCGATTATGTCGTTGTCGAAGATGCAGGGACCATGATCAATCCCATGGTTGTCGACGGTCAGGTCTTAGGCGGTACCGTCCAGGGAATTGGAACTGCACTCTTCGAAGAAATGCCCTTTGACGCCGGAGGCCAACCACTCGCATCAACACTGGCTGACTATCACTTGCCGGTGGCAGCGGACATTCCTCCCATCCGCATCGTCCACATGGAAACACCCTCACCGCTCAGTAAGTACGGACAGAAGGGTATTGGCGAAAGCGGCGCCATTGGTCCTCCAGCGGCAATTGCAAACGCGGTCAATGATGCGCTTCGCCCACTAGGTGCCCGCGTCAATGAAATACCAATGACACCCGAGCGCGTTCTGAGCGCTCTGGCCACTGCGGCTGGTGAGGGGAACAAGTCATGAAGCCTGCCAGATTCGATTACGCCACACCTCAGAGCGCATCCGAAGTCTCTACCCAACTAAGCAACGGAAACGGCAACACTAAGCTTGTTGCCGGCTCACAATCGCTGGGCCCAATGCTCAATCTCCGCCTGGCGCGACCTGAGCGACTGTTAGATGTCTCGGCACTACGCGATCTGCGTGAAGTTCGTGAAACTGCAAGTGGCTGTGAAATTGGGGCGTCGATCACCCACGCCGAGATCGAAGATGGTGACATCAATGACCCCACCAATGGTTGGTTGCGCGAGGCAGCAGCCAACATCGCCCATCGCGCAGTTCGCAACAGAGGAACACTGGGCGGCAGCCTCGCCCACGCTGACCCTGCCGCCGACTGGGTCATTGTCATGACGGGGCTTGGAGCAACGGTGTTGATTGACGGACCGAAGGGACCGCGCGAAGTTGCAATGAAAGACTTCGTCACCGGACCTTTTGAAACAGCACTTTGCCAAGACGAACTCATCAAAGCTGTCCGCGTTCCCAAGTTTGCCGCCAGCGCTCGCTGGGGCTACTGGAAATTCGTGCGGCAAGTCGGTGAGTTTGCCAAAGCCAGTGCAACCGTGCTTGTGGAACCCGATAAGGAGTCAGCACGTATCGCAATTGGTGCACTCGGCCGTCAGCCTCTCGTTCTGGGCACAGAGACGTCTAAAGATTTGCTCGAAAGCCGAATTCAGACAGCAGAGGCTCTCTCAGCAGCACTCCCCAACCGAACCGTAGCGGACTTAAGCATGCACACGGCGGCATTGAACAAGGCTATAGCTCTCGCCCAAGAGAACAATAGTTCGAGCGATGGAGGCTCAACCGCATGAGCGAAGTGGAGATAAACCTCACCGTCAACGGTCGCAGCGTCCAAAGTTCGGTCGAACCACGCACCCACTTGGCAGATTTCCTGCGCGAGCAACTGTTGCTTACCGGCACCCACCTCGGCTGCGAGCAAGGTGTCTGTGGTGCATGCACAGTCATGATCAATGGCCGGCCAAGCCGTTCCTGCATTACTTTGGCAGCCTCCTGCGATGCCGCAGACATAAGAACAATTGAGAGTTTCGATGATGATCCATTGATGGTGAAGTTGCGCGATGCCTTCTCAGAACATCACGGTTTGCAATGCGGGTTCTGTACACCGGGACTGTTGACAACGGCCTATGACGTTGTACGGCGCGTTCCAGATGCGGACGCATCCAAAATTCGAAAGGAACTATCAGGAAACCTCTGCCGGTGCACAGGCTATCAAGGAGCTGTGCAAGCCGTTGAGCACGTGATTGCGACCAACCCTCCTACAGCCGAACTGCAACCAGGGCCACACACCCAACCACGTATCGGAGCAGCATCAACCGTCAATACAGCCCCGGACACGCCCGCACCAACGAGCGCAAACGTCTCGCTTCCTGACGAAATAAAAGACGGCATCAAGCTTGAACGTCGCATAGAGATTGCGGCCCCTGCAGACAAGGTTTGGGACGTCCTCAGCGATATCAAAGGTATTGCAGAATGTGTTCCCGGCGGTTCAATCACAAGAGTGGAAGGATCGGTTGTCGAAGGCCTGATGACGGTGGGCCTCGGTCCTATGCGTGCCAATTTCCAGGGCGCCGCCAACGTAACGTTCGACCCGGCGACACAATCCGGCAAGTTGCTCGGTCGTGGCGGTGATAGACTTACCAGGTCAAATGTTGATGGAGAGATGACGTTCCAACTTCACACGACCAGCGCTGACCAATCTGAATTGGAACTAAACATCCTATACAAACTCAAAGGACCTTTGGCTCAATTTGGCCGTCCGGCAATCGTTTCCGAAGTCGCCGATAAAATCCTGGCAGACACAGCTGCAAGTATTGCAGCCAAGGCGACCGGTAATGAGCACGCATCTGCCACGCAGAAACCCGCGGGAGGGCTGACACTTCTTTGGTCTGCTCTGCTGGGCATGTTCAAAGGTTTCTTCCGGCGTTGAAGACGGATGATTGAGAGGCAACAATGAGCGGCAACGATCCAACAGGTCTGTCTCACCAAAAACTCTGCGCAGTCGAGCCAGCGCTGTCATCAATTGCACCGCTCCGAGACTTCAAGTCAGTTGCAGACAAGACGTTGTTTCACGCCGGCCCTCCATTGATAGATCCAACGTCTCCACCTGCACCTTTACTGAACGGCATTCTCGCTGCAATCGTGCTTGAGAGATGGGCAAGTTCTCGCGAAGAGGCGGAAGCATTGTTCGCGAGCGGTGAAGTTAAGCTTAGCCCAGCTCAAGATGCCGGCATCGTCACACCGCTCGCGTTTGTCGTTGGCTCAAGTACCGTTTGCCTCAAAGTAAGTGACCTAAACCAGACTGACCGGTTCGTGCTCTCTCCTCTCAATGACGGACCACCTCCCCATGCCATACGGTTTGGCACCTACCATGATGCCGGACTGACAATCGTCCAATCATTGATCGACGGCGTTGGGAACGATCTAGCCAATGCTCTCAAAGCCCCCATCCCCCTACTGCCTCAAATGGCTGCCGCTCTTGCAGACGGAGATGAGTTGCATGGCCGTGTTGCAAGTATGCAGCAGCAGATTCGAGCCATCCTGGACACGCAACTCAGTCCACGTGCAACCAAGTATTTGGATGGCGCCGGACAATTCGCATTAAACGCCATAATGGCGGCCGCCGCTTTGATGATTGAAGCAGGCGCTGGCATCCCTGGCAGCAGAATGCTCGTTGCATGCGGAGGCAATGGTGAAAGCTTAGGTTTCAAAGTCGCCGATGCTCCAGATAAATGGCTTACGAAACCAGCCACCCGGCCAATCGGTGGCCGTCTCCCGGGCCTTGAGCAAACTGA
Source organism: Filomicrobium sp. (assembly GCA_002689605.1). Taxonomy (GTDB): domain Bacteria; phylum Pseudomonadota; class Alphaproteobacteria; order Rhizobiales; family Hyphomicrobiaceae; genus Tectiglobus. The sequence goes on from NZGY01000103.1 coordinate 32,763, forward strand.
TGCTCTGCCAGCCATCGGTGACAGCGCTGTCATAGATGCTTTCGGCTTCGGCGCAGCCTGCCTAAGATTCAGCCCAGAAATAGCGGGTAGTTTGCAAGATCAGTTTGACCGACAGCTGATTTCATCCGCATTCCTGGACGATCGCGCACACAACGCATTCATTGGGCCTCACCCCAGACTCGGCAACGATAGCATTCGTGTCGGGTTGGACTTGAGCCAGCCGCGAGAATGCCTTGGCATCAACCTTGGGATTGTCGAAGAAACCGGAAAGCACGGGTTGATCGGCCGGGGTGTGGCGCCTTGGCCCCAGGGTTAACCGGCTTATTCCAATGCCACCAATGGATCCTTCAATAAGATATTGCCGTCTTCGATCTGAACTTCATATCGCCTAAGGGGGGCAAGTTGCCAACCACCAGAGCAACTGCCATCCGCCAGACTGAACCGTGCCAGATGCCGAGGACACTGGATCATATCATCCACAAGCATCCCCTCTCCTAAGCGTGCCAGCTGATGTGGGCACAGCCCTTGAAAGGCGCGGATCTCATTCTCGAAATTGACCAAGAGGATAACGTGTCTCCCGAAGTGCACTTCTTGGAGACCATTGATTGGAACATCAGGAACCGTCGCCACGACAGTCCAGTTCTCTGCAGTTTCATTGTCATCCAATCCCATTTGTCCTCTTATATTCAATCCCAGATCAAGTCGTTAGGAGTAGAGCGATTGCAATCCTGGCTTCGATCCACTTGCAACACGTTCGCGATTTGACGCATCATACCAACTAAGCAGTTCTCCAGCTATTTCGTCGATTGCAATCAAGTCTTTTTCCATGGATAGTCCGCCTCATGACATACAGGGACGGAAGCAATACGCACGTGATGCATAAAGCCTGGATCGTTCGATCAAAGTTAGCGCTCACTCTTTTTGCTAACGCGCTCCTGCTGGCCACGCCGACATCGGCACAACAAAAGAATTCACAATTACCAAGTGTGATCGTCCAAACAATTGAAGAAAAGGACGTCACGCCCGAGTTCAGGTATGTCGGACGCGTGGTGGCTCGCGACACCGTTTCTATCCGCGGCCGCGTGTCAGGCATTTTGGAGCGACGAAACTTCGTTGAAGGCCTCACCGTCAAAGAGGGACTGGTTCTTTTCGAGCTTGAAAAAGCTCCTTATCAGGTTGTCGTTGATCAGCGAAAGGCCGAACTCGCCAGTGCCAAGGCAAAGCTCGTTAATGCCGAAGCCGACTTCAAGCGCAAGAGTTCATTGCAGGGCCGGAATGTTGTTTCTGAAGCATCACTCGATGAGTCCTGAGCCAGCAAGCTTTCAGGTGAAGCCGATGTTCTGAAGGCCGAAGCTGCTTTGAGAGCAGCTGAGCTCAACCTTGGCTACACGACCGTAGTAAGCCCGATATCCGGCAAGATCAGCACAGCCAAGTATAGCGTTGGCAATCTTGTCACGACCACAAGCGACCCTTTGGCGACCGTTACCAGCGTCGATCCCATCTATGTCACCATCGGTGTCAGCGAGAAACAGATGATTGATGCTCGCAAACGCGGGATCGACCTGAAGAACCCTCCTGTTGCGCCATTTCTCCGGCTGTCTGATGGTACGGACTACAAATTGCCAGGCGCCTTCAACTACCTCTCGCCTGATGTCAATCAGAGCACGGACACGATCACGGCACGTGCGCAATTCCCCAATCCTAACGGTGTTTCGCTTCCAGGACAGTTCGTAACGGTTGTCATTCGCCCGAAACAGACCGAGCGCTCGATTGTCGTTCCACAGGTCGCCGTTCAACGCGATAGCGAAGGCTACTTTGTTCTCGTGGTTGATCGAGAGGATAAGGTCGAAGCCCGGCGCATCACTGCCGAGCGACAGGTCGAAACAGACTGGGTCGTGTCCAACGGGCTGGCGACAGGAGAGCGTGTCATCATTGATGGCATTCAGAAGGTTCGACCGACCATGGTGGTCAAGCCGGTTAAAGCGTCCTAACGCACACCAGAGAGGCAACCATGTTTTCGGCCTTTTTCATTAGCCGCCCGAAGTTCGCGTTGGTTATTTCGATCGTCATCTCTTTGGTAGGCTTTATCGCTCTGAGTGTTCTCCCCGTCGAAGAGTTCCCAGACGTCGCCCCGCCACAAGTTCAGGTGACGGCAAATTACACCGGAGCGAATGCAACTGCCGTCGAACAGTCTGTGGCTGCGCCCATTGAAGACGAAGTCAATGGCGTCGATGACATGCTTTATATGTCATCGAACAGTAACAATGATAGCACTTACACACTGACTGTCACCTTCGATGTTGGCACCAACCCTGACATTGCTGCAGTAAACATACAAAACAGGGTCGCCACAGCGACCGCGCAGTTACCTTCAGAAGTAACGAGAAGTGGCGTCACCACCAAGAAACAATCATCCAGCCTGCTGATGGTGATTACGCTTCTGTCGCCAAAGCAATCACGCGATGCATTGTTTCGCAGCAATTATGCGTCAATCAACATTCAATATAGCCTGTCACGCATAAAGGGCGTTGGCAGCGTCTCACAGTTCGGACCACTCGACTACGGCATGCGCGTGTGGTTGGATCCGGATCGCCTGACCTCTCTCAATCTAACGACCGCAGACGTTAGTAACGCCATTTCAAGTCAGAATGTGCAGGCGACAGCCGGCCAACTCGGCGCGCCACCTTACGACACCCGCTCGCATTTCCAGCTTACAATTCAGGCCAAGGGGCGCCTCAAAACAGTTGAAGAGTTCGGGAATATTGTGCTGCGCGCCAATGCCGATGGCTCCTTCATAAGATTGAAGGACGTGGCACGCATCGAACTCGGTTCGCAGAACTACGGTTCGACAACCACGTTGAACAACTCGCCGGCAGCAGCAATTGGCATCTACCAGTCTCCAGGTGCCAACGCGCTAGACGTCGCAAACAAAATCTACGCTGAACTCGAACGCCTGGAGAAGCGCTTTCCGCCAGACGTTGAATACAATATTGTTTATGACACCACTCTATCTGTTCGAGCCTCGGTTCAGGAAGTTGTCACCACACTCTTCATGACGCTTGCGCTAGTGGTGGCGGTAACTTTCCTATTCCTCGCCGATTGGCGATCAACATTAATCCCGACGCTGGCTATCCCGGTTTCATTGATAGGCACGTTCGCATTCCTGTACCTCTTTGGCTTCTCAATCAATACCATCACACTATTCGCGATTATTCTGGCTCTTGGCGTGGTCGTAGATGACAGCATTGTCGTTGTTGAAAACGTTCAACGCCTAATGGATGAAGAAGGTCTCGAGGTCCGGGAAGCGACGCGAAAATCCATGCAACAGGTCACCGGGCCGGTGATCGCGACCACTCTCGTGTTGTTGGCTGTGTTCGTCCCAGTGTCATTCATGCCTGGTATTACGGGCGTGCGGTATCGACAGTTTGCTATCACAATTAGCGTCGCTGTTTGTATCTCATCTCTGAATGCACTAACGCTTGCTCCTGCGCTGTGTGCCCTCATTCTGAAACCGGGCAGCTCAAAACCAACTGGCCCACTCGGTTACTTTGCGGCAGCAGTGGACTGGATGCGGGATCGGTTCGGATCAACCGCCAGCGCTATGGTACGCCGCGTTTTCGTATCTCTCGCCGTCTTCGCGCTGTTCGTGGCTGCAACCGGCTGGCTATTTTCACGCGTTCCAACAGGGTTCCTGCCGCTTGAAGACAAAGGCGCACTGATGGCCAACATCCAACTACCGGATGGAGCCTCATTGTCCCGAACTCAGGAAGTCGCCGAACGCGCATCGGGAATGATGAGAGAAATAGCCGGCGTTCGTGATGTCCTGGCGGTGCCTGGCTATAGCTTGCTATCCGGAGCAGCGCGAAGCAGACGCGTATCAACCTGAAAGAGCCTATCCCTGTCGCAATCATGTACTGGACTGTCGATCCTCTCTGGGGCGACGGAATTTGCTTTTATGAAGACGTCTACAAGCGTGACGCAAAGGTCCTAAAGGCACTCGATGCAAAATTTCGCCCGGTGGCCCGTTAGTCGATTTTGAGCACAATCCCGATATCAAGTGCAATACGACGGATATCCCTAGCCAGTCTAAATAAGTATCCGCATAGTCCATCTTAGAACATGATTCAATCCAGACGAGCTGGCAGCATACATGAACGATATCGATTTGATCGCGCTTCAAGTTCGCGAGAAGCACGAAATCCAAGCGGCCATATCGGCCTGGCTCAACGCGTTCGAAGTGGCCTTGGCAAATGCCGATAGAGCCGCCCTTGCTGACCTCTTCATAGACGATTGCCACTGGCGAGATGTCCTAGCGTTCACATGGCATCTGACGCCGAGAACGGGCACTGGATCGATTGTTGACGGATTGTTATCGCGGCAACCCGCTGTCCAGGCACACAACTTTGAGATAGATCAAGACCGGACACCTCCCCGCCGCATGAAACGGGTCGGCCGCGATTGCGTAGAGGTCATTTACAAGTTCGAAACAACAGTTGGCCGCTGCGCCGGAGTGTTGCGCCTTGTATCCTCCAACGAGGACGCGTCTGGTACTTACCGCGCATGGATGATCTCAACCTCTTTGGACGAACTCAAAGGCTTTGAAGAAAAAATTGGTCCACGTCGCCCAACTGGTGATGCGTATTCCAGAAACTTTGGCGGCGACAATTGGGAAGACGTAAGGCGCAAAGCACAAATTTACGATGACCGCGACCCAACCGTCCTTGTTGTTGGCGGTGCACAAGCTGGTCTCGCAATATCCGCCTGCCTCAATCAACTCGGTGTCGACAACCTCGTTGTCGAAAAATGGCCGCGCATTGGAGACAGCTGGAGAAAGCGCTATCATTCGCTCGCGCTCCATAACGACATCAGCGTGAACAATCTCCCATATCTCCCGTTCCCGCAAACGTGGCCTAACTACATCCCGAAGGACATGCTCGGCCTTTGGTTTGAGTTTTACGCGCAGGTCATGGAGATCAATCATTGGACCAATACAGAGTTCACCAAAAGTGAATGGGACGAACAGTCCCAATGTTGGAACGCAACTCTGCGCCGCGCAGATGGCAACGAGCAGGTTTTACGACCCCGCCATATAGTTTTCGCCAACGGTGTATCAAGCTACCCATATACCCCGGATATCCCTGGATTGGATGAGTTCGAGGGAGAGGTCATTCATTCTGAGGGCTTCGACAGTGGTGCTCCATTCGCAGGCAAAAGAGCGCTCATCCTTGGAACCGGTTCATCGGCAAACGACATAGCGCTCGATCTACACAGCTACGGTTGTGACACGACCATTGTACAGCGGGGATCCACAACCGTTGTATCAATCTACCCATCCGCAAAGTTGAACTACGCGCTATACGAGGAAGGCCCGTCTGTCGAAGATTGCGATCTGATTGGCTCAGCGCCAACACCACCGCTCATTCTCGAAGCTTACAAGCTTGGCGTTAAAAGGATGCTGGAGCTTGACCACGATATGATCGAGGGTCTCAAAAGCATCGGCTTCAAATTCGATGTTGGTGAAGACGAGACGGGCCACCAGATGAAGTATCGACGACGAGGCGGTGGTTACAATCTGGATGCGGGTAGCTCGGCCCTCATGATCAACGGCGAAATTGGCCTCTTGCAGAATGACACTATCGAGCGTTACTGCAAAGAAGGCGCATTGCTGAAGGATGGCACCATTGTTCCCGCCGATGTCATCGTCCTTGCAACGGGCTACTATCCACAGGGCGAACTTGTTCGTCGCGCACTCGGCGAAGAAATGGCAGAACGCATAGGTCCGATCTGGGGCGAAGACGAAGATGGCGAGCTAGCGAACATGTTCAAACGCACACCGCAGCCCGGCACCTGGTTCATTGCAGGAAGTCTTACTCAGGCACGCATCTATTCAAAGCTCATGGCTTTGCAAATCAAAGCGATCGAAGAAGGTCTCGTGGATACAGATCCTTACGCGAAGAACTGAAGCCAAAACCGCAACGCTGGCTGAACCAAAAAGCAAACGCCGGCATTGCTCCAAGTTCACGTTTTCTTCCAGCCATAGTCACGCGCAGCCGCTTGATCAGTTATATAGCCATCCGCAAGATCCGCTGTAACAGCTTCACTGACTCTATCAGAGGCATTGCCATATCCAGCACCACCAGCGCATTGAATGGCAAAGACATCGCCTTTCTGTAGAACCTTGGTTTTCTTTGAGTGCACTGCTTCCCCATTGATGCTGACGGCTGCAGGCGCACCAGACTGACCACCTTCAATCCCTATTGTCGGATGCTCCGTACGATCCATCCGGACGGCGAAGGTCATAGCTTCATCGGATGTGGATTCGACGGCAAGCGCTTGACCGAGCCCCCCACGAAACTCACCAGCACCGCCTGAGTCAGCCGCCAATTGTTTGTAGCGAAACAGCAAGGGCTTCTCGTTCTCCGTAACCTCAACGGGCACGCCAGAGATATTTGCCGGGAAGCCGAGAGCAGAGACCCCATCAAGCGATGGCCGGCCTCCCAGACCACCATTGGCAAACATGATGTCTACGAAACGACGCCCGCTGTTAGCCGTACCCATATAGGCCGTTAGGTGGGGAGGAGCGCCGGTTTCTGCATTCGCACGACCGGGCATGGCTTGACCAAGTGTGCGGATGATTAGGCTCGGAAGATACATAGATACCAGCGCTCGGCCTCCGAGAGCAGAAGGGTAGGTCGCGTTAATGACAGTTCCATCCGGCACAGTGTATTCAATACGTTTTAGCGTAGCACCATTCACTGGTGATCCCGGTCGCGCAAAACAAATGCAACCAAATGCTATCTCCGCAAATGACCAGCGCCACGTCGTATTGATACCAAATTGATCCTGATCGGATGTTCCTGTGCAGTCGACCTTGATACGATCACCGTCAACAGTGATAGCGCAACAAAGTTTTAATGCCTGATTAAACCCATCCGTCTCAACCTCGCCACGGTAGGTCCCATCGGGTATCGCAGATATTGCCTCCGCCATAGCGAGATCTGATCGTTTCCAAATCTCTTCGAAAAGCTCATCCAGGCAATCAAGTTTATTGGCATCCATGAACTCTTCGACGCGTCGCGCCGTGATGGTATTCGCCGCCAACTGCGCTTCTAGATCTCCGATAACGATATCTGGCACCCTTACGTTCATCCGGATAATTCGAAACAAGTCTTCGTTTGGCTGAGCTGCCTGGTAGAGCTTGATCACCGGCAAACGGAAACCTTCCTCGAAGATCTCTTTCGAGTCGGCTGAAAGCAATCTCCCACCAACATCAGGCGAATGGGAAACATTCATCGCGTAGGCCACAATTCGACCGTTGCGAAAAATCGGGGTCACAAAGAACACATCGTTGATCTGGCTGGCGCCAATCCAGGGATCCGTTGTGATCAGGCTGTCGCCGGGTTGCAATGTCTCGGGTGGGTAGGCCGCGAGAAAGTCATGCAACGCGAAAGACATGCATCCCGTGAACTCGGGAAACCCATGTCTGCCTTGGGCAATCATCTCGCCTTTGGTGTCAAACAGCGCGCAGCTAAAATCCCAGGCATCCGTAACAATGCGGGAGAATGCAGTGCGCAGCAGCGTCGCCTGCGCCTCATCGACAATGGTGATGAGCTTGTTCCACCACATCGTCAGTGTAACAGCATCCAGCTCTCGCTTATCACTCATGATAGAACTCCGCTGATATCAATGACGAGCATGCGTTGCTCATCCACCGTTAGGTATCCTTTGTCAGGGACGACTGTAGTCGACTCGTGATCTTCAATGACACAAGGACCATCAATCTGCGCACCTATAGGCAATTCACTGCGTTCATAAACACGACACTGCACAGCTTCATCGGAGCCAGGGAAGGTAATCTCTCGCTCAGCTTTCACCGCCACGTCTGTTGAAGATGCCGAACGGCCAGGCCAAACGATATCCAGTTCCGGGAGCGGCCCAATGATGTTGAGGCGCCAACTCACCGTTTCAACTGGTACATCGCGAATTTCTCTGCCATAGAAGTTGCGATAAGCAACATTGAACGCAGTCTCCATCTTCGCCATGTCGTTGGCCGAAAGCGGATAGCCCGACAGAGGAACAGTCACTTCGTAGCGCTGACCGTAATAACGCATATCCGCAGAGATGCTGACTTCAATACGGTCAGTGATTCCGGCATCCGCCAACTGGCGGCGCCCATCAGCCTCAAGCTCAGCAAAGCGTGCGTTGACATAGTCCCAATCTACCTGGCTCAATTCGCGCATATAACCAAATGCGAAGTCAAACGAGTTTGGCGACGTCAGGCAGCCGAGGGCCGATAGTACACCAGCTGCAAATGGAATACGGATCTTTGAAATCCCCAATCGTCGTGCAACATCCCAAGCGTGCGCCGGAGCAGCACCTCCAAATGCCATCAACGTATAACGACGGAGATCAATGCCCTGTTCTGCAGCGTAAACTCCTGCAGCATTGGCCATGTTATCGTTCACCACTTCAAAGATACTAGCAGCTGCACGTGTTGTGGTTGTTCCCATCGATTGGGCAACATTTACATCGATTGCAGCCAGTGATTTCTTGCGATCAAGCTGCATCTTACCGCCGAGGAAGTAATCTGGATTGAGAAATCCTAGAGCGACGTCAGCATCTGTAACGGTCGCAGATTCGCCACCTCGTCCGTAGCATGCTGGCCCAGGCGATGAGCCTGAGCTCTCAGGCCCAATCGTCAACAATCCCAACGCATCAATGTTGGCAATACTGCCCCCGCCGGCACCAATCTCGATAAGGTCAACAGCCGGCGCCTTCAAAAGCAGTCCGCTTCCCTTCATGAAGCGTTTGACCCGCGCGACTTCCAATTCGTTAGCGCGTGTAGGCTCGTAATCTGTAACAAGAGAAATCTTCGCTGTTGTGCCACCCATATCGAAAGACAGCATATGCGGCGTTTGCAATTCGCGTGCATAGTGAGCAGCAATCGCAACACCGGCTGCAGGCCCGGATTCAACCAGCCTGACAGGATATTTCCGTGCTGCATCAAGGCTGAGCGTTCCGGCATTCGATCCAATCACGAAGAATGCCCCTGTTGAACCTAGGCTTGCCAGGGCTTCGGAAAGATCACCAAGATATCGATCAATCAACGGTTGTACGTACGCGTTTGCAACTGTCGTCGATACCCTGCCGTATTCACCGATTTCCGGCAGAACTTCACTGGACAGCGCCACAGGAACGTCTGGTTTCCAATGTTGTACCACCTCCCTTGCGGCCAGCTCGTTGTCAGAATTCGCATAACTGTGCAGGAAGCACACCGCAATTGCTTCGACATCCCGCAAGTGCTCTGAGTCTAGTGCTGCCTGGATATCTTCGGACTTTAGCGGAGTGATCTTCGTACCATCGTACTTGGTCCGTTCATCAATTCCGATGCGACGACGGCGGGGAACAAGCGGCTCCGGGAACTGTATGAAGAGATCATGCAAATCGTAGCGCAGCTCGGTCCGCGTTTCGAGGACATCCCGAAAGCCCTCCGTTGTGAGCAATGCAGTCTTTGCTCCCTTGCGCTCAATGATTGCATTTGTCGCAAGGGTAGTTCCATGAACGAGTGTCCGGATAGCTGACGCAGGAGCACCGGTTTGCCGCAGCATTTCCTGAACCGCTTCAAGTACGGCTTGTTCCGGTTCCTGAGGTGTCGTGAGAACTTTGGCTGAATGAATCGATCGGTTGTTCTCTTCAACCACAACGACATCCGTGAACGTGCCACCGATGTCGACTCCGATAGCCAAAAAGCGGGTTTCACTCAATATCATTCTCCCATGAGCGGGTTCACTCTGAGGTCGAGTTACAAACGACTTTGATCATACGCAAAGAGCATTTGGTTCATTCACAACCTGGGCGGCCCAAGCAGTCTCACTTCCAAACTTTCACCACTTGATAAGCCCAGCATTGCTAGTCCATGCGCATCGATTGGACAGGAGCCGGGCTCCAACTCTTGGTCGATAAGCAGCCAAGCGCGCAATGGTGCGCCATGCCCACTCACAAGTTCAACGAGGCTTTCTGCCTGACCGCCGATAGCTTCCGCATCTGAAGGATGCAGCCGACAGATGCGGTGGCGACTAACAGCACCTGAACGGTAACTACAGTCTTCAGATACAGCCGTTAGTTGAACACGACCATTTCGCAATTTCTCACGCAAGGCTTCAGTCGCAGCTTCATCAGGGCCAGCGTTCTCACTGGAAACAACCACGGCATAAACATCTCGCATAGCCTGTTCCGAGATATAATTCAGACGACAATCCTCTGCGACTTTCTCAGCAGGCCGATCCAATGGATCTCCATATCCCCCACCGCCGGCGGAACGTAAAACCACACGCTCACTTTCGTTCACAACGTGCCCACCGACCTTTCCAGGAGTGTCAAACTCGACCCGGGAATCATCAGCCCTCTCAACCCATGACGCGAGTGGCTTACCACTCCGTCCGCCAAGGACACCGAAGGCAGGTACAATGGCACCATCAGACAACAATGAGTACTTTGCATCAGGCGCCGTTACACGTATGCGCCGACGCATAGCCAATCCGCCCCGCGAGCGTCCTGCCCCACCAGAATCCGTATCGAGCTGGGAGTATTCGACGAGCAACGGGAACCGCGATTCAATAACTTCGGATGGTTGCACGGTTACCAAGTCTCCCCAGTCGAAGGGAGCCATAGCACTGGGGCCATCGGCTTCATCAAAGCCACCGTTCCCACCACCTGACCATTCATAGTGGACCCACTCTCGACCACTTCGTGTATCAAAGCCACCGAGCAGGTTGTGGAACGATGATCGGCATAGATCTCCAGCGACTTTGTCTGGCACAACCTGACTCAACGCTCCAACCATTGTCGCAATCACACGCTTTCGGATCTCACCGTGCGAACCGGCCGGTGCAGGTCTGGAAACATTGACGATCGTGTTCTCTGGCGCAACAACATCAATGGCGCGAAACGAGCCTTGATTGAGCGGAGCGTCTGGATCAAAGATCGACTTAACGGCGATGAACACTGATGCTGCCGTAACCGCCAAAGTCGAATTCACCGGCACTGGAACTTGCGGCGACGCCCCTGTAAAATCTGCCGTAATTCTATCGCCATCAATCTTAAGCGATAACGGCAACAACAGCGGCTCAAACCCACCTTCGGGGAATGTCTCAAGATAATCTTCATAGCAGTACGTGCCATCGGGTAGTCCGGTGATGCAGCTCCGCATACGTGCTTCTGCCCGATCTAAGTCCTGTTTCACAGCCTCCAAGAGAACGTCAACACCATAGCGATCGCATAACTCCAGGATGCGCTTTTCCGCGACGCGACAGGCAGCAATTCCAGCGTAGAAGTCACCAATGCGCTCATCCGGAACCCGCATGTTGGCCAACAGCAGCTCCAAAGCTGCATCATTCATTTTCCCGCGTTCCATAATCTTGATTGGTGGAATACGGATACCTTCTTGGTAAATTTCCGTTGCCTTACCAGACATACTTCCGGGCACCATGCCGCCAACATCCGGCCAGTGTTCCCGAACAGCCGGAAAGAAGATTAGTCGGTCATCACGAAACACCGGAAAAATGATTGTGACATCGTTGAGATGCGTGCCACCAACATAGGGATCGTTGACAAGAATGATATCGCCAGGTTCAAGGTCATCACCAAACTTGGCCATCGCAGATTGAACAGTCCACGGCATCGGCACCACGTGACTGCCGATATCTTCGGACTGCGCCACGACTTGACTATCTGGGGCAAAGAGACCGCAAGAAAAGTCCTTGGCTTCATAAATTGCCACCGACTTAGCCGTACGCATGACTGTCGCTCGCATTTCGCGCACAACAGAGATCAATCCTTGCGACATGACCTCAAGCGAGATTGGATCGATGGAGATTGTCATGACTTTCGCTCCAGAACGATGCAATCATTCGCAGTCAGTCTTGCTAACCAGTCAGGAGGGACCACTGTCACGGAGCTGGCTTCTTCTATCAGAGCTGGCCCCTCGATTGACTCGTTAAGTGGCAACGCACCGCGCCTATAAATGTCTGTGGTGATAACTCGCTCGTCGAATACCACGTTCCGCACACCAACATGGGCGCCATCTCTTGCACGACCGGTAGTGTTCAACTCCGGAAGTGAAGGTTTATCTGTTACACCCCATGCCGTTAGTCGGAAGTTGACGATCTCACTCCCGCCATCAGGAGCATCACCGTATCGATCAGCGTAGACTTCGCGGAACGCCGCATCGATTTCACCCATCGATGTAAAATCAAGAGGGATCGCGACAGACAATTCAAAAGCCTGTCCGATATAGCGCATATCGAGCCTCACCTCGAAACGCTGTTTATCAGGTGGAAATCCTGCGGCGTCCAATTCGCTGCGTCCATCTGCAAGAAGCTCATCCAGGACGGCTCTGGCGTTCTTTTCCGGTAACTCAGCGGTGGCAGCGACATGCGTTCGGGCAAATTCTCGCCGCAGGTCGGCAACGAGCAAACCGAAGGCTGAAAAATTTGCTGGCATTGGTGGAACAAGAACGGTTCCCATCCCGAGTTCATCCGCAATTGCTGTTGCGTGAAGGGGACCGGCACCTCCATAAGCCATCAATGCAAAGTCGCGAGGATCCAAACCTTGCATAACCGAAATTTCCTTGATTGCACCCGTCATGTTCACGACTGCAATCTTCTTAATGCCCTCGGCCATTGCCTGCGTGCCAAGACCGACTTGACCGGCAAGCTCCGCGACGGCTGCCAAGGCCAAGTCGCCATCCAAGGCAAGGCCACTGTCTTGCTGCCCAGACGGCAGTCGCCCCAGAACCACATTAGCATCGGTTACAGTCGGCTCCGTCCCGCCCCGCCCATAAGCAGCCGGCCCCGGAACTGCACCAGCTGATCGCGGTCCAACACGAAGCACACTACCGGCATCGTAAGATGCAATGCTCCCGCCACCAGCCCCAACCGTCTTGATGTCAATCTGCTGAAACTTCACCGGGTATCGGCCAACCCGGCCCATTCCTGTCATGGCAAATGAACCGTCGCGGATGAGGCAAACGTCTGTGGACGTCCCTCCCATGTCACAGGTAATAACGTTCTTGAACCCAGATGCTTCACCAACAAATTGCGCTGCAATCACACCAGCTGCAGGACCGGACAACATCGATAAAGCTGGCAGAGCCTCGATACGTTTGTCTGGCAGCGTCCCACCGCTGGACGTCATTATCGCAACCTCAGCACTGCAACCTTTTTCAGAGAGGCGCTTACGCAGGGCACCAAGATAACGCTGCATACGTGGAGCAACGTAGGCATTTAGAGCTGTCGTAGAGAAACGCTCATGCTCACGGTATTCGGGGAGCACGTCTGATGATGTTGCAATCACTGCCGAAGGTAATACTCGGCCGAGAATCTCAGCTGTACGCTGCTCATGCTCGGATGTCTTATACGAATGCAGATAGCAAACGGCAACGGCCTCGCAGTTCTCCTTTGCGAGAACCCGAGCAGCTTCTTCTACCGCGGTCACGTCCAACGGTACCACGACATTACCATGCACATCGATACGTTCTGGAATCTCGAAGCACCTATCACGCTCCAGAAGAGGTTCCGGAGCGGTTGCTTTAATGTTGTACATCAATGTGCGATTACCGCGACCAGTAATGAATATATCTCGATGGCCTTTAGTGACGAGAGCAGCTATGCGGGCCCCGGAGCGCTCCAAGGCCGTATTCGTCGCCACGGTAGAACCATGGGCAAAGCGAGTAAGGCCAGCCGCATCCACACCCAGGGCCTCGAGACCGGTAAGCATCCCTTCTGATTGATCAGCAGGAGTCGATGCCGTCTTTGCGAGTGTAATTTCCCGCGTTGCGCTATCATAGAGCACCAGATCCGTAAATGTTCCGCCGACATCAACACCAACCCACAGCAAACTCTTTTCTCCCGCTACACACCGCGAAACTTCGGATCACGTTTCTCTGCGAAGGCTGCAACGCCTTCCTTGTAGTCCTCGCTGACAATGGCTTCATCTGCGACAGCCTGGATCGCGCCTTCTCGCTCGCTGGTTTCGCTGCGTGCGATGGCATCAAGCACGACTTTCGCTCCCTTGATCGTCAGCGGTGCGGAAAGTTTGAGACCATTTGCAAAATCCAATGCGGCACCTAGCGCATCTGAATCCGAACGATGTGTCGCCATGCCAACCTGCAGAGCCTCATCAGCTGAGTAACGGCGGCCGGTAAAAAGCACTTCCTTCGCAACCGCCAACCCGACAGCGTCAAACAAGGCCCGCGTCTCTACGACACCATAGACGTTGGATAGGCGAGCGGCCGGGATGCCAAAATAGGCGCTCGCATCTGCGAAACGAAAATCACAAGATAAAGCTAGACCGACCCCCCCTCCAAAACACGGCCCGGAGATCGCAGCAATGGTAACCTTCGTGCATTGCGCGATTGCTATTTGGCAGGCGTCGCCTGCTGCCTCATAAGCTCGCCCTTCTTCAATCGTACTGCGCACCTCATCAAATTCCGAGATGTCGGCTCCGGCACAAAACGCACCACCACTTCCACAGAGGATCACTGCGCGCACGTCAGCTGCATGAGACAACTCGGAAAATATGCGGCCAAGCTCTTTCCACATGGCCAGCCTCATGGCATTTCGTCGGTTCGGCTGATTGATCGTTACAACGGCTATGGCCGCATCCGATCGATCAACGAGAAGCGCACCATCCAGAAATACTTCAATTGAAGACAATTCAGTCTACTCCGCGTGCAAATAGCGACAATCCTGCTTTCAGGATGAACGTGAAGAAGTCTTGTGGCAATGCAGGAGACGACAGATCAGAAGTGCGATGCACAGGACGAAAGACAACCAGCAGTACAGGTTTGAGCGACCCCCCCTTCGCTCTTCATGTAAGTGATGCCAAGATGCTTGTTGACCTGCCAAATTCATGATCTCCTGATCTCAATAGAAGATCAAACTCTGACAAGTGAGGATTGCATGACCCAGCTACCAAACAGCCTACGCGCGCTTGATCAGGCAAGTCTCATTCATCCCCAATCCAATCTCCGCACTCGCCTCGAAGAAGGTCCAACCATTATGACGCGCGGAAATGGGATCTTTGTCTATGATGATGCTGGCAAGGAATACCTTGAAGCAGCAGCCGGGCTTTGGTGTGCTTCACTAGGTTTTGGTGTCGAGAGGCTGGCCAAAGTTGCTTACGACCAGATGTGTAAAGTTGGCTACTACCACATCTACCGAGACACATCGAACGAGACCGCAATCGAACTTGCCGCCAAGCTGTTGGAGATTGCGCCGGTTCCTATGTCGAAGGTCTTCTTTCAATGCTCCGGGTCTGAAGCAAACGATACCGCAGTGAAGATCGTATGGTACTACTGGCATGCCATGGGCAAACCGGAACGCAAGAAAATCATAGGTCGTCTCCATGCCTACCACGGTTCGACATGCGCAGCCTCCAGCATCTCCGGCAAACCCGACATGCACTTCGAAAGCGGTCTGCCTTTCAATGGATTTCTCCACACCGAATACCCTAACTATTACCGATGCCAACAGGGTGGTGAAAGCGAAGAAGAGTTCTCCTCGCGCATGGCTGCGTCTCTTGAACAACTGATACTCGAAGAAGGACCTGAAACTGTTGCTGCATTCTGGGCGGAGCCAGTCATGGGTGCAGGCGGCGCCGTCATTCCGCCAGCAGGCTATTTCGAAAAGATCCAGGCTGTTCTACAGAAGTACGACATCTTGTTCGTCGCCGATGAAGTCATTTGCGGCTTCGGCAGAACAGGAAACATGTGGGGCTCACAAACATTCAGCCTGAAGCCCGACATGGTGTCATGTGCAAAAGCGTTGTCAGCCGGACTACAACCAATCTCAGCATTGATGCTCAATGAACGTGTTTTCCAGGGTCTCATGACGCAGAGCGACAAGGTCGGACATTTAGCACACGGCTATACGTATGCTGGCCATCCAGTGACGACTGCCGTTGCCTTGGAGACCCTGAAGATCTACGACGAGATGGATGTCGTCGGACATGTCAGGAATGTTGAGCCGACTTTCGTTGCAGAAATGACTGCTCTTGAAGATCATCCACTTATCGGAGAGTTCCGCGGTATCGGCTTGATTGGTGCTCTCGAAGTCGTCAAGGATAAGACGGCACGTGAACCTTATCCCAGCGAAACCAACGTCATCGGCCTGATTGGTGCCAATGCCCGCAAGCATGGCCTCATTCTGCGTCTGATCGGTAATAGGATCGCCTTCTCTCCACCTCAGATCATCTCTTCTGCTGAAATCTCCGAGATGGCGAAAAGGTTAAAACTGGCGCTTGATGATACATATACCCAAGTAAGGGTGAACTAGTCCCTTTGGGCAGGAAAGGTCGGAAAGATTACCGCGTGAGCACGACCTTTCCGACAGCTCTCCGCTCTGAGAGCTGAGCTATCGCCGTGCTCCCCTCCTCCAGGCCGTAGGTTGCCATAACTCGAGGCTTGAACTGCCCCTTGCTATAACTGTCCAAGAGTTCTGTCAGCCGCTGCCGCGTTTCGTCTGGAAAACGATGGCTATGCTCACCGAAAATAACGCCAGTCACTGAAAAGTTCTTCACCAGGATCATGTTGGCGGCGACGCTCGGAATATCTCCCGACGCGAATCCGACCACAAGAATGCGTCCTTCCCACCCAATACATCTAACCGATTGCGTAAACGCATCCCCACCGACGGGATCAAATACGACATCGACACCTCTTCCATCTGTCAACGCCCGCACTTGGTCACGCAGATCATCTTCATTGTAATTCACTACGTCATCTGCGCCGTGTTCTCTCGCGATGTCGAGTTTTTCCTTGCTGCTCGCGGCAGCGATAACCCGGGCACCAAGAGACTTGCCAACCTCGATCGCTGCCAATCCGACTCCACCCGCGGCACCTAGCACGAGAAGGCTCTCGCCCTGCTGAAGTTGACCGCGATATTCGAGGGCAAAATGAGCTGTTCCGTAAGCCACAGGGAACGCGGCGGCCGTAACGTAATCCATCGCATCAGGTATGGGCGTCACAATACCTGCCGGTAGAACAATTTCGTCCGCATGCGCACCACCAAATCGCGCAAAAGCCATCACCCGATCGCTGGGTTTGACATGATCAACCCCATCAGCGCATGTGAGCACCTCACCGGTCAACTCAAGCCCGGGCACAAACGGCAGGTCCGGCTTGACCTGATACTTGCCCTCAACCATCAGGATGTCGGGAAAATTAATCCCGGACGCCTTAACGGCAATTCGCACCTGGCCAGCTCCCAGCTGAGGAGAGGGCAACTCTCCAACTTCCAGGTTCGCAATCGATCCAAGTGACCGACATAAAAGTGCTCGCATGGTTTTATCCCTCTCCGGCTAGCGGGTTCCGAGCTCCAATCAGCTAAGCTCAGTCATTGCCGCAATTCACTAGCTCTCTGCAGTTATGCAACGCCCAGCATCTACAGCAAGTCATAAGGGCAAGCTAGGAACCAACCATTCTTTAGTAATATTAAACTATGTTTGCCTCTGTAGAGCTAGCCGTTAACAGTTTGGAAATATTAACGTTCCTCATGGCTACTCTGAACACCCAAGTGCCTAAGAAAGGCTGGAATCGGGCAGGATGGCAAAGCTAATTATCCAAATTCCATGTCTTAATGAAGAAGGCACGCTGGCGGTCACACTTCGAGACCTACCACGCTCCGTACCTGGCTTCGACAAAGTCGAGTGGCTAATCATTGACGACGGCAGCACGGATGAGACCTCCCGTGTCGCGCAGGAAAACGGTGTCGACCATATCGTTCGTCATACAGGCAACCGCGGTCTTGCCGTCGCCTTTATGACAGGCCTTCAAGCCTGTCTCGAAAGAGGCGCTGACGTGATCGTCAATACTGATGCCGACAACCAGTATTGCGCTGCGGATATCCCTCTTCTAACGGATCCAGTCGTGAGCGGGGAAGCCGAGATAGCAATTGGCGAGCGCCCAATCTCCAGTATCGCGCACTTCTCGCCAGTCAAAAAGGCGCTACAGAAAATTGGTAGCTGGGTTGTCCGGCAGGTTAGCAAGACAAATGTTGCAGATGCGCCAAGCGGTTTCAGGGCCATCTCGCGATCTGCCGCTCAAAGCCTGGTCGTATTCAACGAGTACACCTATACGCTTGAAACAATTATTCAGGCTGGTCAGAAAAATCTGCGGGTCGTGTCGGTCCCAATTCGCGTAAATGAAGATCTCCGGCCTTCGCGGCTTGTAAAGAGCATTCCGACGTATCTGCGCCGTTCGATCCTGACGATGTTCCGCATCTTCGTCATCTACCGACCATTGCGCGTCTTCGGAACTCTGTCCGCAGTTCTATTGACTGCAGGCTTTCTGCTCGGAGCACGGTTCGTCTATTTCTACATGACGGGTGACGGCGAGGGTAAAATTCAATCGCTCATACTCGCCAGCATCTTGTTGACAGTCGGATTTCAAACCGGACTCGTCGCGCTCCTGGCCGACGTTATCGCCGCCAATCGCCGCCTGCTTGAAGATATTCGCAGCTTTCAGCTCTCATCAATCAACCCGCAACAACAGCAGGCAGATCCTGAGCGACTGGATGCGCAGCTACAGTTGTTGAAAAAGATGACAGCCGAAGCGGCAGCGCGTGAGCACACAGTATCACCTGGCATAACGGCTCGGGAGGCCTGAGAACATGCAGGGTGCAGGCGGTCTTGCTGAAGATGGCGTAATCATCGGCAACACACTCGACAAGTACGGCTCATGCAATCCGATTGTCCGCCGGATCATTGAAGGATTTGACCAATCCCTCTCCCAACTTGTTGCGACCGCAAACCCGAGATCAATTCATGAAGTCGGGTGTGGTGAAGGCTACTGGGTAGTCAAATGGTGTAACGAGGGCATCGACGCCCGAGGCAGCGACTTTTCGGAAAAGGTGATTGCCATGGCGCAGTCACACGCGTCCGCTTCGGCAATCGACAACAACCGCTTCTTTGTGCGTAGCATCTATGAACTCGAGGCCGATCGCGATGCAGCAGATCTCATCGTTTGCTGCGAAGTCCTTGAACATCTCGAAGAGCCAGAAAAGGCTCTTGAGGCACTAGCGCGCACGACCAAGAAAGACCTCATCATCAGCGTACCACGGGAGCCGCTTTGGTGTGCCCTCAACATGGCACGAGGTAAGTATTGGTCTTCATTCGGGAATACACCAGGGCACCTTCAGAACTGGTCCAAGTCTGGTATCGTCAAGCTAGCATCTCGCTACTTTGATATTGAACGAGTGTTGTCTCCTCTTCCCTGGACAATGATCCATTGCAAGCCCAAGTCGAACTAGCCCGCCCAAGTGTGGAGGCCACGCCAAAGGTTTGGCTCAATCGCGCCGGGCTGGCAAAGTATGTCCCTGGAAACATCTTTCAGTTTGTAAGTCGCCATGGACTGGGCCTGGCCGCAGGATTGAACAATCGGCAGTTGATCCGTTCAACTCTG
>NZGY01000104.1 GCA_002689605.1 Filomicrobium sp.
CTCGACAAGTGCCTGAAAATCCTGAGCCTTCATGGTATCCTCGCTAGTGACAAACCGTCAGTCAGCAAGGTCTCACAACATTTAGGCAGAACAGAGCCATTGAAGAAGTTGAACAACAGAGCTGCCGATCGTGAACTGGAGCAGCTTCGAGGGCCGCGGGTGGGTTTAGCGGCTGGTGGTACGTACCGGACAGGCTGCGTCCGTCTTTGCGATGGTTACTATTTCCCGATTAGTGCAGCTACGACCCGCTCGCGTTTCAAGCAGGACGCGCGTGCCTGTCAGAGCCGTTGCGGCGCCGAAATTCGTCTATTCGCTTACCCGAATGTCGGCGGTAGTCCAGAGACCATGGTCGATTCAAAGGGGCGGGATTACGCTTCGCTGGCGAAAGCCTTTCTTTATCGGACCAGCTACGATGCTTCGTGCAAGTGCAGGGCTCACCCCTGGGAACCTGATGCGGTTAAAGCGCACCAGACTTATGCGAGTGCGGACTGGCAGAAAAAGGCCAGAAGGGTGGCGCGTATCAATGCACGCAAGCATAGAAAGCAGCGGCGGCGTTATCGTGCGCTGGCGCGTGCCCGTGCAAAGGCACTGCAAAATGGTCAGCTGAGAGGTTCGCTTTACGTCCAGGGCCAGCCGGGGACGGGGTCGGCTGCTGCTGCCATTCCGGTCGGCACCACCGGGGCTGTCCTCGTGAATGGCCGGGTCGTTGTACGCCAGAAGTTGCCTGGACAAATCATGTCACTCGGCGTGAAGCCGAGAAAGATGCGGCGACCGAAGGCGCGTTATCGCGCTCGGTCACGTAAGCGCAACTGGAAGAGCTCGGTTTTTGCTGGCAGCGAGAACTGACGCTGAATTTTCAGCTATCATTGGTCCCAAAAATGGCTGCTCGTTCAGGCTTTTTTTGCACTAAACGATTATATTTGCTGGGAATTCACGATTTTGCGCGGGTGTAGTCTACACCCAAGGGACGTGTGAGTACTGAGTAGGTTTCCAGCGTATGCGTATTTTTTGGGGCGTGCGGATATCCCGTTTGTGCCGCCGTGGTGTTTTTATCCGGATTGCTTGTAGCGCCCCCGAATGGCATGGCGCAAAGCGTGTTCAGCGACCTGTTCAGCTGGATTGCGAAGCCAAATCCGCCAAAAGTGCGTCCGGTTGAGCGCAGCGAAGACCCGTATGGCCTGGTTCCTCGCTCGTCGAGTCCCAGGATGAGCTATCGATCTTCAAAGTACCGAACAGTCGTTGTCCGTCTTTGTGATGGCTATTACTTCCCAATTAGCAATTCTTCGTCTCGCAACAGGTTTCATGGTGATGCGGAACAATGTCAGTTGCGCTGTCAGGGAGCGGCCAGGCTATATTATATGCCAAGCGGCACGGCAGACATAAACAGCGCGCTGGATATTTCGGGTAAGCCCTACAAGCGGCTCGAGAATGCATTCCTGTATCGGAAAAAATACGTTGCAAACTGTGCTTGTCGGCCAGCGCCTTGGTCACTGGAGGAGCGGCCTAGGCATGCGATGTATACTTCTCCTGAACCGCAAGTGGCAATAAATGACGAGGTTCTAGATAAGGTTGCTGCGAGCATGCAGCCCGATCTAAATGCTGACGCGCCGGGAGGCCAGAACCCTTATGAGAAGGAAGGCACTGCGTCGCAAACACAAAACCCTTACGCTGCCCGCAGCAGTCGGACATCAAGCAAGCCAGCCGCTTTAAGCTAGCTGATCCATCTTCTTTGCGAGTTTGATGTCTTTCTCTGTAACACCGCCGGCGTCATGAGTTGCCAATGTGACGTCGACCCTATTGTAAACATTAAACCATTCGGGATGGTGGTTTGCCTTTTCAGCTTCAATTGCCGCCATGGTCATGAAGCCGAAGGCGCTGGTAAACGAATCGAACCTGAAGCTCTTGCTGATTGCATCTCTACCTTCGACTTCGGTCCAGTCGGACAATTCTGCTAAAGCAGTCGCTCGTTCCGTACCTGTCAACTTGCTCGTCATGGCGTCATCCTGAAATCAGCGGTTGCGGGATCGAATTCTAGGAATAGTCGTAGTCTTCTTCACTATCCAGTAACAGCCCTGGAATGAGTGGGAAGCGTTCTTCGACGACATACGGACCGCCTCCAGTCCTTGGTTTTGCAGAGAACAGAGCAAAGTGGTCTACNGTGAATTCTGTGCTTCGATAGGCAANATTCTCGCCGACAAGACGCTCNATGGCAGCAGCGGGCGNATNGCGGAGTCGTGCCAAGGTCACNTGGGGCTTAAATGGTTTGCTGTCTGGCTTCAGCCCAACTGAGCGGGCGGCGCGCATAACAGATCTGTGCAAATCCTGCAGCGGAACGCTTGCCTGAAGTCCCGCCCATAGTACGTGAGGGTCGTTTCCACCAAAGACGCCGAGGGATGAGATCTGCAGCGGAAAAGGCCTCACCTCTATCCGGCTTAACTCGTTTGCGAACTCACTNGCCTGGCGATTGTCAATATCGCCGATAAAGCAGAGAGTTAGATGGTAATCATCTGGCTCTGCCCAGCGTGCACCGGGTAGTGGTCGANACAACCTATAGAGATCGTCTGATATCTCTNGCGGTATGGGGATGGCGGCAAATAGCCGAATCATGACGAAAACCTTAAAATCGGACTAATCAGCTTCACCAATAGTTTTTGATAGATAAATCTAATCGACGTCATTCTTGAAATTCGGCTCNAAAATNNACATATTGGANNGCACGTCTANCAGGCGACAACAGTTTGAAGGAATCGGGAACAAATGTCTCAGTACGACAAGCAGTATTCACATGCTTCGTCCCCGGCACAGGGTGCGGTCGTCGACGAAGGTCTTCGCTCGTACATGCTCACTGTCTATAATTATATGGCAGCAGGCGTGGCTCTGACGGGTATCGTCGCATATTTCTTATTTACGCAAACCATTACAGTGGATCCAAACCTTGCAGCTAAGTCTGCATCAGGTGCTGCATACGGTCTTAAGCGTGGCATGTACTTCACTGAGCTGGGCGCGGCCCTCTACATGAGCCCGATCAAGTGGGTTCTTATGCTTGCACCGCTAGCATTTGTCTTCGGACTNTCGGCGATGGTCTATCGCATGAGCGCNGGCATGGCACANATGATGTTCTGGATCTTTGCTGCAGTGATGGGTGCATCGCTGTCATCGATCTTCATCGTTTACACGCATCAGTCGATCGTGCAGGTGTTCTTCATCAGCGCAGCGGCGTTCGCTGGTCTCAGNCTTTATGGCTACACCACTAAGAAGGATCTTTCCGGCTGGGGATCGTTCCTAATTATGGGTGTGATCGGCATCGTAATTGCTGCGATCGTGAACATCTTCCTGCAGTCGTCTGCTCTTCAGTTCGCGATCTCAGTTATTGGCGTGCTTGTGTTTGCCGGTCTGACCGCTTACGACACACAGCGGATCAAAGACGGNTACTATGAGGTTGCAGGCAATGCCGAGATGGCCGCAAAGACAGCCATTATGGGCGCTTTGAGCCTCTATCTGGACTTCATCAATATGTTCGTCATGATGCTGTCGCTGTTCGGCAACCGCGAATAGTGATTTAGAAGCCAGCCAAGCTGAATGAGTTAAGGGCCCTCAACGGGCCCTTTTNTNTTTGGCTGCATTCACGTTGCCGGCATGTNCTGGAATGGTANCNGCGCGTGACGTAGATCGNGTTAGTCGCCAACGACTGTGAGGCGCTTCTTGTCGATCGAAGCAAGGACCCGACGAAGATCTCTGCCACGCTTGAGAATCAAGCCGGTGGCCGTGATGATGCTGAACGCACCTTGTTTTCTTGCAAGCTTCGGGTTCTTCTCGATGCGATAAAGCGGCATTTCGCTGGTGCGCCGGAAGATTGANAACGTTGCTTTGTCCTTCTCCATATCGATCGCGTAGTCGCGCCACTCGCCTGCAGCGACGTTGCGACCATANACGTTCAGGATGTCTTGGAGTTCTTNTCTGGTAAAGCAGACTGGTCGTGCGCCGTGTTTGGCGTAACCATTGGCAGTAATCTTTGTGAAATTCGCGCCCGATTGGACCGGGCGAAGGGCTATTGGATCGGTTTCGCTCACCAGCGCCTCCTTCATGGACCGTTCATCTACCATGTTCTATGCGGAAGTCATGGAATGCAAGCGTTCTGTGCGTAGTGATTTCAGNAGGCANAGCGGAAGATGTNCAAATTGTAATAATCNGCAACAAAATTCNCGGAACCGCCACAGTCTCAACCTTCGTTTGCCCAAAAGGCTCGCTACNTAGNNANCATTACTGGTTTGGCCCAGTTCGGTTNGTCTCGGATCTCAGCCCCCCTAGTCCCCCGAGCCTTCTCTCCCCGGATTGGGCCACACTTACTANCCCGAACCTAGCGCGTGATCCTTCCCCNGGGATCACGCGTTTTTCGTTTCAGGCAATGGGTCCACGCTTGCGACTCGAGCAGTGCGGGTTGTTGTCCCTATAACTTATTGGTGCAGTCACTCTTTAATCAACGGGTTGGTTTCGGCCTTGCGCACGAAGAGATCGGCGTCGGCATCCCCAAACCGAGAAACAAAAAAGCCTGCCACATATTCGATGGCAGGCCTCGAGCCCGATCGTTTCAGATGGAAGNGCTTGGCGCATCCACCTGAAACGTGAATAGTTCTCTAAACTTATTGAGTAGAGCCAGATTCACGTTCCGGCCGATAAAGTAAGCAAGTCGAACGGTAATTCCGTCCGGAGCGATCTTGTTCTTAGCAACCGGGTCCGGGCTTCTGACCTAGCCTGAGGTGCTCATCCACCGTGCAGCCACGATAGGACCGCCTTTGCCGAGTTGAATCATCACGGCACAGTTGTCCGCTTTCCCCTGCAGGACGTCCTCATCCATGAGTTCAATAATGGTCTGCTTTCCTGACCACATTCCAATTGGTGTAAGTTTGTCGACGACATTATAGTAGGTCAGCGTCCGACCGTGGTTCTCACCGCGCTTTACAGGGACTGTAACTTTGCTGCGAACAGTCGCGAGCCATATAGTTGCCGAACGATGCAGTGCCACTGGTTGGTCACGGCCGACCTTCACAGTCAGCTTGCCGTTTTTGTGCACGACGGTCAGGGGGACATTCGGTTTCTTACTACGCGTATTGGCGACCGAGATAGCGCGGGCGATACGCCCGCGCATGCTACCAACGGCATGTGTCACACCATTGACGACGATCTGGGGTGTGTAGACTTCACCGTCACCGCGCTTCATCGCGTAGGTTCGCTGGCGATTGGAGTACTCACGTTTGGCTAACGTGTCTTTCCAGCCGAGGTAATCCCAGTAGTCGACGTTGAATGACAGAGCGACAATATCGCGACGTTTGGCGTAAGTTTTGATGAGTTTGTCTGCTGGCGGGCACGAAGAACAACCCTGACTTGTGTATAGCTCAAGCAGGGTTGGCATTGGTCCCAATGTCTGTTGTGCCATTGCTAGGTTGGAGGCAAGTGCAAGCCCTCCAAAAAATGACACGAGTCGAGTTATTGCCATGCCGCGCATGTGCATAGATCTCCAGATGTTCGAAGACTCATAGCCTACAATATCCTGGTTGAAAGCTTCAATTGGAAGTCACGAATGGGTGACGCTGATCACGATATAGAAAGGGCCGGAGAGCGAATCTCCGACCCTTTGTCAGTTCGTCTAAATTGCCAATCTGCAGGTTATTCTGCCGTTTACGCAGCTTTTGCCAAGTTGCGGAGGACGTAGTGTAGAATTCCGCCGTTCTTGACGTAGTCGAGCTCGTCGACAGTGTCGATCCGGCACGTAATCGGTACATCTGCTGTAGTGCCGTCGGCATAGGTGATTTCGGCGACCATATCTTTGCGCGGCTGAAGACTATCGAAACCGCGTATAGTGACCTGCTCGTCCCCTTTGATAGCAAGGCTCTCCCAGGATTGTCCGTCCTTGAATGTGAAGAGAACGACGCCCATTCCCACTAGGTTTGAGCGGTGGATGCGCTCGAAAGAGCCAGCGATGACGGCTCTGACACCTAGCAGATTTGTTCCCTTGGCTGCCCAGTCGCGAGATGAACCGTTGCCGTATTCGGCACCGGCCATGACGACCAGCGGCACACCTTCGTCGCGATAGCGCATCGCGGCGTCAAAGATATACATCCGGTCACCTGATGGATGGTGAACAGCGTAGCCACCTTCCTTGGTTGTGCCGTCAGCCTCCTTTGCAGCGTGGTTCTTGATGCGGATGTTTGCGAACGTACCGCGCATCATGACGTCATGGTTGTTGCGTCGAGTGCCATATTGGTTGAAGTCCTGCGGCCGAACCTGGCGTTCCAGCAAATAGTCACCTGCCGGACTTTCTTTCTTGATCGAACTGGCCGGTGAGATGTGGTCGGTGGTGATCTTGTCACCAAACAAGCCGAGCATGCGGGCTCCAATGATATCGTTGAGCTCTGGTAGCTCCTTGGTCATTCCCTCGAAGTACGGTGGATTTTGAACATACGTCGAGCCCGAGTCCCAAGTGTATGTCAGACCAGTGGATGTCTTATTGTCTTTCCAGTTCTCATCACCCTCAAAAACGTTGCTGTATTTTGACTTCAACATCTCATTGGTAAAGTTGTCGGCGATCATTTGCTGGACTTCGTGGTTCGAAGGCCAGATGTTTTTGAGATAAACGGGCTGACCATCGCTGCCGTTGCCAATTGGCTCTGAAGACAGGTCCTTGTTGACTGTGCCGGCGAGTGCATAAGCGACGACAAGCGGTGGCGAAGCGAGGTAGTTTGCCTGCACATCAGGGCTGACGCGACCTTCAAAGTTGCGATTGCCCGATAATACTGCAGAGGCCACCAAGCCGTTTTCATTAATTGTGCGAGAGATATCGGCTTGGAGAGGGCCGGAGTTCCCGATGCATGTTGTGCAGCCAAAACCGACGAGGTTGAAGCCGACCTGATCGAGATAGGGCTGTAAGCCAGCCTTTCCGAGGTAAGCCGCGACAACCTGTGAGCCTGGAGCAAGCGATGTTTTTACCCACGGCTTTACTGTGAGGCCCTTCTCGATAGCATTGCGGGCGAGCAAGCTGGCGGCGATTAAGACACTAGGGTTAGAGGTGTTTGTGCAGCTTGTGATTGCCGCGAGCACGACATCACCGTGACCCAGGTCAAAGTCCTGGTTGGCAACCTGGTGGCGTTGCTCTAGCTCGGCGATGGGGCGCTTGTATTCATTCTCCAACGCGGTGGCGTAACCTGTCTTTACGTCGCCAAGTGATATGCGGCCCTCTGGACGCTTCGGACCTGCGATCGATGGTACGACGTCGCCCAAATCAAGCTCAAGTGTGTCGGTGAACTCAGTTTCAGCGGTACTTTCATCTCTGAACAGGCCTTGCGCCTTCGTATATGCTTCAACCAGGGTGAGGCGATCATCGTCTCGGCCTGACATACGAAGGTAGCGCATCGTCTCTTTGTCGACTGGGAAGAAGCCGCAAGTGGCACCATACTCAGGTGACATGTTGGAGATTGTTGCGCGGTCAGCCAGAGTCAGCGCATCTAGGCCGGGGCCGTAGAATTCGACGAACTTGGCAACAACACCTTTTTTGCGCAGCATCTGGGTGACTGTCAGAACAAGGTCAGTGGCGGTGATACCTTCCTTCATCTTGCCAGTGAGACGGAAGCCGATGACCTCCGGTACGAGCATGGATTGGGCCTGACCCAGCATAGCTGCCTCTGCTTCAATGCCGCCAACACCCCAGCCAAGAACCGATAGACCGTTGACCATTGTCGTGTGGCTATCCGCGCCAACAAAGGTATCCGGATAGGCGATCGTCTCTGAACCTTCCTCTCGGGTCCAAACAACCTGAGACAGGTACTCCAGGTTCACTTGGTGGCAGATGCCTGTGCCGGGCGGCACAACGCGGAAATTGTTAAATGCGTTCTGGCCCCATTTCAGGAAGTTATAGCGCTCGCCGTTGCGTTCGTATTCCAGTTTGACATTTGTCGCGAATGCGCTTTCGTTACCAGAGGCATCGACGATCACGGAGTGGTCGATCACAAGATCTACCGGGACGAGCGGATTAATTTTACGGGGGGCTCCACCGAGGCTATTCATGCCGTCGCGCATGGCTGCGAGGTCAACAACAGCAGGAACGCCTGTGAAATCCTGCATCAGAACGCGAGCCGGTCTGAAGCCGATCTCAGTGCTAGCTTTTCCTTTAGTTTCGGTCCATTTAGCGGCCGCTATGATGTCGTCTTTGGTGACAGAGCGACGGTCTTCATTGCGAAGCAGGTTTTCAAGCAGAACTTTTAGCGAATAGGGAAGAGATGAGATGTCGCCTAAACCGCTGGCCGCGGCATCCGGCAGGGAATAGTGTGTGTACGTTTTGCCGCCGGAGTGCCGGCGTTGTAGAAAGACTGTGGTGCTTAGCGAATCAAAAAATTGGTTTCCGCCTTGCAATCGGCGCTCTGAGCGCCCCAGCGTGGTGCTGCGGTGACGTTATAGCTGCTTGGCTAAAGCTGCACCACCACGCTTTATAAATAATTACTGTCGAAGCGTATCGCAATCGCGTGATTTCGATGCTTTGTTGGTCAATTGAGATGCTCGTAGGAGCCTGCACGGCACATGGTATCTGCACTTCACGCACATGGCATATCGGTGGAGCGCGGTGGGCGCCTAGTTATCCATGATCTGTCATTTATGGTTGGTTCCGGTCATGCCCTGCTGCTGAAAGGCGCGAATGGAGCAGGCAAGACGACCCTGTTGCGCGCTCTGGCTGGCTTTTTGCCCTTAGCCTCGGGCCAATTAGAACTGGAGGGTGGTGAAGCCGAATCGGCAATTGGCGAGCAATCGCATTTTGTCGGACATCAGAATGCAAATAAGCCTTCGATGACAGGCATAGAGAACCTGGAGTTCTGGTCTGCATTCAATGACGGTGCGCCGGAAACGGTCAATCAGGCCATGAAAGCACTGGATCTGGCTAGGTTGGCTCATATTCCCGCCGGATACCTTTCGGCAGGGCAGCGTCGGCGCCTTGGCCTGGCGCGGTTGTTGGTTTCTGAGCGCTCGATATGGCTGCTGGATGAACCGACGACGGCGCTGGATGTGGAGAGTCAATCGGCACTGATGGCCGTCTGCAACAATCATGTTCGCGCTGGTGGGATCATTATTGCGGCAACGCATATGCCACTTGCACTGGAGAATTCGTCAGAGCTGCAACTTGGTGTTTTAGGCGACGTGGAATGAAAGCATTCAGTACACTTGTCGCGCGGGAGGTCCGGCTTGCTGTCCGCGAAGGAAGTTCGATTGGCACTGCGCTTGGCTTCTACTTGATTGTTGTGGCTCTTGTGCCCCTGGCGGTAGGGCCGGATCTCAATTTGCTTGGGAAGATTGCTCCGGGCGTTTTGTGGATCGGTCTTTTGCTATCGTCCCTACTATCGCTAGGGCGTGTATTTGAGGCTGATTTCGAAGATGGTTCGCTCGAAGTGTTGGCGCTGGGGCGATTGCCACTTGAGCTTGTTGTTGTTGCTAAATCTTTTGCTCATTGGTTGGTGAGCGGCATCCCAATGGTGCTTGTCACGCCATTTGTTGGCTTGCTGCTTAATCTGGAGTTGACTGCAATACCGGTAATTATGGCGACCATGCTGGTTGGAACGATTGCCATAAGTTTCTTGGGCAGCATTGCAGCTGCACTGACAATACGGTCGCGTCGCAGCGGTGTTCTGGTCGCGGTAATGGTATTACCGCTTTATATTCCAACCCTTATCTATGGTGTGACAACAATAGCCATTACTTTGACGCCGCCGGGCAGCCCCCTGCCGTCATTTTTGCTGCTTTGTGCGATATCGTTAGCTAGTGTTGTGTTGGGTCCCTGGGCCTCGGCAGTGGCGCTGCGGCATCAAATGCAGTGACCTTGGCGGACGCCGTACGGCTCTAAACTTATTGAGCAGAGCAAGATTCACGTTCCGGCCAACAAAGTGAGCAAGTCGAACGGTGATTCCATCCGGAACGATCTTGCTCTAGGGTTCTACTCGACTATATCAATATCGCACCAAGATTACGGGCTGAAATGCAGAGCATAACGCAAAGATTTGCAAATCCGACGCGCTTCATGGCGCTGTCCAGTTGGTTTCTGCCGTTGTTTTCCGGCTTGGCGGCGCTCACGCTGCTGGTTGGGATGTACCTTGCATTCTTCGTGTCACCGGTCGACTACCAGCAAGGTCATACTGTCAAGATTATGTATGTCCACGTGCCAAGCGCCTGGCTGGCGATGATGGGCTATGGGTTAATCGCCCTGTCGAGTTTCGGTTACCTCGTATTCCGGCACCCGTTGGCAGATGTGTCAGCCAAATCTGCTGCGCCGATAGGAGCCGCGTTTACGTTTTTGGCTTTGGTGACTGGCTCGCTCTGGGGCAAGCCAATGTGGGGTACCTACTGGGTCTGGGATGCACGCCTGACGTCAGTGTTGATCTTGTTTTTTTTGTATTTGGGGCTGATCGCATTGCGCACGTCCATCGATGATGAGGCACTCGCAGCAAAGCAGACCGCCGTCCTGGCGATTGTCGGTGTGATCATCCTGCCGTTCATCAGAATATCGGTCGAGGGCCTCAGTATTCCATGGCTTGGTATTGAACTTCCTAGTTGGAATACGCTGCATCAGCCATCAAGTGTCTTGCGAACGGATGGTCCGAAGATTCATTCTTCTATTCTCATTCCACTTCTCGTAAGTGCTGCAGGCTTCACATTGCTTTTCTTTGCGATGCACTTGAAAGCGATGCGCAATGAAATTCTACGACGACGGCTGAAAGCAAAGACGATCTCTGAGGTTGCGCGCGCGCAATCCCTGCAGGTTTCACCCGCTGAGTGAGGTAGGTTGATGTTCGACTTCGGCAAGCATGCGTTCTTTATCTGGGGTTCCTATGGAATAGCAGCCGTTGTGTTGACGGGGCTTGTTTGGTGGCTCATTAGCGATGGACGGCGTTACTCATCAGCGCTGAATCGGCTTGAGGATCGGTCTTCCAACTCCGGACAGGAAAAAGATTGAACTTGCCATGACAGACAGCTCGTTGGATGGGGCGCAGCCGCTTGAACCTAAGCGCAGGTTTCCAGTGCTCGTTGTGCCAGTGATCATTTTCGCTGCAATGGCGGTCATGTTCGTGTTTGCTTTGCAGTCGGGTGATCCGTCAAAGCTGCCGTCTGCCCTGATTGGCAAGCCGGTTCCGAAGTTTGAACTTCCTGCACTTGCCGGCCTCAATGGAATACCTGGGTTCAATTCGAGTGATCTCAGCAATGGTGGCGTGAAGATCGTCAACTTTTGGGCATCCTGGTGCGGGCCGTGCCGTGAAGAACATCCGATGCTTGAGGCCCTTAAGCGCGATGGCGACGCAAAGATGTTCGGCATCAACTACAAGGACCCAGCGCCAGGGGGGAAGAGATTTCTCGATAAGTATGGCAATCCTTTCCAGGTTGTCGGCGTGGATGCAACCGGTCGTGTTGCGATCGATTGGGGCGTCTACGGTATGCCAGAAACGTTCGTCGTCGATGTCAAGGGGCGTATCGTTTACAAGCACGTCGGTCCGATAACTGCTAAAGATTTGGTTGAGAAAATTCGACCGGCAATAACGGCGGCAAAAGTAGGTGCGACACGTCGTCAATGAGGACGGGTTTAAGACGCATATTTTTGTAGCTGGAGCTTCGAATTTAGCCTGTTTGCGACGCCTTTTTTTCCGCTATGGTCAAGGCATTCTCGCTGTCGATCACCAATGCATTTTCTGCATCACTGGACTGCTATTTTTTCTCTGGATTTCATGGTTCAGGCTAACCAAATCGCGGATCAATGCCGCAGCAAACCAGTTCCTGACCAACGGTGCGGGCAGAGTTGGAACTGCACCAACTTTTCAAGATTTTAGGAGCTACCCCAATGGCCACTTATCTGGACATCTACGCCGCTACTCGCGAATCCAAAGGCACTGTCGCTGCAGATGCTCGTGATGCTGCGAGGAAGCTGAACACTGAGACTGGTGTTGTTGCACTGGTCAAGAGTGTGCTTGCCAACACTCGCTAAGTCTATCTGCTGGGCTGATTCGATTGGCTGGCATTACGGTTGTCGTTTCGCGGGGAACGACGACTGACACGAAGGCGCTGTCTCAGTCTTGAGGCGGCGCTTTTTCTTTGGGTCTGGGACGATGAGATTTGAGATCTCTATTTGCCTACCCACTTGGGTTCCCGCTTCTCAAGGAATGCATCGATCCCTTCGGCGAAGTCAGGCGTATCAGCCAGTTGCGAGGCCACCTCGTATTCGAGTGCCATGCCATCGTCGAATGTCAGGCCTCCACCCTTCGTCACCGTCTCTCGGATAGCAGCCAGGGCTGTTGCGGATTTGGTCGCCAAGTTTTCCGCGTAAGACTGAACGTACTCACGTAGCCTGTCAGGCTCGACGATCTCATCGATGAGGCCCCATTCTTTGGCCTCTTCGGCGGATACTAGAGAACCGTCGTACAGATATTGCAAAGTTCTTGATCGGCCGATGAGACGGACGAGTGCTTGGGTCGTTGCAATCGGCGGGATGAAAGCGATTTGTATTTCGGGCTGCCCGAATCGAGATCCCTCAGCAGCAAATCGGAGATCGCAATGTAAAGTCATCTCAAGTCCACCGCCGACAGCTGTTCCGTGAATTGCCGCAAGGACAGGCTTTGGTGCGTCACGCAAAGTGTTAGCAATGTCGTGGCACATGCTGACCCAGACTGACATGGCCTCTGACTTAATTCCGCGAAACTCGTTTAGATCAGCTCCGGCACTGAAATATTTTTCGACCGCGCTAGCCAGGACGATGACCCTGACGCTGTTGTCATCGACGGCTGCTTTGATTGCAGCGCGTGTCTCTTCGACCATTTGTCGGTTGAAAGCGTTGACCGGTCCACGATTGAACTCCAACCATCGGACCTTATTGATATCAGTAATACGAATAAACTCAGGGCTTGCAGACACGGTGAACCTCACGGGTGAACCGCATGGCGGTCAGTATGTAAACCATAACCGATGCTGGCGGATTGTGTCTCGCGCGTTAGATGATTTATGTGAGAGAGTTTGTTCGGTGAGGAGCGCTGGGCAAAGATCCACAACCCCTACAACCTGAGAAGTATGACTCCACATATTTGACGACTCGGCCATTGTGGAAACACCAACGCCGGCATGGGCTGAACTCGGGGCATCGAGTTGGATCAGCTCATACCGCTCGCTGGCTGGTCCATCCAATCCCAGGTTCTACGGTTATGCATAACCTGCGGATGGACCGTCGTCCGCGATGTGTCGGCCAGGGAACCCCCACATCACAATTCAGTTTGGATCGGTGCAGCTCGCATGACCGCTGGGTCTTTGAGTTGCGGTGGTCCTTCGCCAACGTCCGTTTCACCGCTGGGCGAATCAAAGCGCTGTCCCTGCAACTCTGTCAATATGAGTCGACATGCTTGGTCAAGCATATTAATGCTCGGTTTCTGCAAAAAAATGTTGAGTAATTCATGGCCGGTGCGCCGAAAAAACAGCAGACAGTTCTCGTGCGTATGAGTGTGTCAGAGAAATTGCACCGTTACTTGGGGCATTTGGCGCGGACAACGACTATGGGTGCATCGGAGAACGATGTTGCGTTGTTCTTGCTGACTCGTGAGCTTGAAACGCTTCGGCAGAGCGATGCCTATGGCTTCGATTTCAAGCGGGATGACGAGTAGCAGGAATTGGGTCGGTGACGCTGGTGTGATGGAACGGATTGAATTTATTCAGGTTTTTCTTGCGCGCTGAAAACTGATGCTAACCCCAGATTTCCATACGCAGCCCTTTTGCGTCGTATTCAGGCTCGGATGGAAAACAGCGCGCTTTACCAGATCTGATCCGACCTGCACTCCAGGCTGCAACGCATGCATCAAGAATATCATCCTGACCGACTTTGCTCTTAGGAAACGGGTTCTTTGAGAGCCACTCGGCCTCGTAGCCTGAATCTTCGAGCAGCCTCACGCGATACTCCAGACCCTCCGGATTGGGGCGCGATTTCACTTTCTTGGCGAATGGGACTGGCTTTTCTCTGTTCAGCGCCCAGAACGCGAGCTCCGGATGGCACTCGAAAACCCTGTCCTGCAGTTCGGGCGACAATAAATTGTCGACTTCGCGAATCTTGGGAAAGAGGTTGAAGGTTTGTTTGGAGACCTTGCGCGGGGGGTCCGACGTGACCAGAGCGGCTTGGCATGCATCCTGGTAGTCATCGCAGGCGACGGCTGCGCGTGATGGTACTGCGAAAACGGCTGATTGGCGTTCTCCCAGGTTTGCCCTGGCTAGCCGATCAGCGTTGCGGCCGCCGGTTGTTCCAGTGATTGGCAATCCGATTGGGATGTCGACGGCAATGACCTGGAGCGCGGGTATATGGTCAAGCAGCTGTTGGAAGTGTTTGAAAAACTTGAGTTTGGCATTACCGGGAGAACCAGGCGGATGAATCACAGAGATCCAGCCAGCCGGGCAACCATCAACGCCGGCAATAAGATCAGCCATGCTCAAATAACTTCCGTGACGCTAGGGGCGGCTTGCAGCCACCGCGAAGCGGATCCGGCAATGCTTAGGTGCGGTTGTTTCAGGCTGGCCAGAATGAGAACCTCGGTTCTGCTGGTTGCCAGTGCGATATCCCGGTCATGTGCAAATACGCCAGAGAAGAAATCTCCAGTTCCTTTGGGTACTTCGCTCTGAATGTCTGTGATGGCAGCTAAAGCCTTCTCATGAGTAACAAGCAGATTGGCAAGGCAGCCTTCAGACCATGGGACGGAGGTAACGACAGTTTCGCTGGATGGCATTTCGCGGGCTGCTTCTACGATATCTGCGGTAGTAGTCAGTGATTTGCCACACAGCCAGCCGAGCTCGAACATATTCGGCATTAAAATGTCTGCCAGAGGCACAAGCTGCCTCTTGATGGCGTTTGCGGCTGCAATATCGAGATAGATACCTTCTGCATCGTCGCCGATGATGGGGTCACAGATGATTGTCGCGCTTGGGCTGTGGCGTTGAACAGTTTCTACGGCAGTTTTAGCGAATTCCACATGGCCTACTGTTGGGCAGTAGCCGGTTAGTACGGCGTCGATGTCTGATAACCAACCGTTCTTTTCGATTGCTGTAAGCATGCCCTCCAGTAATGAGGGCTCGATTTTGTTGCCGGCGACGTGCGGATGGCCCGGGTGATTCGACAATAGTATGGTTGGCAGCGCAATAATTTGCTGCTGCAAAGCCTGCAACGCAGGAATGATGGCTGATAAGCCAACGTGACCGCAGGCAACCTGCGACGAGATGGCGAGTATCTTCGGCATTTGAGTTGCCTAACAAGCAAGCAGTTTGGGACAATTGTGACGTTGCATCAGTGTTTTAGATTGTGCTCGAACACCAGTCGATAGTGATTTGGCGAGCGCAGGTTGAGAAAGACCCAGCACAAGCTTCCAATCAGACGCCTCATATTTCCAGGAGACTACCGAGACATGACGATCAAACCCCGTCGCAGTGCGCTTTACATGCCGGGCTCCAATGCACGGGCGCTTGAAAAGGCAAAGTCGCTTGATGCTGATGTCATTATATTCGATCTCGAAGATGCGGTGGCACCGGAAGCAAAGCAGACTGCGCGGGAGCGAGCCATTGCTGCACTGGACAGTGGAGAATACGGACGCCGCGAATTGGTGGTGCGCATCAATGGGCTCGATAGTGAATGGGGTCAATCTGATGTCCAAGCGGTCGCGGCACACTCACCGGCTGCGTTACTGATACCCAAAGTTGAAACACCGGAGCAGTTGCAGGCTGTTGCTGCGCTGGTTCCTGACGCCCAGCCGGATATTGCCTTATGGGCGATGATTGAGACACCTTTAGCCATCTTGAATTTAAAAGAGATTGCAGCTGCGTCGCTTGAGCTTCGTTTGAAGCTTGGTTGCTTCATTGTTGGACCGAATGATCTCGTTAAAGACACGCGTGTGACGCTCGATGCCAATCGGACAGCAGCCCTGTTCTGGTTGAGCTCAATTGTAACTGCAGCGCGCGCTTACGGCATTGAGGTTCTTGATGGGGTTTATAACAACTTCAAAGATCTCGAAGGCTACGAGGCTGAGTGCCGTCATGGACAAATGCTGGGTATGGATGGCAAGACACTGATCCACCCATCGCAGATAGAGTTGGCCAACCAGATCTTTTCGCCGCCCACAGATGAAGTCGCTTGGGCGCGTAAGGTCATTGAAGTGTTTGCGCAGCGGGAAAATCAGGGCAAAGGCGTGATCAATGTCGATGGAAAAATGGTGGAGCTTTTGCACGTGGAGATGGCGAAGCGAACCGTCGAGATCGCAGACGCTATCGGCGTCTAGACTGAACGAAATCATGAGTCGAACCAATCACGGAACGACCAAATGGCAGTCAACAAGACAAATACCGGAAAATTCTTCGAGGACTTCGGTGTTGGACAAGTAATCCAGCACGCAACACCTCGAACCATAACGGCGGGTGATGTTGCACTCTACACGAGCCTTTATGGCTCTCGATTTGCAGTTCAGTCGTCAGCGGAGTTTGCAAAAAGCATTGCTTACCCAGATGCTCCGATAGATGACCTTTTGGTTTTTCATGTTGTCTTTGGCAAAACGGTGCCGGACATTTCAATCAATGCTGTGGCCAATCTCGGCTATGCCGAATGTCGTTTTTTGAAGCCGGTTTATGTTGGCGACACGCTGAGTGCGTCTTCAGAAGTTATAGGTCTCAAAGAAAACTCAAATGGCAAAACCGGTGTCGTATATGTGCGTTCGACAGGTTTCAATCAGCGTGGCGAGCCGGTTCTGGCTTATGTGCGCTGGGTCATGGTTCGTAAGCAAGACGGGGCTTCGCCAGCACCTGATGTCGTTGTTCCGGAGCTCAGTGATCGAGTTGACCCTGCTGAGCTGGGTGTTGGCTTATCAAGTTTGGATGTCGCTCGGTATGATTACGGACTTTCTGGTTCAGCCCACCGCTTCTTCGATTATGAGGTCGGCGAAAAGATTGACCATGTCGATGCAATGACGCTCGAGGATGCCGAACATCAGATCGCGACACGGCTTTACCAGAAGACAGCGAAAGTCCATTTCAATAACTTTGATCAATCCAAAGGGCGTTTCGGTGCCCGGCTTGTTTATGGTGGCGTGGTGATATCGCTGGCACGTGCCCTGTCTTTCAACGGATTGGCGAATGCATTTCATGTGGCAGCGATTAATGGCGGCCAGCATGTCGGCCCGATGTTTGCCGGAGGCACGGTATTCGCCTGGACGGAGGTTCTTGAGACTATCGAACTGAGTGCCCGTGGCTTAGGGGCATTGCGCTTGAGAACAATCGCAACACGCGATCTGCCTTGTCTTGAGTTTCCGGATCGCGATGAGAACGGAGCCTATAAAGAGGGTGTTATCCTTGATCTGGATTATTGGGTCGTTATGCCGAAATGAGACGTCCGTTCAGGGCTTGTAAGCCAAGCCTGTAGGACGTGAGATCACACCTACCGCTAGGTTAATTAGATCTCCAACGTTGTTGTTCTTTATTAGGGTTGCGGAGTGCCAAAGGGATGGCGCGGGGCGATAGGGTAATCCAGCAGGGCGGATCGACGTGACGCATCGGACAGCAGTAATCGGAGCAGGCTTGGCGGGGCTTGCAAGCGCACGCGTTATGCGACGCGCCGGCTGCTATGTTGAGGTCTTCGAGCAATCGAAAGCGATCGCCGGTTGGATCGCCACAACCCGTATGGGAATTGTCCCCTTTGATCATGGTGCGCAATATCTCAGTGCACGGTCTGACGAGTTTCGCACTTACATTAAGGAACGTGAGGCGTTGGATTACGCGAGTCTGTGGGAACCGAACATAGCCTTTGGTGAAGATGGCGGGACTAAGCTCCTCAACTGGTACGTCGGCTTGCCAGGAATGTCGGCAGTTGTGCGGCCGTTGGCGGAGAGCGTGAGAATACATTTTGAGCGGCGCGTTCATACGATCAAGCGCGAGGATCGTTCCTGGTACATCTGGTTTGATGATCAGACAAAGGAGGGACCATTCTCTGCAGTAGTGGTAGCCGTTCCGGCCCCTGAAGCAAGATTGATGCTTGGTCACATTGAGGAATTGGCAGTACCGCTGGAGCGTGTTCGGATGGCGCCGTGTTGGTCGCTTGTGATGCGCTTCGACCAGCAAATTTTGCTAGAGTTCTACGTTTATTCAGACATGTCGCAGGCGATCCGCTGGATCGGCCGCAACAATGGTAAGCCCGGACGCAAAGGTAAGGGCGAGAATCTGGTGATTCATGCCAGCCAGGCTTGGAGCCGCGAGACGGAAGACGTTGAAGCGGAAGTCATTGCGGAGGAGATGTGGTCTGAAGTGTGGCATCTCCTCGGCCTATCACACTTTCAGCCCATCCAGATGCAGGCGCGTCTCTGGAAGAACGGTCTGGTCGACTCGTCTTTGGGTGAGACTTACTTGTTCTCATCGTCTGAAGTGGTCAGTGTAGCAGGTGATTGGTGTCTGGGTCGACTGGCTGAGCATGCCTTCGAAAGCGGCACACAACTTGGCAACGCCGTCATCGACGCCCTTAAGTAACGCCGGCGTGAGCCTTGTGGCTCAGTGAAATCACGAATAGCCCTGTTTGAGGCTGACTTTTCGTCGCGATCTCCCCATCTGTGTGTGATAGTTGGCAACACCCCCGATGGATGGATTGCCGGATATGCTGCAGCGCGCTAAAACGACCCGCGCTAATTGCTACCCGTCAGAAACGGAGACCGCGAACAGATGGCAAATGCCGGAGCAAGCGGCGGAGGCAGCGGACGTCCGCTCTCGCCGCATCTGCAGATTTACACACCCCAGATCAACATGGTGATGTCGATTGTACATCGAATGACCGGGGCAGCCCTTTATTTCGGAACATTGCTGCTTGCTTGGTGGCTGATTGCGGCTGCAACCGGGCCAGAGCACTTTCAGTTAGCGAGCGATTTCTTCGGATCGTTCTTCGGTCGGCTTGTTCTGCTCGGATACACCTGGGCGCTGCTCCACCATATGTTTGGCGGCATCCGCCATTTCATCTGGGATACTGGAAGCGGCTTCAATCTTGGAACTGTTGATCTTCTTTGCTGGTTGTCACTGATCGCCTCGCTTACTCTCACCGTATCGATTTGGGTGATGGCGGGCGGTCTCGCGGGAGTGTTCTAATCATGAATATGAGAACTCCTCTGAAGAACGTCAGGCGCCTTGGCTCAGCCAAGGAAGGTACCGATCATTTCTGGCTGCAGCGTCTGACAGCAGTAGCCAACGTCTTTCTGGCGATAGGGTTGGTATGGATGATTGCTGGTTTTGTTGGCCAGGGTCACGCTGACGTCAAAGCAACGATTGCGAATCCAATCGTAGCGATAGGTCTGCTCCTGTTGATCCTATCCGGCGTAATCCACATGCGCCTAGGAATGCAGGTTATCGTTGAAGACTATATCACGGGGGAGGGCAGCAAGATCGTCCTCCTCATGTTGAACACATTTTTTGCGATTGCGATTGGGCTGGCTTGTGTCTTCGCAATTCTGAAAATCAACTTTGGGGCTTGATCAGATCATGGCAGGAAGCAGCAATGGTGCTGGAGCACCAAGTGTGAACGGTAAGGCTTACAATATTGTCGACCACACCTATGATGTCGTTGTGGTTGGTGCTGGTGGTGCAGGTTTGCGAGCAACGCTTGGTGCTGCAGAAGCCGGCCTATCCACGGCCTGCATAACAAAGGTGTTTCCGACCCGGTCGCACACAGTTGCCGCTCAGGGCGGTATTGCTGCGTCGCTCGGTAATATGGGTCAGGATGACTGGCGCTGGCATATGTTTGACACCGTCAAAGGTGCTGACTGGCTGGGTGACCAAGACTCGATTGAGTATCTTTGCCGGAACGCGCCGGAAGCCGTCTATGAGCTTGAACACTACGGCGTTCCATTTTCGCGAACCGAAGACGGTCAGATCTATCAGCGGCCTTTCGGCGGTATGACGACTGATTATGGTGAGGGACCACCAGCCCAGCGTACATGTGCTGCTGCGGACCGCACAGGTCACGCAATGCTGCATACTCTTTATGGCCAGTCGTTGCGGCATTCGGCTGAGTTTTTCGTCGAGTATTTCGCAATCGACCTGATCATGGATCAAGATGGTGCCTGCCGAGGTGTCGTCGCAATGTGCCTCGAAGATGGTTCGATCCACCGGTTCCGGGCAAAAAAGACAGTTCTTGCGACCGGCGGCTATGGACGCTCTTACTTCTCCGCAACGTCTGCTCATACTTGTACGGGTGACGGAAACGCGATGGTTCTGCGGGCAGGTCTGCCGCTACAGGATATGGAGTTCGTTCAGTTCCACCCTACCGGCATCTACGGTGCTGGTGTGCTGATCACGGAAGGTTCCCGTGGTGAAGGCGGCTATCTGACAAATAGCGAAGGTGAGCGCTTTATGGAGCGTTATGCACCGAGCGTGAAGGATCTGGCATCCCGTGATGTTGTTTCACGATCGATGACGATGGAGATCCGTGACGGACGCGGTGTGGGTAAGGACAACGACCATATCTTCCTGCATCTCGACCATCTGGATCCAAAGATCCTGGCAGAGCGTCTGCCTGGTATCACAGAGAGCGCGAAGATCTTTGCTGGTGTCGACCTTCGCCGGCAGCCGATCCCGGTTATTCCGACTGTGCACTACAACATGGGCGGCATTCCAACGAACTTCCATGGCGAGGTGGTTACCCTGAAGAATGGTGATCCTGATCACGTGGTTCCAGGATTGATGGCAATCGGTGAAGCGGCCTGTGTGTCGGTACACGGTGCCAATAGACTGGGTTCAAACTCGCTTATTGACCTTGTCGTGTTCGGTCGTGCAGCTGGCCTGCGGTGCGCTGAGACGGTCGAAGCTGGAGCTGCCCAGCCGGATCTACCAGCCGACGCTGATGAGTTGGCGCTATCGCGTCTTGACCGCGTTCGTCATTCCTCTGGCGGCAGCCCAACCTCAAAATTGCGCCTCGATATGCAGCGCGTGATGCAGAATAACTGTGCCGTGTTCCGCGACGGACCCGTGCTTGAAGAGGGTGTCCAGAAAATCAAAGAGATCTGGAAGCAGTCGGGCGATATAGGGATTTCAGATCGCTCGCTGATCTGGAACTCAGACCTGATTGAGGCTCTTGAGTACGAGAACCTCATCTCCCAGGCTGCTGTTACTGTAAACAGTGCAGATAACCGAAAGGAAAGCCGAGGCGCGCATGCTCGCGAGGACTTTGAAGAGCGCGATGATGCGAACTGGATGAAGCATACCCTGGCTTGGGCAGATGACGATGCGCAAACGGTAAATATCGATTATCGCCCTGTTCACGAGTAC
This sequence comes from Filomicrobium sp., assembly GCA_002689605.1. GTDB lineage: Bacteria > Pseudomonadota > Alphaproteobacteria > Rhizobiales > Hyphomicrobiaceae > Tectiglobus. The sequence goes on from NZGY01000104.1 coordinate 21,325, forward strand.
ACGATGACTAACGAGATCGGGTATATCGAGCCGAAGGCTAGAGTGTACTAAAGTCAGTTCGGTGTATTCGGCTGCACAATGTCATCAGTTTGCGGTGGGGCTGCTAGGTTCTCATGGACCAATTCCCACCGCAGGCCTAACAGGCTCCACTTCTGAGCATCTACTCGCTTATTTCGGAGATCTCATTTTGTCCGACAATCAGGCCGAAGCCGCTGGAGCGGAGGACTCTGATACCCGGATAGCCCCGGATCCATTTTCGGCTGTGTTGCCGGCTCTCGCAGCATTGGGCGCCATTGCGTCCATTGCCACCGTGAACTGGGTTGCCCAGGATCGGACGCCGGATCGCTCCAAGTCCAAACGCAAGGTCGTCGTGGCATTGCGTGACCTGGAGAAATGTTGCCACGGTCTGCAAGAGATCTTTAAGCGCTTCCATAAGGCAAAGAAGCTTTTTGCTGGTGAAGGCGCCGCCGTTAGTTCACCTTTGAAGTTTGGCGTCCATGGCACCCGCGTCGGGCCAAATGCGATCCGGATCTATCATCAGTCGATAAATGATATTGCATCAATGCTTGTTCTTGCTTCCCAAAATGCATACGAGGTGATGGCAGCGATAGAAGATGGCGATGTCGACCCACCAGATGAAATCTTTTACGGGTTTGGTGAGGCGCAGGAAGAACTCAATCAGCTTGTCCTGGAGCGCGCGACGCTCAAACAGTCGGTTGAAGTGGGATTGCAGATCGCAGTGAAGCTCACCGATCTGGTTGGTCAACTGAAGGAATTTCGAGGGGCTTAGAGCACGCTTAGGCCTACGACAATATTGCGGCCAGCGGGCCGATAAACTGATAGAGAACTTGCGGACGCGAAGGAAACGGAAACGATGGTACAGCTAACCCTGCCTAAAAACTCGCAGCTTAAGCAAGGTAAAGCCTGGAATAAGAAGGGCAAAGGTGGGAAGTGGAAGGAATTCCGCATTTACCGCTGGAGTCCGGATGATGGCGGTAATCCCCGTGTCGACAGCTATTGGCTCGATCTGGAAGATTGCGGTCCAATGATCCTGGACGCTCTGATTAAGATTAAGGGCGAGATCGATTCCACACTGACTTTCCGCCGTTCCTGCCGCGAAGGAATTTGCGGATCATGTGCCATGAACATCAATGGTACAAACGGCCTGGCGTGTTTGCAGGCGATTGAGGACGTGAAGGGTGCCGTAAAGATCTATCCGCTACCGCATATGGAAGTGGTGAAGGACCTGGTGCCGGATATGACCAACTTCTATGCCCAGCACCGTTCTATTGAGCCGTGGTTAAAGACAACAAGCCCGAAACCTCCAACAGAGTGGCGTCAAAGTCGCGATGATAGGGAGGGTCTTGATGGGCTTTACGAGTGCATTATGTGTGCTTGTTGCTCTACTTCTTGCCCCAGTTATTGGTGGAATTCCGATCGATATCTTGGGCCAGCGATACTTTTGCAGGCCTATCGCTGGGTGAATGATTCGCGAGATGAAGCGACGGGTGAGCGGCTTGACAATCTGGAAGATCCTTTCCGGTTATATAGATGCCACACCATTATGAATTGTGCGAAAGCATGCCCTAAAGGCTTGAACCCAGCCAAGGCTATTGCGGAGCTTAAAAAGCTTATGGTTGAACGTCGCGTTTAACTCGAAAACAGCAAAAAAATAACCGGCATTCCGCACTCGAATTGCCAGTTATTGGTATATCAGTTTTTTTAAAGAAGAAATTCGCCCCTGCCCTGGTCGCCCATTACCAAGGCGGGGCGATTTCGTGTAGTGCTGGTTAGGCAGCCTTTCGGCTGACAGAAGCACGCTTGCGAGAAGCAGGCTTCTTCTTTGCAGCAACTTTCTTGGCTGTCGACTTGACGGATGCCTTCCGAGGAGCAGCCTTCTTAGGAGCAGCTTTCTTAGGTGCAGCCTTGCGAGCAACAACGTTCTTAGGAGCAGCCTTCTTAGCAACAGCCTTCTTAGGTGCAGCCTTCTTAGGTGCAGCCTTCTTAGCAACAACCTTCTTAGGTGCGGCCTTCTTAACAGCAGACTTGATGGTTGCCTTACGCGCAGTAGTTTTCTTTACAGGCGACTTCTTAGCTGCGGCTTTCTTAGCCGGAGCTTTCTTAACAGCAGTTCTAGCCATAGTTCTTCTCCCAATTCCGTCCGATTGATTCGAACAGAAAAAATCATGGGCAAATTCTTTTGATTTGTTGACAGGTAAAATGAAATCTGAATGCAAAAACTTTTGAAATCGACCAGATGTGTTGCGCAAAGTCCTCAAAATTGAACGTTTTCATTGAGTTCTGAATTTCTTTGAATTTTGAATTCGCACTCTTTGAACTAACATATTGAAACTTCCTGCGCGCTCATCACTGATTGGAACGACTAATTTCAGACCGAAATTTACTTCGTACATTTTTGAATTTGGATATCGAAGATGTCGATTGGCTTTCCGAATTTCGCTAAAAAAACTTTCATGGTTTTACTGAAATCGGGACGGCGGAATTCAAACTCGTTTTAGCAACGACGTGCATTGGAATGACCAAGTCGGCGTTATTCGATTTTCGTGATTCAGTTTTGCATTTTTCATTGTGTTGGATGCGCTGGTAGTAGGGTGGCGGTGCATGGGGTTGCTGCTTGAGACTGCGCGTTGCTTAGGCTGTTACATTAGACTGCTAGGTTGATTGATGGATGCTTTACTGGCGTCGGCAGTGAAGCGACAGTTGAGGACATCAGGCTGATTTGTTCGAATGCTGGTCAGCGTACAGGCGAACATCATTCAAGTTCCGTTGGACTTAGGCAGCAATGACTATGATGTCCTGATTGTAAGCTTGGCACTGAGCAATGCTGATGCTCTGAGGCTGTGTAGTCAGGTCCGTTCGATGGAGCGCATCCGTCATACGCCGATCATTATGATTGCAGATAGCGGAGATGAGGCTCGCCTGCTACGTGGCCTTGATATGGGCGTCAACGACTACACTAAGCGGCCGGTTGAACGAAATGAGCTGTTGGCTCGGCTCCGGACCCAGATCAAACGTAACCGTCGAGCAACCAGTTGAGCTGCTGACCATCCAGCGTCAGCACATCATCGGGCAAATGCTCGGGCCATCTGAAGCGCTCCTTCTCCAGCCGCTTCTGCCACAGACAAAACCCGGAGCGTTCCCAATAGAGCGCCTTGATCTTGTCGCGGCCCTTGTTGATGAACACGAATAGATGGCCCGAAAATGGATTATGTGCCAGCTGCTCCTCGACCACGATCGACAGCCCGTTGATGCCTTTGCGGAAGTCCTGCGGCTCACGCGCAAGCCAAACATAATCGATATCGTTCAACGGTCGCATCATAGGGGCGGCCCAGCTTCCGAAGAGCAAGGCACCTCCATCGTAGCACCGATCAACCGAACAAGCATCTCAGGCGAAACGCCGGGCGGCACTTCGATGGTGATGCCGTTTGCGAGCAATATGCGTGCGCTTGGTCGAGACCCGGGCGACGCCACAAACGCCACCGGTAGCATCGCATTGTCTTCTGTCGATGAGAGGGGCGACGATAGCAACCCGCGCTTCTTCAACTGCCCCTTCCAGCAATAGAAACTCTGCAAGTTGAGCCCGTGTCGTTCGGCATAGGTCTTCATGGACACACCCTCGGCCTCGCACGCCTCAACGTGCCCAAGCCAAAACTGCTGCGTCGATGTCAATCCAAGATCCGACATGCACAACAATGTGCACGTCCTCACGCGCCGCGAAAGAAGGGGGAGATTGAGCGCTTAGTACGCCAGGAAAAGCTGGCAAAGGCTAGGGAGTGAAAGTCTTTTGCGGGAAAGGTTGAGCCGACCATCCCGGCCCCGAGTCATGCGCGGCTCTCCGTGAGGGCAGACGTGAAGTGTTGACAGGGGAGACCATGGGCCAGGTATCGAGCTGCGAAACCAACATTCCGGGGTGTCGATGCAGTTAAGCGATGCAGAAGACAACATCACCCAACACGTCAATGGCCAAGTGTTGGGCGGACCCTGCGCAGTCGGAGACCCTGAGCACGTGGTGAGGTCCTTTGTACGGAACCTGGGAGATCTCATCCGTTCCCGAAGCGGCAGTTCGGGACGGCTTAAGAAGGGTAAGGCCAGACGATGAGCGCGCACGCGGATGAGAAGTCGGACAAAGGCATAGTACCAAAGAAGCAGTCGAACAAAGAGGGCTCGCCCTTGGCGGAGACTGTGGAGGGAAGGCCTTTGCCCAAGGGAAACAGCCATCAATCGACCGTGGTCCGGACGCCGAGCCGGGCAGCCACGTCGGATGGATTGTTGGCTATGCGCCGAGCGGCGCGACGGGGAAAAGATGTGCAGTTCACCGCGCTGCTGCATCATGTCACCACCGATCTTCTGAAGCAGAGCTATCTGGCGCTTAAGCGGGATGAAGCTTCCGGATGTGATGGCGTGACGTAGCAGGCCTACGGGGAAAAGCTCGACGAAAACCTGCAAGACCTGCACGACAGGGTGCACAAAGGGAGCTATCGGGCTCGGTCGGCCAAGCGGACATATATCCCAAAGGCCGACGGTTCGCAGCGACCATTGAGCATCTGGTGCCTGGAGGATAAAATTGTCCAACAGGCCGTCGGACAAGTTCTCGCGGCAATCTATGAGGAAGACTTCGTCGGGTTTTCGTATGGATTCCGGCCTGGACGCAGCCAGCATGATGCGCTGGATGCTTTGAATGCCGGTATCTATCGCAGGCGTGTGAATTGGGTGCTTGATGCGGATATCCAAGGCTTCTTTGATGCCATGAGCCATGATTGGATCATCCGCTTCCTCAAGCACCGGATTGCGGACAGACGCATTTTGCGCCTCATTGTAAAATGGCTGAAAGTTGGGACTGTCGAAGATGGATGCGTAACGCGATGCAATCGTGGCGCCCCGCAAGGTGCGGTGATCTCACCAATCCTGGCGAACGTCTACCTGCACTACGCGTACGACTTGTGGGTCCATCGTTGGCGCACGCGGACGGCAACAGGAGATGTCGTTGTCATCCGTTATGCGGACGACACCGTTGTCGGCTTTCAGCATGAACATGAGGCAAGAGTGTTTCTTGAAGAGCTCAAGGAACGGTTGCGTCTGTTTGATCTGACACTGCATCCGGCAAAGACCCGGTTGATCCGGTTCGGTCGCTTTGCGGCCGGACAACGCAGCCAGCGTGGTGATGGAAAGCCCGAAACTTTCGACTTTCTCGGCTTCACGCACTTCTGCACACGATCGCGTAACGGGAAATCATTCGTACTTGGACGCAGAACGATAAAGAAGCGGATGAGGGAGCAACTCAAGGCCATCAAGATTGAGCTGCGTAGGCGATTACACAGATCAATCGGTGAAACCGGGAAATGGTTGAACAGGGTCCTCCCAGGGCACCTGAACTACTACGCTGTTCCCGGCAACGGTCAAAGTCTGGGTTGGTTCTTTCACCAGGTCCGTTGGCAATGGCTGCGCACGCTCAGGCGGCGTAGCCAGCGTTCGCGTATGGATTGGCAAAGGTTTGCCCGTATCGCGAAGCGGTTCATTCCGCCCACCCGCATCAAACATCCATTACCCGGAGATCGCTTCGACGCTAGAACCCAAGGGAGGAGCCCGGTGCGTTAGCAGCGCACGCCGGGATCTGCACGGGGGGCGCGGGGAAACCTGCGTTCCTACCGTGACCTCTTGTCCAGGGTCAGATCCGAGACCGCCTTGCGCAGGCGCTGGTTCTCCTTCTCAAGCTCCTTCAGCCGCTTGAGCTGTGCCCGGCCCATGCCGCCGTACAGCTTGCGCCAGCGATAGTAAGTCTGCTGCGTCGTGCCGACATGGCGAACCGCTTCCGCCGTCGTCATGCCCTGCCCTTGTAAAACCTCGATCTGCCGCAGCTTCGCGACAATGTCTTCGGGCTTCTTTCTCTTGCCAGCCATGTTCTGGTCCTCCTGAAAACGGGATAACTATATCCCAGTTGTCGGACCACTTTTGTGGGGGAGCACCATCACGGGTTCATATGGGGAGGGCGCTGGTACCACTTCGACACCATTCACTTTGAGTATCGTCCTGACCTGATAGCCATCGGAAGGCTTGCTGAGAAGCGCGGTTGCGAAAACTGACAGCAGTGTCTCTAGCGTTTCGCAAATTAACGCCAGAATGGGAGCCTTCAGCCAACCAGAATTTCCGAGGTTCTTCTGTAAAGTCCGGCGGGCCTGGCATCGGGGCCCGCTCGGTATACGTGTAATAGGCCGTCACTTCGACTGCACTCGTCGCTCAGCCTGGGTTTGGACTCGCAAGCGACACCAGCCCGAAACGTCCTTATCCGCGGGATTTAGACGGCGCGGCGGGTGAGGCGTTGGTTATGCGAGAGCGAATAATAGTTTCGTCTTACGTTGAATGGGGGCGGCCACAAGAGCCCGCTACTCTCTGATCCACAATGCATGTTGAGGAGCTCTGCAAGAACGTGTCCGAGGTCTCGAGTTCAAGCCCCCGGTTAGTTGGAAAACAATCCGAATAGAAACTTGCTAGTTGGTGATGCTGTCTGCCTTCTCTTTTTCTTTCGCCTAGCGTGGGTGGGGTGTTTCCGGCGCTTTAAGATGCGTTTCTTCTCAGGCGTATTGCGTGAGATAGAAATAGTAAGGGGCTTTGAGGAAGTAACAGGTGGAGGAGCGAATGGAGTGGTCTTGGGATCAGCCGCAACATCGCCGTAGGGCTTCAATAGTTCGGGCCGCGTAATGGATGAAATACTTGCATCTTGCGCGCTTACGGGAGCCGTCAGCAGCGAACTACTAAGAACTAATGCAGTGAAACTGGATCTAATAAATTTTACCATCATTAAACACCTAGAAGTGGTGGCAACGCAATCAACTCCCAGGGCCACCCTAGCTTATATTTTTACACCAATCTGGGCGAAAGCCTCAATAGCGCGAGCTGTCAGCCAAGCAATTTCCCAGCTAGAGCGCAGAGTTGCGACACCAGCGCAACATTCGTGGCGACAGGGCAACATGGCAGAAGAGGGTCATGACCCGTTGAACTCAATTCAGGTGCATCGCGGCAGAAGATACCCTGGAAGCGGTCGCGACGTTCGTAGCAGCTAGCAAAGTGACTACCTGTTACAAGTATCCCGAGCTTACCCCGTCCCCTGTGCGGAACCATCTGCATCGGGTTAGGCATTGGCTTTTCTGGCGCTGAACTGCATTTTTGATTGCAAGTTTTTGGGGTCGTGGGCTGCAATACCTTGCAAATTGTGATTCCGATTGGCGGGCAGGAGGCACGCCAATGAAGCCACGCAAGCAGCAGGATCCAGGCGGCGAGGACATGTTTCGCGCGCGCCTGGAGCACATCATCAATCCGCGCCATGAACTTGTGTTGTTGGCCGAGGCGATTGACTGGCAGCTGTTCGATGAGGCATTTGGGCCGCTGTTTGCCGATGTCGGCGTTCCAGCGCTGCCAACGCGGCTGATGGTCGGCCTGCAGATCCTCAAGTACATGCACGGCCTGTCAGATCCTGAGGTCACAGCACAATGGGTCGAGAACCCGTACTTTCAACACTTCTGCGGCGCGGTTTATTTTCAGCACAAGGCGCCATTCGATCGCTCATCTTTGACGAGATGGCGTCAGCGCATCGGTGATGAAAAGCTTTCCACCCTGGTTCAAGAAAGCCTGGCCAGTGCGCAGCGAACCGGCGCGCTTAGAACGAAGGATGTTCGCCGTGTCACCGTCGACACCACCGTGCAGCCAAAGAACATCACGTTCCCGACTGATGCCAAGCTGCTCTACGCTTCGATTGTTCGGTTGAACCGGCTGGCACGGCGCCATGGTGTCAAGCTGCGTCAGAGTTATTTGCGCATTGGCAAGTTGGCTCTCATTAAGTCGCAGCGCTATGCGCTGTCACCGGCAGTGGGAAACTGACCCAGGTGGCAGATCGAATCTGACCTACCGTTCATGGTGTCCCCCTCAATCGGGAGGGGGCGATGAAGACGGTGGTTCTGGAGCGTAACGCGTATGGGCGCAACCTGCAC
>NZGY01000105.1 GCA_002689605.1 Filomicrobium sp.
ACCAAGGCAGAGGTCGATTGAGCTGTTTGTTGCCCTCACGCGTGAGGGCAACAAACAGAAAGACAAGGTGGGTCGGATTCAAAGTGCCGATCTGCCGATAAGTGCGTCAGTTTGAAGGTGCCGTTGACACTGGCATCGCATATGCGGAAGTACAAATACAAAAGGAAAGCGCAAGACTGCGCATCGGTACGCGGAAATACATAACTCACTCCATACAACATACAACCTCTGGAGTAGTTCAACATGGTAAATACTGTCTTAACGAGCACATCCGCATCGGATAACAGCGCCCAGAAAGAATGCCGTCAACACTAGAATATTTGCGCGATCACTGGCGCGGGTCACACAGTCTTTTGTGGTCGTTCTGGGTCAATCTGGTATTCGGCCGGCTGATCATATTCGCAATCGAAATCATGATGCGCGAAGTGCTCGATCAAACCGCGTTCCTACTGGTTGCCGCCAAGACGGTTTTCTTCATTGTGTTTCATGTCATTATTTTGGTTTGGCAGATCGTAGGAACTGTCCGTGCGGCTGAGACTCATATGCAGGCGACTGGTTCATCATTGCCGCTCTGGGCAACCTATATCGGTTGTCTTACCAGCTTGATATTGACCGCCAACGTTGTCCTCGGAACAAACAGGCCAATTCAATACTACGACTTCCTACGAACCATGGCCGACATCCAGGCCGAGAACCGCAAATCGCAATACAAACTCAAGTACGATCGTGAAACACATTCCATAAATTTCAGTGGTATCTTCGTCATCGGAGTCCGACGAGCCTTCGCCGAATTGTTCAAGCAAGAAAAAGGCATCAGACGTGTTATCTTCGAAAGTAAAGGCGGCAGCATCTATGAGGCTCGCGGAGTTGCCCGGCTACTCTTAGAACATCAAGTCACAACACACATAAAAGCCACATGCGCCTCAGCATGTGCGCTGGCTTACTTGTCAGGCATTCGAAGATCGATCTCGCCTGGTGGCAGACTTGGCTTCCACAAATACGACTTCAACTTTGCCAACAAACAACCGCATCCAATGATAAATCTCGCAGCGGAGCACGATGCCGACCGCAGGTATATGCGCAACCGCGGTCTAAGCGATGACTTTCTCAAGAAGGTCTTTGCTCAAGCGCATTCGGACATTTGGTTTCCAAAGACGGAGGAATTACGAACGTCCGGCGCAGTGCATTCGGTGGCAACCGGAAGTTAGTGATCTTAGATCAGTCTTGCGGCGGCAAGGGCACATCCTTACCAACGAGCGCTGACAAGACCGCATAGTTTTCTTTTGTCTGCTGGTTGTGGTCCATCTTGGCTTGTCGGTCTCTGAGTTTCAATCGATGGGCATAGTGATCAGGCATCAGCCCATAACTGAAGTCACCGACATTGCGTGCCATATGTGCGGGCCAATCCGCGCACCACATCAGCTCGCGTGCCATGGCGATCAAATCTGCTTGGCCACTTCGCAAAATTGCTTCGGCCTGGTCTCCATCAGTAATCAGACCGACAGCCATTGTAGGCACATTGGCTTCTTTCTTGATCCGCTCGGAGAACGGAACCTGAAACCCCGGCAAACGGGGCACAAGCGACATACTCGCCGAACCTGATATGCCACCGGAGGAACAATCAACGATGTCAACACCAAGATCCTTGAGGCAACGCGCTAAGGCTATGCTGTCATCAGCATTCCATTCTCCTCCAACGCCATCGACTGCGGACAATCTATAGAAAAGCGGCTTATCTTCGGGCCAAGCTTCGCGTACCGCCTTCGTGATCTCAAGCGCAAACCGCATCCGGTTTTCGCGTGAACCGCCGTAGTGGTCTGTCCTCTGGTTCGAGATAGGCGACAGAAACTGATGGATCAGGTAGCCGTGTGCACCGTGGATCTCGCAAATATCATAGTCGGCCTGAAGCGAGCGCTCCGTTGCGATGACGAAAGCATTAATGACATCCTCAATATCGTGCGTCGTCATCTCTCGCGGCACATTCGCACCTTCGGCCTGCGGAATAGCGCTTGGTCCGATGGGCTCCCAAATCGCATATCCCGCCTCCTCATCTTCGCGTGTGAGGGGCTTCCAATCCTTCATTGCGCCATGCACAGAGCCTTTGCGCCCCGAGTGACCGAGTTGAATCGCTGGCACTGCTCCATTCGCACGAAGAAAGTCATTTATGCGCTGGTACTGTAGAACGTGCTCATCATTGTAGAGTCCTGCGCAAGCATGGGTTTTGCGTCCGCGCGCTTCGACTGCCGTCTCTTCGCCAAAAACAATCCCGCACCCGCCGATGGCAAGTCGACCNAGATGGACGAGCTGCCAGTCGTTTGGCCCACCATNCTCAGACAGGTACTGGCACATCGGTGAAGCAACGATTCGGTTCCGCGNGGTGACGGATCTCAACGAAATCGGACTAAAGAGCAGAGACTCTTCATGTGATGAGACTTGGCCATCTTGCATCGCCGCAACTCCCTTGCGTGCATGTATCAAATGAAGCTCACTGTTAGCGCGNCCGACAGNGCTGGCAAGTGGTCGACACAGGAAATCTGTTCCGTGACGGTCCAATAACNAGCTTAGGCATCCTCACTTGCGCTGACCTTCTGCTTCTCTTTCCCGCTTGAGGCAAAGAAACTNAACAGCATCGGCCCACACAGGCCAAGTACAGCTAATACAAGGNAAAACGCTGCCAACGGCTGCGTAAGGNTCAACCACCACTGGCCATCAAACATCTTNAGTGANTTCTGCAAATTGGTCTCAACCATCTCTCCAAGAATGAGACCGATAGCCACTGGAGCAACAGCAAATCCAAAACGGCGCATGAAATAGCCAATNACGCCGAATATCAGCACAATCCAGACATCCNGCAAGGACTGGTTCAGCGCATAGGCACCGATCACGGATAGTGCAAACACGATCGGCCAAAGAATAGGCGTTGGCACCAGGGAGACACGCGCAAATAGTCGTGCCGCGTAAAGCCCGAGAAACAGGAACATGATGTTGGCCACCAACATTGCGCCGAAGATCGCATAGACTTTGCCAACCTGCTCCGTAAACAGATACGGCCCCGGCCTGAGGCCATGAACGAGCAGACCAACAAGAATAACGGCCGTCGTCCCACTACCCGGGATGCCCAAAACCATTGTCGGAACCATCGCACCACCGGTTGCCGCATTGTTCGCAGCCTCCGCCCCGGCAATGCCTTCAACGGCTCCCTTGCCAAACTCGTCCTTGTTCTTGGACCAGCGACGCGCCTCCGAGTATCCAATCATGGAAGCGACGGTTGCNCCCTCGGCTGGTANCACNCCAATAAACGTCCCGATCCCGCAGGAACGCAAGATCGTCTTCCANATCTTCTTGTAGTCCGCCATCGTCGGCAGCTGCACTGCCTTCATTGCANTCTGCTCGACGATGAGATTGACCCGTGTCGACTGAACCAGCAGTTCAGACATAGCAAACAAGCCAATCATAACCGGAACGAAATGCAGGCCCTCGTAGAGGTCGTAGTTGCCGAACATAAAACGTTCGATGCTGGTGGACTTATCCGCACCAATCGTTGCGAGCCAGACCCCAAACAGACCGCCGATAAGGTTNTTGACCGCTCCGCCTGCCGAGATACTGGCCAGCATGGAAAGACCAAATANCGTAAGAGCAAAATACTCAGGCGGCCGAAACTCATATGCGACACGCGCAAGCAGAGGAGCGGCAATACAAAGGGCGATCACCGAGAAAATTCCGCCGATGGTACTGGATACGACGGCGATGCCCAGCGCACGACCTGCTTCGCCACGCTGCGCCATCGGGTAACCATCAAGGCAGGTCGCAGCCGCAGCTGATGTTCCAGGTGTATTGATCAGAATAGCAGTGATGGATCCAGCAAATGTCGCGGAAACATAGATCGTCGACAACACGGCGATCGCGTGGACGGGATCCATCGTCAATGTAAACGGCAACAACAAAGCAGCGCCCGTCGTAGCGCCAAGGCCNGGCAGTGCCCCAATGATCACGCCAATAATCGTGGNCAGAAGGATAAGGAGTAACAGGTANGGGTNGGTCATCACCGACGCCATGGCGGCGATCGCTTCGGTCACTGTCGGTTATCCGTAATAAAGTTCCGTGAGAACTCCGCGCGGGAAGCGGATCTTAAGCACCAGATCAAACAGGAAGAAAACGGTAGNTGNTGTGACGACAGCAACCAATNCCGCCAACCAGTACCGCCGCTCCCNCCAGGCAAGGCTCATGACGAAAATGACCACGATCAAGCCGACAAACATATCGACATAAGTGGTCAGGCCGTAGAACACGATCATCAACAGCATCNTGATCCAGGTTTGCGGTGTTTGGCGCGGATGGGGCATCCGGCTACCATTCACCAACTGATANACGAGTAGTGCATTCAGCAGAGCAATCAGTCCCATAAGAAAGATCGGGAATGAGCGNGGCTGCATTGCTTCGCCAATGACGATAGCGGGTGCCGTGTCCAACTGGAGTGCGAAATAAACAACCACTGCGCNGAACGCAAAAATGACTGCCGGCATCAACCAGTCACTGAATGTGCGAGGCTGCCGAGAACCGCCAGCCCCATCTGTGTCCAATTCGGTATCCATCAGGATGAACTTACTTCAGACCCATTTCCTTGATGGCAGGTTACAAATTCCTGGATCATTGATTTGATCTGATCGCCCCATGCCTTTGAATCAGCAGGTGATGTGCTGTCGAGTCCTGAAGCTTCAAGGTAAGCTTGGCAGACCTTATGCTTCATTGCTTTCATTAAGCTCTTCTCAAGTGCCTCAACCTTCTTTCCGTCAGCCTTGGCATGAGTAACAAAGCCACGAACAGTTGAAAGAACAACATCAACGCCCAAATCTTTGCCTGTCTTGGCATTGGGAATTGGCTTCATGCGGTCGGTGCCAAGGACGATAAGCGGACAAATATCGCCAGCTTCAACCTGGGCTGCTGCCTCAGAGAGGTTCAGCGTACCCACATCCACTGCACCTGCAACAAGCTGTGTCGCAACTTCGCCACCGCCCTTGAACGGAACGACTGTTGGCTGCATCATGCCGCCTTTTTTAGCGAAGATGTAAGCTGTGATGTGGTCGATACCGCCAACGTTCGTTGTGCCGAACTTCAGATTCTCTTTCTTCATGCCGGCGATGAGCTCTTCGCCAGTCTTGTATTTGGTCTTCTTACAGTTGACCATAAGGATCTGAGGATCATTGGTGCCACGTGCGATCGGCGCCATCTCGTCAACCTTCAGATTGGTCTTGCCTTTCGCCATCGTGATGGCGTGGCCGATTGTGAACGTCATGATGGTGTGGCCATCAGCAGGACGCCCTTTGACGTAGTTCATCGCAGCCGCACCATTGCCACCACGCTTATTGACAACAACCATGTCGGTCTTGAGCACGCGACGAGCACGCAGCATCATCATCCGAGAGTTGACGTCAGTACCGCCTCCGGCACCAGCATGAGTGATCACTTCGATAGTCTTCGAAGGGAACTTGTCTTGAGCAATTGCTGTAACTGCTACGGCAGAGACGCCAGCAACCAATGCGACCCCAAATTTCATGAGTTTCATTCTTTTTTCCTCCCAGTTTTGCCTTTTGACAGTCAATCGATTTTGAGGTGATTGACTAGGCGCATATGATTGGGCCTACGCTCCGGCCACGCCGGCTTCGCGGGCCCGCTCAACTAAAAATTCTCTTCCCTCTAGCATCTGCTCAACAGTCCCCCAGCCGCACATGTAATGGCCTGTAAAGCCTGCCTCTTCGATGCGCTTGAACATATCGACGAAATCAACCGTGCCGGTGCCCGGATGCATGTGGAGTTCGTATTCACCGTTGTTATCGGCGACCCGCATCTCGTCACACCGCTCCATGCCCATACCGTCGACGAAGCCGGCGATGCCAATTGGGTCGTAATGCGCATGATTAATCGTGAAGGCCCACTTCAGCTTGGGAGACTGGATCTGATCAAAGTACCAAATCGTCTCTTCAAGATTGTCAGGCAATTAGTGAACTTCCGCTAGTTCCGGCTCGTTGTTGAGATTTTCCAATTGCAACAACACATCTTTCTCTTCAGCGTAACCGACAATCCGCTTCAAGCGGTCAACACTCGCTTGCTTACGTATGTCCTTACACGACGTGAAGTCATAACCGCCGTGGACAACTATCCATTCAGCATTAAGCTTAACTGCAAGGTCGATATAGGCCTTGAGATATTCATCAGTTGCGTTGCGAAGAAAAGGAGAAATTTCAGCGACTTTCACCCCCGATAGCGTATGCAATCCGAGATGTATGTCATTCTTCTCGCAGGCTTCACGAACAGCATGACAACGCGCGTCGTCGAAACTCTCCATCGCGTTTGGAGCGATGTCAGTCTGAATATCAATGTTCCGTACGCCATTATCGACTGCGAGCTGCACGCCCTCTTCCGCGGGCACCCTGCGCGCCAAATCTATGCCTATACGATCCCGAAAGGACATCAACCAGCCATCCTCGTTTCAGCTTGCGCATCTTTATTCTTGCTCGCGAGTGCCGCCATGCGCACACCAAGCAAGATCGCATTACGGCTCGCGCCTAGATTGGCGACGCCTTTACCGGCAATATCGTAGGCCGTACCATGCGCTGGCGTGCACACTGGGAATGGGTAACCGCCCAACAACGTCACGCCCTTATCGAAGCCAATGAGCTTCATCGCGATCTGCCCTTGATCGTGGTACATCGTCAAAACCGCATCGAACTGCCCGTTACGCGCACGCACGAAGACGGTGTCTGATGGGTATGGTCCATCGCACCCGAAGCCGCGTCTCTTCCCTTCCTCGACAGCCGGACCAATGATATCGATCTCTTCAGTGCCGAAATTTCCGTTGTCACCTGCGTGCGGATTGAGGGCAGCAACGCCGATCCGCGGACTTTCCACACCGGATGCAACCAGCGACTGATGTGTAAGTTCAATGTTCTCAAGAATGATGTCTTGATTGATCAAGCTAGCAACTTCGGAAAGTGGTACATGCGATGTCACGCGAGCATTCCAAAGCCCGTCGAGGATATTGAACTCGCTCGCTTTGCCATCGAATGACAGCAATTCCGACATGTAGACGATTTCATCTTCATAAGATGGATGAGCCAGTCGCATGGCCGCTTTGTTGAACGGCGTGAAACAAACCGCTCCGACATGCCCTGCATTACCGAGTTCAACAGCCTTATTGAAGTTCGTTAACGCTGACTTTCCTCCCGCCAGGGATATCTCTCCAAGTGAGACGTCAGCGGGATCGAGGTGGCCAAGATCGCAGAATACATGGCTGTTTGCTGTAAGCGCCTCTCGCTCTGTCGTAACCACCGGCAGATCAATCTTCACCCCGGCATGCGTTTCGCCGAGAGCAAGTACGCGCCGATCTCCGATAACGATGAGCCTAGCTGATTCCATCACCTCGGCATCGGCCAACAAACCGGCCGTAAGTTCGGGACTTACACCACATGGATCCCCCATGGCCAATGCGAGTCTAGGAGAAGAATTACTGCTCATTTTAACTCCGCGATCCTTGATATGGTTGTCAGCCCGCCGCCATCCCTACATATTGCATACAGTATGTAGATCGGTTTGCAACATTCCAGTATGATGGTCACTATACGAAATCACATCCTGGGATTACTCATTGCCACGACTATTAGAACCAGGCTACGCAGACTTATTCGCCGATAAACTCAGTACTCTTAGGGCTAAGCGAGATGGCTAAGATCGAGTTGCGCGATGCGCAATTAACCGGTGGCGTCATCCAGCGTCGTACCCTCCATGACGAAGTCGTGGATCGGATGCGCGATATGATTGTCGAAGGCGAACTGCGTGCTGGCCAACGAATCAATGAGACGGAACTTTGTGGACATCTCGGCGTATCTAGGACACCGGTACGAGAGGCAATCAAGACACTGGCCAGCGAGGGGCTGATCGCCGCCGTCCGCAATAAGGGAGCGATCGTCAATCATCTGGGAGCGCATGAAATTCTCCAGCTTCTCGAAGCCGCAGCCATGATCGAACAGCATGCAGCAATCGTAGGCGTCATACGCGGAACCGATGAAGAGATCGCTGAGATCTGTTCACTACACAACGAAATGCGCAGCTTGTTTGAGGCACGTGACCGCCTGCCCTACTACAAGCTCAATCAAGCAATTCACACGAGCATCGTAGCTCTCGCCCACAACGACGCGTTGAATTCTATGCATGAAGGCCTTCAGATGCGGTTGCGGCGCATCCGATATGTCGGTAACGAAAAACCGACATCGTGGTCAGGTGCGATGCGGGAGCATGAACTGATGATAACCGCATTAAAGGCCCGCGATGGGAAAGCTCTCTCAGATGCGATAGGTCAACATTTCGAGAAAACCAACGAACGCATAATTGAACACTTGCGGGAAACATCCGATAGATTCTGATGGGCTCTGAAACCACTCGGAACGGCGCTATTCGTCCGAGCAGGCACTTGCAGTGGAGTATTCGTTACAACCACTTCCAGGCCCCTCCTATCGCGGCATCTATGACGCGTTGGCCTCTTTCAACAAACTGACATATGCTTCCACCTGAAGGTTGAGTACTTTCGAACTCACCTGTGTTTCTGAACACGCCGGAATAAAGACAATGTGAGTGTTACGCCATCGCCTTGCATGGTAACGAGGGCACCTGGGTACGGCATAACAGTAGGGAAGATCCATTCGTGAACATAGAGTTCAAGGCGCCAGAAGCAACGCAAGCACTAGGGAAGTTCGAAGATCCATCTTGGACGGCAACAGGCGAGAAACGCGCTGAAGTGCGCCTTCAACAACTTGAAACGCTCTGGATCAATACAGGAACGCTCTGCAATATTGCGTGCGTGAATTGCTACATCGAGTCCAGCCCAAGCAATGATCATCTGGAATATATCACGGCCGATGAAGTTCACAGCCTGCTCAACGAAGCACGTGCGCTCGGGGTGGGGACGCGCGAAATCGCATTTACTGGCGGCGAGCCATTTATGAATCCGCATTTCATTAAGATGCTGGAAGATGCACTCAGCCAAGGCTTCTCAGTATTGGTCTTGACGAATGCGATGCAGCCGATGCAGCGCCCTAAGATCAAACAAGAGCTATTGCGGCTTAACAAACTCTACGGCGCTGCACTAACACTTCGCGTAAGCCTGGATCATCATACAAAGCTCCTGCACGAAAGCGAGCGCGGCCCCAAGACCTGGGCAAAAGCAATCGCTGGCCTTGATTGGCTTGCCGAGAATGGCTTCTCACTCGCAATCGCGGGCCGAACCTGCTGGGATGAAACCGACAATGCTTCCAGAGACGGCTATCGTGACCTAATTTCTAGACATAACTGGCCGATAGACCCTGATGATCATCAACGTCTCATGCTACTGCCTGAGATGGACGGCAAACACGATGTCCCGGAGATCACAACCGCCTGCTGGGATATACTCGGCAAGAGTCCGGCGGACCAAATGTGTGCCAACAGCCGAATGGTGGTAAAGCGCAAAGGAGCTACAGCCCCGGCGATCGTGCCCTGTACGCTGCTTCCTTACGATGAAGCGTTTGAAATGGGCTCAACTCTTGCTGCGTCCCTCGCAGCCGATGGTGGAATGTTTTCAGATGGCGCCGTAAAGCTGTGTCATTCTCACTGCGCCAAATTTTGCGTACTGGGTGGCGGCAGCTGCTCTTAGTGCAGAACAGCTGCCGAACTGATGCAGAAAACCAGGAGCGCTTAGCTCTTGTTGACGAGAGCGTCACGTATCTCTTTGAGGTAGGTTTCAGAAGCTGGCGGTTCGGCTGGCTCAGCTGGAGCTTCTTCTTCCTTACGCAGTGAATTGATCACTTTGACGACCATAAAAACTGACCATGCAACAATTAGGAAGCTAATAATATTATTGATAAACGTGCCGATGTTCATCGTCACAGCATCTTTTGCTCCGAGAGTTCCTTTAAGCAAAATCTTGATGTTGCTAAAATCGACACCGCCTATTGCCAGTCCAATCGGCGGCATAATGATATCGGAAACGAGTGATTTTACGATCGTTCCAAAAGCACCGCCGATAATGATACCCACGGCCATATCGATCACGTTACCCTTAACGGCAAACTCGTTGAATTACTGAATAATTCCCATTTTGCATTTCCTTCCTGTTTAGGCAACTGACGATTGTCAGGGTTCTGTCCCCCGAATCGCTCTCGAAAAACGCATTCCCTGCTAAACGATTGCCAAAGCGACAATCAAAGCGCCAGTTG
>NZGY01000106.1 GCA_002689605.1 Filomicrobium sp.
GCGGGGCATGCCGAGGCCACCGATAAACTCATCAAGAACAACAGCAGCATCTTCACCAGGGCGACCCATCGCAACGGAGATCAGCTTCTGTCGATCCTCATTCGCAGACTTGTTCCAACGCATGACTGCTGGAAGCATTATGCAGGATGTATGGCCGTGCGGAATATCAAAGACGGCGCCTAGAACATAACCAATGCCGTGGCTGGCGCCCATCGGAACACCGCTTGCGAGCGGTCCCATAGACAGCCAGGTACCCATTTGACAATCCAGNCGAGCCTGAAGGTCTGAAGGATCAGCTTTCACGCGTGGCAAGCCACTAGCAAGCAAAGACAGCCCCTGCAGTGCTTGAGCGTCGCCATAGGAGTGTGCCTCAAGCGAGCAGATACCTTCAACGCAGTGNTCAACTGCGCGAATACCNGTCGAAAGCCAGAGCCACTCAGGAGTGTGCACGGTGACTGCCGGGTCAAGTATCACGGCTTGCGGNATGATGTCGGCGTGGCGGATGAGTTCNTTAACTTTGGTGCGTTCATCTGTGACGCCAGAGATGCCGCTGAATTCACCACCAGAAAGAGTGGTTGGAATTGATATCTGACGCACGGTTGGTGGATTTATCGCCGGTGGAACTGGTGTGCCGTCAGGGCCGATGATTGTTCGCAAGCTATCTATCGCATCAGGATCGCAAATATCATTTGCCAGGCACAACTGCACCGCCTTCGCACCATCGGTTATTGAACCACCACCCATCGTGATNATCAGATCGGCTTGCGCATCTCTTGCCATATCGGTTGCGGCTATGACGGCGGAGCGCGGTGTGTGTGNTGGCATTGAATCAAAGACGCCGACACACTTATTGCCAAGCGCTGACTTGACTTTAGCAATCTCATCAGTTGATCGGTTCATGGTTCCACTCACCATGAGAAACACACGCTCTGCACCAAGACGGGAGACAACATCGCTCACCGCCTNGGCGGCAGGTTGTCCAAAACTGACCTCATCCATTTTGCTAAAGGCAACGCGGCCGGACTTCGTCATGCCAATCTCCTGTCTATCAATACTACTCAGTCAAAGCCGACAAACTTTGCTACGTTGGCAAGTTCTTCACGATCACTCACAAGCGTATTTTCAATTGCCGTATCGTCGGCATANCCGAGGCTCATGCCCGATACGAGCACTTGATCATCAGGAATGCCGAGGTGTCGGAATATTGGCTCCTGGAATTGGATCCAGGCTGCCTGGGGACACGTGTGCAAACCAAAGCCGCGTGCTGCCAGCATTATCGTCTGCAGATAAAGGCCAACGTCGGCCCAGCTGCCACGACCGAGATAGGCATCTGTTGTGATAAACATGCCAACAGGTGCATCGAAGAATTTGAAGTTGCGTGCACCCTGCGCAGCGCTTGCCTCACGGTCCCCCTTCTGGATACCAAGCAAACCATAAAGACCCCAACCAANGCCACGCCGGCGGTCGCGGTGAATGTCTTTCCACTTGGCTGGGTAGTAGTCGTAGTCTTCGTATTTCGCTGGTTTGCCTTGCTTGGCAAGTTCGAGCACATCGTTCTCGATCGCGTCACGGGTCGCGCCGGNGCAAACGTAGACATGCCACGGTTGGGTGTTGGTGCCTGACGGGGCACGTTGGCATATCTCGAGCAGTTCAACGAGTGTTTCCTTTGGAACAGGATCCTTCCTGAAAGCTCTGATGGATTTCCGGGTCTTGATCGCCTCGAGGACGTCCATATGATTTTCCCTATTCTTAAGCGCTNAANCTGCAAAGGAGCANGTTTCTTAAGAATCCTAGGCTGCTTGGACGAGATGGACAACGCGACACCGCACCTCAAAACTGGTTATCGTCAGCCGGATGAACTCAGGTAGGATGCGCGTCGGCGTGGGAAAGGTAAGCTATGGCAATGAAATTGATTTCGGGCGGCAGAGTTTTCTCTGGCGCGGATCGGGCTTTCCGGCAGCAGGACGTGTTGATTGATGGTGATAGGGTCGTCAAAGTCCGTNATCGAATTGAGCATGACAGCGGTATGGAAGTCGTGGACGCGGCCGGAATGCTCGTATCCGCCGGCCTGATCGATTTCCATATGCATGCCTTTCGATATGGTCATNTCCTGAGTGTTGATGCAGATGATGTGGCACCTACCTCGGGAACGACAACGTTTGTCGATGCCGGGAGTGCAGGGTCGCTGCATTTCCTTGCTTTTCGGGAATATGTCATCAAGCCGGCTACGTCTCGCATTCTTGCATTCTTGAATATCTCGGCGATCGGCCAGACGACCGATGGGGTAACCGGCCTGGGATTTCACGATTGCGATGACGAGCGGCTTCTTCATGTTGAGTCCGCGCGCGAAACAATCGAGAAAAACCGCGAGTTCATTGTCGGGGTAAAGGTGCGAGCTTATACGAACCTGCCATCTATGCGCGCGATGGAGAGGGCTCGCGAACTNGCTGATCTGGTTGATCTGCCGATCATGGTGCATACGGCACCGGCACCGCCCTCGTTTGAGGATGTCGTCTCCTTTCTGAGGCCAGGGGATATCATAACGCATCCTTATCACGGTGGATCGACGACCACATTGGATGACCATGGTAACGTAAGGGCGGAGTACTGGGCTGCTCGCGAACGCGGAATTGAAGTAGATCTTGGTCTCGACCGCTTCCATGGTCTGNTACCAATCATGAGCGCCTGCGTTGAGCAAGGCTATTACCCTGACTACGTCAGCACAGACCTGACAACGACCAATCGCCATACTGTTGTCTTCGACATGCCGACGACGATGTCGAAGTTGATGGCTTGCGGGATGCCACTNGAAGAAGTTTTTGCGCGTTCGACGTTAGATCCAGCACGCAAACTTGGAATTGACAGCCAGATCGGTGACCTTCGCGAAGGCGCGACAGCTGACGTGTCCATCTTCAGACTCGATGACGGTGAACACACGTTTCACGACTATGAAGGCAACACGATTGCCGCCCCACAACGCATCATTGCTGAAAAGACCTTCAAGGACGGGGACTTAATGGTGGTGCCGGATCGCGAAACCGAGGTGCCGGAGTTCCTCAACATGGCCAACCCCTGGAAGAACTACTAGTTCGTTCGAGGTCACTCGGATCTGCGACTGGTTGCAGCGCATCACGGCGCCTGTCGCAACAATGCATCACCGAAGCCCAATCTGCCGTTTTCATGACTCAATGCAAATTCTTGCGCAAACTGCGTAAAACCTCTGGCCTCTGATCAGTGAATGTCCCGTTAGTTCTGATTTCTGAGGGTTGCGTCAGTGTCGATATTTTNAAAAATTTCAATGCACAGGTTNGCCTATTTAATGCCGATCGTGATGTTGATGGTGGGCACCTCGTTCGGCGCTGCTTCTGCGCAGACAAGCTGCCTGAATACACCNCTGACTACGAGCGGGAGGGCGCAGGTCGAGCTGCTTCCAGATCTCATTTCTGGTCAATGCNGGGTGACCAGTGGTGATATGGTCAATGTTGATGATCAATTGCGCATAACGGTCTACGCACCGGATTACTCTGATGGGTATGTCGCGTCGCGCTTGACGTTCGACGCGTTTATCGGTGGTCAACGGGTTTTACCCAGCAGTTTAGTGGTTGAGGGCGCGCAATCTATCAATGTAGGTGGGAAATATCNTNNTACGTCTTCTANTGGCGTCGGGTCTCATACCGCCATTGGCACGGCCACACTTGGCGGAACGGATTACACCATCGAGACGCAATTCACCTTTACAGAAACTGAAGNTATCATCGAGTCAGTCGTAATANCGGNTGGGGCGTTTGTTGGGCCACNCCCGACAGAATCTGGCAATAGCGGGAGGCGCCAATCATCGGCCAACAAGGTCGCTGGCGCCGCCTTCGGTCGGGCATCGAACGNAACACAGAGGTTTGCCACGCAGACCCAGACTCAGAACCGACTTNTGAATGGGCGTGCTGGATCAGGCAATGGCGCTGCGAGTTCCGTGGCGCTGGCCGGCGCCTACGGACAAACCATTCGCCGTCCGCAGCAGAGCGTGGGTCGGACCGCNTGNCACTCCAAGGATTTGTTCAATCACTACCGCAAGCAGCAGGCATCGGAGCGGCGNGAAAAGGAGCANCGCGCGATGGCCGGGCTGCAGCAGCTTGGCGTTAATGCGACCTCTGAGATTAGCCAGCCAGTAACTGGCCAGTCGAATTGGGATTTCTGGGCTGCCGGCGGATTGGTGCGGGTGGATAGCTCACGCACAGGCAACACGTTTGACGGCGATCTTGCATTTGGGCGTTCCGGTTTCGACTATCTTGTCACCAACTCCCTTCTTGTTGGTGCCTTTGGCGGCTATGACAAAGCTGATGCGCAATTTGAAAGTTTGCTGATCGACCTGGACAGCATGGCGAAAGTTGCCGGCGGTTACTTCGGCTACAAGATGACCCGAGCGATGACTGGGTTGCCTGTCGATCTGATCCTTGACGGTCAAGGCTCCTACGCCTGGATTGATTACGATATTCGCGATAACAGCGCGCTGACGGANGGNGAGTTTGATGCCAAGCGNNTGGCCGGAAGTCTTAGTCTGACAGCCGTGNTTTTGAAGTCTTTGGGACGGCGCGGTNAGATAAAAATCTTACCCAAAATCGGCGTGACTTATGTCAGAGAAACGCAGGATGCCTACACCGATACCGGCGGCAATCAGGTTGACAGTCAGACCACTTCTCTCGGTCAGCTGACATTCGGTTCCAGTTTGTTTGTTCCCCTCAGGCGTGGCGTCGAGGTCTTCGGGCGCGTCGAAGGTCAGTGGGATTTTAATGACATCGGTGTCATAACGACCAGTACCGGTAGCACATACAAACCCGACGACTTCGGCGTTGTCGTCGGCGGAGGGATGCGGGCAGAATTAGACGAACGGACGGTTGTGCGGGTCGAAGGGTCAACNGAGAGCCTCGGCCGCAAGGATTACGATCAGTTTAGTGTTTCTGGCCGCATTGATTTCAAATACTAGCGAGCAGGGAAATCGCGGCAGTTGATGCAATCGCCTCAAGCAATCTGGCTTGCCCAAGTGATGCATTGCAACGCGCTAGTCGTGAGTGGCGCGTGCCTGTGGGTAATTCACTAGAGCCCGATCGTTTCAGATGGAAGCGCTTGGCGCATCCATCTGAAACGTGACTTGGTCTCTAAACTTATTGAGTAGAACAAGATTCACGTTCCGGCCAACAAAGTGAGCAAATCGAACGGTGAGTTCATCCGGAACGATCTTGTTCTAGATCTTCGGATGCACTTCCCGTCGTCCGATCGGAAACGATAATCGGGCATTACTTTGTGTGACGGGCTTGCTTCTCTGCGACCCGAATTGGATCGGCTCGAACAGCTTGGCGTTGAATACGTCGAATTTCCGAAGCTGACGCCGGCGCTCCTTNCGAGCGACAAGATCATGCGCGAACAACTTCGAAGGGCGGAAGTGCAAGTTGGCGAACGTCCGTTCGGGATCACGATCNATGGCCCGATCGGTATTAATCTCATGGGCNACCCCTGGAAGAANTATTGACCGAAACCGTATTGGCACGGGTTAGAGCCAAGCAGTTGACCAGCTGATGCGCCGGTCAACTCGNGATAGAATGCTATGCGGCTGTCGTNGCTAGCCTGAGATCCGGCTTTTCGTCGAGTGAGTATTGTNCTGCCAAATCGACTTCAGGCGTTGGTCTGCCNAGTAAGAAGCCCTGTGCCTGNTCGATATGGCAGGCCTTGGCAATCGCCAAGTGTTCTTCGGTTTCGATACCCTCGACCAAGACAGTTGCGCCGAGCTGGTCTGCAATGATTGCGATGGCTCTCAGCATGACACGAGTTTTTTCATCTTCGCTTTCGGCGCGATTGAGTAGACTGCGATCAACCTTGATTTTTTCGAATTCGAAGTTCCAGAGGTAGCCAAGGTTGGAATAACCGGAGCCGAAATCATCAAGCACCATTGAAACTCCAANACGCTTGAACAGGTCAAAACGCGTCTTCACTTCTTNCTTATCTTCTATGAAGAGGGATTCGGTGACTTCGAGTTCAAGCCTGTGCGAGTCAAACTCATAGCGGTTCAATGTTTTGGCGACTTCCAATGTGAATGCATCACTCTTGAACTGCGCAACCGACAAGTTGATAGAGACGAATAAGTGGTCAGGCCAAGAACTTGCGACCTCGACGCTACGGTTCAAGACCCAAATGCCTATGCTTTNGATTAGGCCTGTCTCNTCGGCAATCGGAATAAACTCATTCGGGGGGATAGTCTCGCCATCCTGTCCAATAAGTCTCAGCAGGGCTTCAAAACCGAGCAGNTTTGAGTTCTTGATGTCGAAGACAGGTTGGAATTCAAGTCTTAGCAGATCGTCGGAAATAGCACGGTTGAGACATGAGCCTACATAGTTGCGCCGATTNAATGTCTCATCCAATTCCTCNTAGTGCTGAACNAGTTGATCCCTGCCGCGTCTTTTGGCTTCGTAAACCGCAAGATCTGCTGCATGAAGCGCGCTCTCCTGGTCATCGTATACGCGCGAGAGATAGGCACCTATACTCACACTGAGACTGATNGCTGTGTTGCCATTTCGGAATGGCACCCGCATTGCCTGAATTATGCGCTCGCCAATTGAAAGGAGCTCTGACTCAGTNGCGCCAGTACAGACAACAATAAACTCGTCTCCACCAAATCGACCAACGAAATCACTTTCCGATCGAATGCTGTCGCGAATGGTTCGNGCTACATGCTTCAGAATGAGGTCACCTGCGTGATGGCCATGATTGTCGTTGATTTGCTTGAAGCAATCGACGTCAACAAACAAGATACCGTTGTTAGCAGCAGTCTTATTCGAGCTGAAGAGCTTGGACAGATGCGCGCTAATCGTTTTGCGATTGAGTGTTCCGGTCAGATAGTCGACCTGCTCGATTTCGATGAGCTTGCGATCCTTTTCTCGGAGCTGCCAGCTTCTCCAAGCCACAAGCGAGGCTGGTACAAGAAAGATAAGTGCGGAGCCAAAAATCAAGAACCAACTTAGTCTGGCGAAAGACGTTGATAGCGCATCATGAAGTTCTGCTACATCGACATAAACTTCGATGATACCGATGGCCTTGCCGGAATTTGAATACGCTNGGANATAAGCCTCGACGTAATGGTTCGGTCGCTGCGGGTTGGTGTGGCCATCTTTGATGANTATCAACGGCGACTGAGTTGTGGAGGTGCGATAGGCGTTGCTGTTTATTTTGGAGCTTTGTTCGGGATCAGGCTCCGTTTGGTCGGAAACAAATGTTTGATGTCCATCGTTGGTGAATAGTTTGAATCGAAAAACGCGCGCGACAGCGAAAGCGTCATCAATTCTCAGGCGTTCTTCGGCGGTTGCCTTGCCTGTTTCGATTATTCTCTCAATAGATGNTAGCCGCTCGATCAGGTTATTCGTCCAAGATTTCGCCTTGGCTTCGGCCTCGTGCTTGAGGGAAGCCTTCACCTTGTAATCAAGTAGGGCATCGACACCGAGGTTGATNAGGTAAATCGGAATAACAAGAGCTAACAGTGCTGCTGCTNTAAGNTTCATATGCTTTTGGGAGACAGGCCAGGTCACAAACGCCACCGCATTCATACGCAATTAATGATTGCTGNATGGTAAAACTACANNTTTAAGTTGNCGTTTATGANGCGTGACGAATGTTCAAGAAACCCAACAAGTATCGGGATGTTTCGAAATACTCGGCCTTAATCTAGCCTCGNCCTAAAATGCTCACACTGCTGNATGCTTGCAGGTAAANGTCAGTNAGGGCCCGGGACAATCTTGGAGCCATCGGCAAAGCGATTGGTTCGGAATCTTTCCAAGTTATGGCCCGAGGAACGTCCTGCAACCAGATCAGCCATNACTCGTGCAGCGCCAGGGCCCATCCCAAATCCGTGGCCGCTAAGACCGGTTAAAATGAANAGACCTGGTTGAGCATGGCACTCACCGATATAGGGAACAGCGTCCGGCGTGACATCGATCATACCGGCCCAGGCTTCTGCGATGCCTATGCCCTCTAAGGCAGGAACGCGTTTTGGAAGGCTCTTCTCCAGTCTCTTGATGACGCTTTTAGCGGGCGGCGGGTTGAGAACACGCATTTCCTCAAACGGCGAACGGTCGCTTGCNGACCATCGCTGACGCATGCTCCAGCTGCCCGGATAGCCTTTTGGCGCTGCCAAATGCAGTTTGATCTTGTTGCTCGACCCCGACATCAAATGACGGAAAGTCATGGCGAAGCGAAAAGAGTTGGGTGACAGATAATGTTCGGCGAGATCCCCCGTCGTTACNGTGTAACCGCCGTCAGCTCTTCGTCGGAGTGCGAGTTCAGGCGCCCAGAACATGGGACCAATAACATNGGGAGCAAGGTTGGTTCGGGCCGTTGTTGAACGGACAGCAAGCTGTGGTAGCGAAACGCGCGCGTTGGATGCGAATTGTGTCGACCATGCACCGCCGGCGAGCACAACCTGGCTACANGCGATGCGACCAGCTTCGGTATAAACACCAGTGATCCGGCCGCCCTCGATGTCGAGCGTGCGGACGGCGCAATTTTCACGGATGCGTACACCAGCACGTGTTGCAGCACGTGCGAGTGCCGGCACGGCGACAAAGGGCTCGCCTCGGCCATCAGACGGTGTATAGATTGCTCCGAGCCAATTCCCAGAAACTTCTGGAAAGCGTGCAGCGATTTGACTGGGAGACAGGACTTCGGACGCTAGCTGATGTTGTTTTGACGTTTCGACCCAGGCCTCACACTTGGCCATCACGGCTTCGTCTTCGATAAACTGCACGCATCCGCACTCAGTAAAGCCGAGGTCAGCCTCACCAGTCTCGGCTGCAAAGTTTCGCCAGATCCGAGCCGACTCCATGACGATTGGTAGCTCGGCTGCGTCGCGGCGTTGTTGTCGGATCCAGCCCCAGTTGCGGCTCGATTGTTCGCCGGCAATCCGTCCCTTTTCGCAGAGCATTACTGATATGCCCTGCTGAGCCAGGAAGTAGGCCGTCGAGACGCCCGCGATGCCACCGCCGATGACAACCACGTCAACTGCGTCAGCAATCGGATCCCGAAACGTGATCGGCGACTGGTCGGTGATCATGGAGCTCATCGAATATCCCGTTCAAAGGCAATGCTTGACTTGACTGTTGCTGCAGCTGTCAGGCCAATCACGTCCCGCAAAACGTTTGCTGCACGACTTCATCGGGCATTGGCGGTGTCGCGTATTCGGCATTTTCCGGCTGTTCGTCGAAGGGCTGTTCGAGGACGGTTGTGAGCTTCTCGAATGGTTGCGTGTCGCCTGCCTGAGCAGCAGCTAGGGCTTCCTCAACACGGTGATTGCGCGGAATGAAGCGAGGGTTGACCTTTTGCATGGTCGTTTGACGATCGCCGTCACTCAGGTTTTCCTGCTGCAGTCGCGACGTCCACTGTTGGGCCCAGGCGTCGAAATTTGCTGGTTGGTCAAAATGGCTGCGTACCCGCCATTGCTCGACGGGGACTTCTTTTGCAGCAAACGATAGATCTCGGAACGTCAAGGTGAAGTCGGCCTTCTGGTCTGACATGATACCGAGCAGTCCCTGGATGAGTTCGAGATCGCCCTCTTCCGCTTTCGACAGACCTATCTTAGCACGCATGATGCCGAGCCACTCCAGCTGATAGATATCTGGATAAGAATCGATCGCCGTCTGTGCGGCTTCGATGGCCTTGTCCTGATCATCAGCTAACAATGGTAACAAGCACTGTGCGAACCGGGCCAGGTTCCATTGCGCGATTCGCGGTTGATTGCGGTAGGAATAACGGCCCATCTGGTCGATCGAACTAAATACTGTGTCGGGATGGAAAACGTCCATGAACGCACAGGGTCCATAATCGATGGTCTCCCCGGCAATCGACATATTGTCCGTGTTCATCACGCCGTGAATGAACCCGATACCCATCCACTTCGCCACAAGTTCGGCCTGCCTGTCCATGACTGCTTGCAGCAGATCATGGTACGGCTTCTCGCTGTCTTTGAGATCTGGATAGTGACGCGCAATGACGTGGTCGGCCAAAAGTTGAATGGCGTCGTTGTCTTGCCGAGATGCAAAGAACTGAAACGTGCCGACGCGAATATGACTTTGTGCAATGCGGGTCAACACAGCGCCGGGCAAAGCTGCTTCGCGAAATACCCATTCGCCTGTTGTGACTGCTGCAAGTGATCTCGTGGTTGGCACCCCCAAAGCGGACATAGCTTCGCTGATGATATACTCGCGAAGAACTGGCCCGACGGCAGCGCGTCCATCGCCCATGCGTGAGAACGGGGTTGGTCCAGAGCCCTTTAGTTGGATATCGCGGCGGATACCGTTGCGATGTGTTAGCTCGCCCAGCAGGATGGCACGACCGTCACCGAGCTGCGGAACCCAGTTTCCAAACTGATGGCCAGCATAAGCCATGGCGATCGGATCGGATCCCCGCGGCAGGCGGTTGCCCGCGAAAACCTCAATGGCTTCCGGTTGCGATAAGGCATCAGGATCCAGGCCTAACTCAGTAGCAAGTGCATGATTGAGCTTGATCAAACCTGGCTCTTTGACAGGTGTCGGAGAGAGGCGCGCATAGAAGTGATCTGGAAGCTTCGCGTATGTGTTGTCGAATGCGAAGAATTTATCGGCAGGTGACGGCGCGTTCATGTTGGGCCTCGATAAACGGAGTGGGACGGTCCGCGCTGCTTAAATGCTCAGGCGATCAATCCGAACTGGAAACGGCTTTCTTCGTGTTGCTATCTTATATAGGAGCGCTGACGTTCTGCGTCACGTGTTCTAGTGCCAAATTGGCTGACAGTGAGTTGCCGTACCGCCAACGAAAAACGGCAGCGATCGAGTCGCTGCCGTATTCAACACTTCGGTTCGATTGGATTGTTTAGGCTGTAGCGACAGACTTGCCGGTCGAACGCAACTCTTCGAAAGCCTGGGTAAGACGATCAACCATGCTCTTTTCGCCCTCACGCAACCACTTACGAGGATCGTAGTACTTCTTGAGTGGTTCGTCAGTTGTTGGGTCGATCTGGTATTTAAATGCATTGCCGTGTTCGTCGGCATATCCACCAACACCGTGCGCAAAAGCAAACTGCGTATCTGTGTCGATGTTCATTTTGAACACGCCGTAGTCGATTGCTTCTGAGATCTTTTCTGGCTCGGACCCTGATCCACCGTGGAAGACAAGGTGAAGAGGATTCTCGTCTGAAAGATTGTGCGTTGAGCGGACCTTTGCCTGTGAGTCCTTGAGGATCTCCGGACGCAGCTTGACGTTGCCGGGCTTGTAGACACCGTGAACGTTGCCGAATGCGGCTGCGACAGAGAAATGACCGATCGGCTGGAGGCGGTCGTAGGCAGCCAGCACTTCGTCCGGCTGGGTGTAGAGCTTGGCATTATCGACTTCATCAATGTCTGCGCCGACGCCATCTTCTTCACCACCGGTCACACCCAGTTCGATCTCGAGGCTCATGCCAAGGGCGGCAGTCCGCTTAAGGAAAGTTTCGCACTCTGCCAAATTGTCTTCGAGTGGTTCCGCGGACAGATCAAGCATGTGAGAGCTGAATAGTGGTTTGCCGGTCTGTTCTTTAAACGTGGCACCGTTATCAAGAAGACCGGATACCCATGGTAGAAGTTTGCGGTTCGCATGGTCGGTGTGGAGGATTACGCATACGCCATAGGCTTCGGCGAGCAGGTGAACGTGCTGTGCAGCGGAAACACCGCCAAGCACCATACCAGCCGTCTTGTCGGCGAGGCCCTGACCTGCAAAGAAGCCTGCACCTCCGTTTGAAAGCTGGATGATAACGTCAGACTTATTTTTCGCTGCTGCCTCCATCACAGAGTTGATCGAGTTCGTTCCGACCACGTTGACTGCGGGAAGCGCAAACTTATTTGCTTTGCAATGTTCGATGAGCTGCTCGTATTCCTTACCGAATACGACACCAGGCTTTAGCTGAAGACCCATGGTGAGAGCGTTCCTTCTCAAGAAAATTGGCTTACCGTGACCTGAGCCCTGAAACTCGCCGTTTCATGGGTGTTTTATTCTTTTGGAGCGTGTGCAACCCAGCTCACTCGTCCCGGTTTAAAAAGTTCATTCGGGCAAGTCAACTTAACCCGCAGACCGATAAACTTAGTTCTTAACAGACATGCTTAGCGATCTGTGGGCTGCGGAACTGCCGGCAGCGCTTTGCTCATGAAAGCAGCTATTGGTGGGCACTGGTTGATGGAATGGCAAAGCCGGCGGCAATGGTCTTCCGGAGCAAGTCCAACACGCTAATGACAGAGTAATTCCGCATGCGCTCTCGACCAGGCTGAAGTACGATCAGTTTGGAGAATGTCACTTCTTTGCAGCAAATGCCCATGACGATTGTGCCAGGAGCGGCATTCTCCGAGATCGCCGGCGTGACGACGGACAATCCAACGTCTGCATTATGGATTTCTCTGGCCTCATTGGCCAGTCGCAGTGCCAGGCCATCGGCGTTTTCGCCTGATACGTCGCTGCCGTCAGCAATCGGCATTATGGTAGCGCCTTTGAAAGTCTCCATATTCGGATCGTTTAAAGTCAGGCGCGACGACAGGATGCCGCCTGTCAGGGTTTCGATCGCAGCGAGGGTACGGCCATGTTCTCGCAGGGTGCTGATCACAGTCGTTTCCATGGTTTCATCATCGATGCCAAAAACTGCGCTTGTAAGGATGGGGCGGAGCTCGGCTTCCTCGGCGTCTAGAATTTCGGTTGCGGCTCCTTCATCTGCTGCCTTGGCAGTTATCCGAACCTTGATACCTTCGATGCCGCTTGCCTGAAATGCGAGAGTTGCCTGGCCCGTTTCATCCAAAATCTTGATGCGATCGTCGAGGAGTTCAGCCAGACCAGATTCACTCAGGCCCCACGTTTTGAGGACCCGANAGCGTATAACGCCTTGATGACCGGCGCGGCGTTGCAGATCCGGAAGGACNGTACCCAGCATCATTTCCTTCATTTCGTGAGGAACGCCGGGCATTGCGTAGATCACCTTGTCACCGACTGGACAAACAAGACCAGGAGCNGTTCCNGGCATTTGTGGGATCGTCGTNGCGCCGTTTGGGACGTCGGCCTGGCGAAGATTGTTTGGGGCCATGCGCCGACCGCGCGCTTCGAACCGGCGTTGGATTTCTGCTGCGATGGTCTCATCACGAGTCATGCCCTGNCCCATGATGTGGGCGATGACATCGCGCGTAATGTCGTCCTGTGTTGGGCCAAGGCCACCGCAGCATATTACTGCATCTGCCCTTTCCAGACCGGCGCGTATCGTTGACTCAATGCGATCAAAGTTGTCGCCAACCTTGATCTGGAAATACGAGTCTATCCCACTCTGCGCCAATTGCTCGCCGATCCAGGATGAATTGGTGTCGTTGATAATCCCTAGCAAAAGCTCAGTGCCGACAGCGACGACTTCACAGCGCATGATAGTTGCCTTTTTTGATAAATAGCTCACGGGGCGTGATCCCATGACTTTTGTTTGGGTTCAACAACATCGTTCAACTCTTGCAGTGAGAGGATGGGTCTGCAATTGGGGTAGGGGTATTATGTTGATTGCCCGACAAAGTGCTCCGGTACGAAGAGTTCATCACCGTTGCTGCGACGGATTTTCATGACCGATGGTGGAACGGAGCTGTCCTCGATTTGTTCGACAGNCTCACCTTGTTTGAGTTTTCTGCACTCGCCGTTCGAAAGCTTATCAAGCAGAGCTACTTCGAAGGCNCTNGGGATTGCCGACATCAACCGCAATTGTTTCAATGCGGTAGTGCTTGTGCAGGCATAGGCTTCGGCTGCAGTAACACTCCAACTGGCCGCTGCAGGTGTTATTGAGAGCAATACTGCAATTGCTGCCATTCCCATCTTTCGCATGCTCAATACTCCATTCGTTGGTCCAGGGTAGTCTTGTTTTTATGGGACGTCAGTTGAAATCGAGCTTACCCATCANANGNAGATGACGTGCAGGGAAATATCGGAAAGGATAGGGTATCGGATGTATCCTATATCTTTGAGCTACCAAGTATAGCATGGCACACCACCGNGCATCTCCAGTGTTCTCGCCATACAGATGCTGTGCGTCATTCGCGAGCATTATTACTCTAGTAGTTGCGCAGTTTGTCAGCGTAGCTGCCTGGGCCTGCCGCNAAAACGCAATGATCGTTTTTGATGCTTCCGGTTCAATGGCATTGGTCCGTGATGGCCAAAGCAAAATGGTATCTGCACGACGGGCGGCGCGGGAGGTTTTACCAAATCTGACGCGGAACAGGCCTACGGGTCNGGTAACNTANAGTGGTGGGAAGGGCCGTGCTTGTGAAGATGTGTCGTTACGATTAAGGCCCAGCTCAAACAGTGGCGTGGCGATAGCATCGCATCTTGATCGGATCGAGCCCGATGGAGCGACGCCCTTGTCTCCCGCAGTCAAACTTGCGGCCAACACCCTGAAAGAATTAGGTCCGCCCGGGGTGGTGGTTCTTATTACCGATGGCTTAGAGAATTGTGGTAACGACGCGTGTGCGTTAGGCGAGGAACTTCGTCGTGATAGCTATGATGTCAAAATTCACGTCATTAGTTTCTATCTGCATGCACGGGCCACTGATCGTATTGAGTGTCTCGCCAAGTTGACTGGCGGAACTTATACGACAACCGCCTCTTTGGATGGTTTGAAAGAGGCNCTACGCAAGACATTGGGCTGTCCAAGAGTTTCTAAGGCGAGCCTGACTNNTCCGATCCGCTAGTTATGCCGCTGGATCGGCTGTTTTGATCCTGCTAAAACCGTCCACAGATTATGGGGATGGAACACGTATGTCGGTTAAAATTACATTCGTTGGATCGGGGGACGCATTCGGCTCNGGCGGTCGCATGAATACCTGCATCTTGGTCGACGCGCCTGGAATTCGGTTTGCGATCGATTGCGGAGCGACGGGGCTGGTTGCGCTGAACAAGCTCGATATTCATCACAATACCATCGATACAGTTCTTCTGACCCATTTGCATGGCGATCACTGTGCGGGTGTTCCAACGATGTTGATGGATGCAATGCTGGGCGCAAAGCGGCAGACANCGCTAACCGTTGCAGGGCCGATTGAAACCGAGAGTCGCTTAAAGCAGGTGCAGGAGGCGCTTTTTCCCGGTTCCGGTGGCATGGCACCCAAGTTTCCCTATCATGTTGTTGAAATGCCGACGTTGGAAACGCAGTCCATCGGTGAGATTANAGTTACTACTTATCCGGCGGTTCACACGGCACAAACCAATCCTACGTCGATGCGGGTCGAGGTTGCGGACAAAGTCATCGCATNTACGGGAGATACGGCTTGGACCGAACATATTCCGCAACTCGCCGATGGCGCAGATGTTCTCATCACCGAGTGCTATTTTCATTCCAAGCCCGTTCCGTTTCATATGAACTACATNGATATCGAGGCCCATCGGGAAGAAATCACCGCCAAGCGAATAATATTGACCCACATGGGGCCGGAAATGCTGGCGCGACAAGATGATGTTGCGGAAGACTGTGCCTATGACGGCATGGAGATCGAACTGTCATAAAACTGTGATACCCNCNGGAACNNTNGGTTGGCTGCCGATCGGTTAAGCAGGAGAGNTGTGGGGATACTATGCGGGTACTCATAAACGGTTTTGGTCGANTGGGGCGCCTCGGATTTCGCGCGGCTTGGGGATTCGATCCGGCGTTACCAGAGACATTGATGGCCCCGGCGCGTGACTGGGGGAACGGCACGTTTGATATCGTGCACGTGAATGAACCCAATGCAGATGCAGCTCTGTCCGCTCACCTTCTCGCATTTGACAGCATACATGGCCGCTGGCCGGTTGTGACCGCAGGTGATGGAGATACGATCGAAGTTGGTAGGCGCGCGCTTAGCTTTAGTCAGGAGAAGCAGCCCCCGGCCGATCTGTGTGCCAAACTTAACATTGATATTGTTCTGGAATGTTCNGGGAAATTTAAGTCAAAAGAGTCCTTGCAGCCTTACCTAGATGCGGGGGTGAAACGGGTCGTTGTTTCCGCGCCGGTTAAGCAGGACGGTGTTCTTGATGCCGTGGTTGGTGTGAACGATCATCTCTATGACCCTGCTCAGCATCAGATCGTTACGGCGGCGTCCTGTACAACGAATTGCCTNGCGCCNGTGGTCAAGNTCATCCACGGCAATTTGGGTATTAAGCATGGCGTGATCACAACGATNCATGATGTCACCAANACACAAACGATTATTGATGCGCCTCACAAAGACTATCGGAGAGCAAGGTCGGCGCTGTTGAACTTGGTNCCGACATCGACTGGTTCTGCGACTGCTATTACCGTGATCTTTCCNGAGCTNAAGGGTAAGNTCAACGGTCTTGCTGTTAGGGTGCCGATGCTCAANNCTTCAATAACAGATTGTGTTTTCGAAGTGGACCGCGAGACGTCGATTGAAGAAGTCAATGGCNTGCTGAAGGAGGCTTCCGANGGAGAACTCAGTGGGGTTCTCGATTTTGAAGATCGGCCATTGGTGTCATCTGATTTCCGAACAGATAAGCACTCCTCAATTATTGATGCCAAGTCTACGATGGTGATTGACGGAACTCAGGTGAAAATCATTGCGTGGTACGATAACGAGTGGGGGTACGTGAACCGGATGGTAGAACTTCTTGCACGTGTCGCCGCCGCTGAGCCGGCCTATCAGGCTGCAGCTGAATANCGCCTCTCGAAACTGAAGGGAGGCGCCATGCCAGCCTCGATCAGGAACTATGCCATCGTTACCTCAGCTTATTGGGGCTTTACTCTGACTGACGGTGCTCTGCGCATGTTAGTGCTGTTGCACTTTCATACTCTAGGGTACACGCCGTTCGAACTCGCATTTCTATTCCTGCTGTACGAATTTATGGGAGTGGTGACCAATCTGCTGGGAGGATGGATTGCCTCTCGTTTCGGACTGAAGCTGACGTTGTACGCAGGCTTGACAATCCAGGTCGCAGCACTCCTGGCACTTTCGTTTCTCGATCCAAATTGGCCGAAGTGGTTGTCAGTTATCTATGTGCTTCTGGCGCAGGGACTGTCNGGTATCGCCAAGGATCTCACAAAGATGAGTTCCAAGAGTGCGATCAAACTTCTCGTAGTTAGCGATCAGCACTCGTTGCTGTTCCGATGGGTGGCACTGCTCACGGGCTCTAAGAACGCACTCAAGGGTGTCGGCTTTTTCCTCGGAGGGTTTCTGCTCGCGGCACTCGGCTTTGCACCTGCACTTTGGTTGATGGCAGGTTGCCTGACAGTGGTTTTAGTCGCTTCGATTTTCTCGTTGCCTGGCGACATGGGCGTGACCAAGACGAAAACCAAGTTTTCTCAGATCCTGTCTAAGTCGAAAGCCATTAATCTGCTGTCTGCAGCACGTGTGTTCCTATTCGGGGCGCGAGATGTGTGGTTTGTCGTTGGCCTACCTGTGTTCCTCTACGATGTGCTCGGATGGAGCTTCACGCAGGTTGGTGCGTTTCTTGCCCTGTGGATCATTGCCTACGGATTCGTGCAAGGCGCTTCTCCGCTCATGATCAAACGTTCTGGAGATGGACGTTCTACCGAAGTAAAGGCCTCTCAAGTTTGGGTATTTGCGCTCGCTGGCGTGACGGCCTTGATAGCAGTGGCGATAGAAATGGGTCTCGACCCAACTCTCGCTCTACTTATTGGCCTGGGTGTCTTCGGGTTTCTATTCGCAGTAAACTCTGCCGTTCACTCGTACCTGATCCTGGCCCTTACTAATTCAGATCAGGTCGCGTTAAACGTTGGCTTCTACTATATGGCCAACGCTGCCGGCCGCTTGGTCGGGACTTTGCTTTCTGGCATCGCATATCAGATTGGTGGTCTGACGGCTTGTCTCCTGGTTGCTGCGGCTATGCTGGTTATTTCTGGTATATTCGCCTTGATGCTGGGGTCTGCTGTTCGGGAAGAGCAAGTGGGTTCATCGAGTGCCATTCAGAGCAGTTGACGGCACGGCTGATCATTGAGAGGCTTGGAGTTGTTGAGGGTGGGGCAGTACGTTCCACCGCCAATTTGCAACAAGGATCATCTCAATGCCGGTCATTTCACACGCTGCTGTGGCGCGAGAAGCGTTCCGAGGCGGTGCTGAGTATCAAACACTTGTTGGTGATAATGAAGGCTCAACGCCCATCAGACTGGGCGTTCAAACATCTCCGCCTGGATATCGCACACCCGTGCATTCACATCCTTATATGGAAACGATTACTGTTCTAGAAGGACAAGGTGAGGCTTGGCTTGAAGGAAGCGATGAAATTGTTGAGCTCAAGCCTGGGGTTACCCTTGTTCTTCCGGCGAATATCAAACATTGGTTTGGTGCGATCGGCAGCGAGCCGCTTGTAACTCTCGGTGTGCATGCATCCGGGGATCGTATAGTTGATGTTCACCAGCAATGAGGCCTTATTGTATCATTGAGCTGGCACTACAAGTCGAAATGTCAGATCAGCATTACAAAGCAACATGATCCTGGATCACGATGGAAGATGAAACAAAGGATGTTCCGCTGGGCCTTATCAGGCGGATCATTATTCTCATCTTTTGCATGCTCATTTTAACCTTGTATTTCACGACCATTTTGGTCGTCTCTGCAATTCTCCCTCAAATCCAGGGTGCACTGTCGGCAACTGCCGACGAGATCTCCTGGATCATGACTTTTAACATTCTTGCTATTGCCATTGGGACGCCAATGACAGGCTGGCTGGTCTCTCGCTTCGGGCGCAAGCGAGTTATGTGCACCTGTGTGGCTGGTTTTTCGTTTGCGACTCTGATGTGCGGTCTGTCAGATTCACTTGAGGCGCTGATCTTTTGGCGCATCCTGCAGGGTGGAATAGGCGCTCCGACAGTGCCGTTAGTTCAAACCCTTCTACTGGACAACTGGCCCAAGGAACGTCACCAGATGGTGATGGGTATCAATGGCATGGGTGTTATCCTTGGTCCAATTATCGGACCAACGTTCGCTGGACTCATTGCGGAAAGCTATGGTTGGCGCTGGGCTTTCCTGATGCTTCTACCCATCGCGATTGGTGGCTTTTTCGGACTGCTCTATTCGCTTCCGCGCGATCAACCTGGCGAAAAAATTCGGTTCGACTGGACTGGCTTTCTATCTCTGGCTGTCGCAGTGTCGGGACTGCAATACGTGCTCTCGCGAGGGCACCGCCTGGGCTGGTTTGAGTCGAACGAGATCGTTATCGCATCGCTTGTGGCTGGGCTCTCGTTCTATGTGTTTCTGTCTCACAGCTTAACGGCTGAGCGGCCGTTTCTGGATTTCAATCTGCTCAAGAACCGAAACCTCACAATCGGATACATATTGGTCGCGATATTCGGGATGCTCAGCTTCACACCGATGGTGATGCTGCCGACGCTCTTGCGGCAGTACTTCAATTATCCGGACGCACTCATTGGCTTGCTGGTCGGGAGTCGTGGAATTGGAGGTTTGATTGGCTTCTTTCTGGCTATGTTTACGGACCGAATTGACCCGCGTATGAGTATCGCGACCGGCTTTGGTTTGCTGACCTTGGCGGGTTATTGGATGATGCACTTTGATCTTAACGTGACGCCGCTAGAGATGGCGCTCAATGGCATTTTACAGGGTGTATGTATCGGAATGATCTTCGTGCCGGTTAGTGTTCTGGCCTTTTCTGATCTAACGGCCCAGAGGCGACCGGAAGCGCTCGGCGTGTTTCATCTCATTCGTAACGTTGCGTCTAGCGCGTTTATTTCGATTTGTGTCGCTGAGGTTCTTCGCTCTTCGGGCGTCAACTATGCCCGAATGATGGAATTCATCACGCTATTTAATCCAGGGTTGAGTTCGCCCTGGGTTGTCGGATCCTGGGACGCGACAACGCTTTCGGGGCTAGCCATCATTTCGAATGAGGTCAGTCGTCAGTCGGCAATGATTGGCTACCTCAACACATTCGGACTGTTTACTGTGTTTGCGGCGGTGGCCATTCCATTTGCCTTTCTTGTGAAACCAAACCGTGGCAAGGTTTGAGGCTGAACCGGTCTATCTGCAGCGCGAAGCACTGAATAATCGACAGTGACCAAGATCGACGACTAACGTCGACTGGGAGGAATAAGCCTTGACGGAAACTGCGGCCAAGCCGTCGTTATCCTCGATAACGCCGCGGCATTGGCTGATCCTCTTTATGGTTCAGCTCACGACGCTGCTTTTTGGCATGTCGATTACGCTCGCAAGCGTGGTGCTGCCGCAAATCCAGGGCGCGATGGCTGCAACGCAAGACCAGATCGCTTGGGTGGTGACCTTTAATCTTATTGCATCAGCGGTTGCCACGCCGCTTGCGGGGTGGATGGCCAGTCGATATGGCTGGCGCAACGTCATGTTTGCCGCGATGATTGGCTTCACGATCAGCTCGTTTCTGTGTGGGATCGCGACGAACCTTGAGTTTCTCGTTGCAGCACGTGTAGGTCAGGGCTTTTTCGGTGCGGCTGTGATGCCGTTGGGCCAAGGGATATTGATCTACACATTCCCTCGCTCGTTGCATGCCGTTGTTATGATGATTTGGGGAATTGGCGGCGTATTTGGTCCGATCGGGGGGCCTGTCCTCGGTAGTTTTATGAGCGAGGCCTGGGGCTGGCGCAGCGCCTTTCTGATGGTTGTGCCCGGTAGTATTCTCGCTTGCGTCGTGACGTGGTTCGCCTTGGCTCACAACAATGAACGACGACCGGTGAGGTTTGACTGGACCGGTTTTCTTGCACTGGCCATTGCCGTGTCGGCTGCGCAATTGATTATGGATCGTGGCCAACGATTGGATTGGTTTGAGTCTTATGAGATTTGGATCGAAGCGTTTGTTGGCGTCACGGCATTTTGGATCTTTATTGTTCACAGTCTAACAGCGAATAATCCTCTTATTAGTCCCAAGCTGTTGCTCGACCGAAACTTTTCAATTGGCTTGATCGCAGTCTTTGTAATCGGGATGCTGAGTTACACGCCCATGGTTCTGTTCCCCGGACTGCTGAGCGATCTGCGAGACTATCCCGAGGGAGTCATTGGACTGCTAATTGCTGGGCGAGGTCTAGGGAATCTCGCATCCTTTCTCGTTGTCGTGCAGGCGACGCGCTGGAATGCACGCTATGCTATGGCGATTGGGTTGGCGATTCAGGCGTTTGCGGGCTTCTGGATGGCTCAGCTGGATATCAATATGACTGCCGGCGATGTGTTCTGGTCGAACCTCATGCAAGGATTTGGGTTTGGTCTCGCCTTCACGCCGATGTCGGTCCTGGCTTTTGCAACTCTGCCGAAACATCAAATTTCAGAGGCTATGTCTCTCTTCCATCTTGTTCGCAACTTTGGCTCAAGTCTGTTTATCTCGATCTCGGTTGTGCTTCTGATCAGATCTGCTGCCACCAACTATTCTCATTTCACCGAACACATTTCGCCCTTCAATCGCGCACTGCAATATCCTGAAGTGATTGGGAATTGGAATCTGGTAACGCCGGGAGGACTGATGGCGCTAGCGGGTGAGGTTCAGCGCCAGGCCGCGATGATCGGCTATATAAATGCGTTCTACCTGTTTGCGATTGCGGCTGCCTTCGCTGTTCCGTTCGCCTGGCTGATGCGACCAGTTCCGAGAGATGGCTGATGGAAACTTCTCATTCCACACTGGCGATAACTTCAGGATCAAAATTGACTCGTGCCCGATCTGTGCGAGGCTGATCAGTCAGCTGGAACGAGGAAGAGCGAACAATGGCGGTCGAACGTATAGAAATCACGCAGCGCGAACCGTATTTGGATGGAAAAAGCCTTGGCGCTGGCGGGGCATATGAACGTATCGATGCTGTCGTGCATTATGCCGTTGATCCCTTGCATCCATGCAATCAGCCAATCGCTGACATTGAGCTCGCAACTCGGGTAGATGGATTGGTCCGACTTACTGGTGACCTCACACTGTTGGTTCCGGAAGGTGGTGGCAATCGGTCGATGCTGTTTGAGGCGCCCAACCGCGGTAATCGGGTCCTTAATCGCATGCTTAATCAGGGGCCGGTGGACTTGATGCCTAGTGCCGAGATTGTACCGGGTGATGCATTCCTCATGAGGCACGGGTGGACGCTGGCTTGGTGTGGTTGGCAGTGGGATGTTCCAAAACCTGGTCCGCGAATGGGAATTGATCCACCGCTTGTGCCAGAATCGGCTCTCGAACCTAATGCGCCGATGAATTATCGCGTGCAGCCAAATGAATTGACTGCATCGTTTCCATTGACGGATCATCATGTCGGTTCGATCGGGAATCATCAGTTGATTGCGACGAAGGATTTGAATGATCCGGATGCTAAACTCATGGTGCGCGATCACATGTACGGCGATGCGGAGTTGATCGACCGCAGTAAATGGCGGTTTGCAAAGGATCAGTCGGGTGAGCCGGTAGTGGATGCCGAACATGTCTGGCTGGAGGGCGGCTTCGAGCCGGGCAAAGTCTACGATCTCATCTATACGCCAGCCAAATGTCCGGTCGCAGGGGCTGGCCTTATTGCGCTCCGTGATCTTGCTGCGTTTCTGAAGTACAGCGAAGACTCTCCACTCGCTGGGACAATCGACCATTCGATTGGTGAAGGTATTTCTCAGTGTGGACGTTTGCTGCGCACCTTCCTCGATCTGGGAATGAATACTGATGAGCAGGGCAGGAAGGTTTTTGATGGCCTGCTAGTACATATTGCTGGTGGAAGGCGCGGTGAGTTTAATCATCGGTACGGCCAGCCATCAGTGCAACCAACGCCGACCTTCGGCCATCTGTTCCCGTTTGCCGATGATCCTCAGGTTGATCCTCACAGCAAGACCGAAGCTGGTTTGCTTGATCGCCAGAAAGCCAACGGCAATATACCGAAGATTTTTTATACGGATACGTCATCCGAGTATTGGCGTGGCGATGCCTCGCTTCAGCATACGTCTGCCGCTGATGGCTCAGACATAAAGCTCCCTGAAAACGTACGGCGCTATTTATTCGCCGGCACACAACATGTGTCGGGGTTGCTCCCGCTCGCAAGCGTCAGTGCTTTTGGCAGCCACGGTAGCAACTATTTCAACATTGTCGATTATCGACCGCTTTATCGTGGCGCGGTGATGAACCTTTTGGCCTGGGTCAAGGATGTAATCGAACCACCGCCAAGCTGTTATCCCATGTCCGCTGATCGAACTGCTGCAACGCGCGAAGACGTATCTGAGAA
This sequence comes from Filomicrobium sp., assembly GCA_002689605.1. GTDB lineage: Bacteria > Pseudomonadota > Alphaproteobacteria > Rhizobiales > Hyphomicrobiaceae > Tectiglobus. The sequence continues at coordinate 23,207 of NZGY01000106.1, forward strand.
GCTCGATGGCATACCTGGTCTGACCACGCCGAGGCCTGCTGTCCTGCCGTCGATCTATCCGCTTGATCTAGGCGAGCATGCGGAAGACTTGATAGGAACTTTCCCAGCGAGAAAAATTGGATCGGCTTATCCGTGCCGTGTCTCAGATGTTGATGATGATGGAAATGAGATAGGCGGAGTTCGAATGCCGGATATGACAGTTCCCGTTGCAACTCATACGGGGTTCAATGTCCGTCATCCTACGACAGGCGGGGAAGGGCAGATCCTTGAGTACGTAGGTTTAACGTTACCGTTTGCGAAGACTGCCGCCGAGCGAGAGAGCAACGGAGATCCAAGGCCTTCCATGGAAGAACGCTACTCTTCGCGAGCTGACTATTTAGCGAAGGTGAAAGCTGCGGCGCAGGAACTTGCTCAGCAGCGCTACATCGTTGAGGAAGACATAGAACTCTGCGTGACTATTGCGGTGGAGCGTTACGATGGCTTGATGCAGAGCTAGCATGCTGAATCGGTTTGTCGACAAGCGTTCGGCCCTACGATCTTAGTTTTCAGATTGGAATTATGACCATGAAGAAGATTGTTGTTGTTGGCGGGAGCATTATAGGCTCGTCCACGGCCTATCATATGGCTATGGCCGGGGCTGCAGACCGTATCGTTGTTGTTGAACCTGACCCAACCTATGCGCTTGCAGCGGCGCCGCGCTCGGCCGGCGGTGTGCACTGACATTCATCTGGAGACATCGTTCCGCTGGCGTCATCGTTTTCTCGCAGCGGCCAAGAAAAAGAAGGCTGACGCCGTAACTGGCATCGTCGAGG
>NZGY01000107.1 GCA_002689605.1 Filomicrobium sp.
CGACCTCTCATTTCCGTTTTCACATCACGCCAGGAGCCAGCCCAGAACCCAGGTAAGTCTCGAGTTACTTGTATTGGTCGCCCGGCTGGTGAAAGTAAAGACAAGGTCAGTGGCAGCCGACCCTCAGCAACAACGGGGTGTTGTTTAAGACCATATAGTTCCTGCACACGAAGCGAGGCCTCCGGCGCATTCTCGCTGCTGTAATCAATCGTGTGTCGATGCCCAGTTGGCGCAACAAAATGCGTAGGAGCTTCCTGATCCGCGCGCTGGCGTTGTTGCCAATCGATCAGGCTCTCCAAAGCTGCTGCGAGATCATTGGCTGAAACGTCTGCAACGCTTGCTTTCCCCAAAAGGAAAGGTGCCAACCAGTCAGCATGCGTCCCGCGAAGTGCCGTCTCAGATAAATCAGGCCAGTGCGATAGATTTTCTGGATCACTGCTTTTCAAGAATGCCACGCGAGCCATTAGCTGCAGCTGCGCCTTACTCCAGGGCAAGACATCAAAGCCGAGATCTTCAACCATCCCCCGCGCAAGCTCAGCCGCTGTAGCTTCGTCGCGTGCGACAGGCCGGTTCTCACGCTGCAGTACGATTGCACCCAAGCGGCGAACCAGATCGGCACGCACCGCTTTGGCCTGACAATCAAAAGAGACCTCCATCACCTCTTCTATCCGATCAGACGCGACTGCATTCAGTTCATCAGGCTGCAACTGAGCAGCGCTCAGAATGCGAGCGCGCGCAGCCGTTCCTTGCATCTCAGCCACAACCAAAAAATCAGTGCCAGAAAGTGGGGCAGCCTCATCGATCTGTCCGATACGACCGTTCGCGAGCAGAAACTGGCCTCGTGGACCACGGCGCTTGGCAATTCGGTCAGGATAGGCACTGGCCAACAACTGCGCCATTGATAGCTGGGTCCTGCCATCAATAATTGCTTCCTGAGATACAAGCTTGCTGGCCTGCCGCACCCATTGCTGGACCAGTTCTTTCAACTGAATGCTTCTGCGATCTCGGGCGTTCATGAAATTCTTATGTCGGTCTTCAAGATCAACCGACGTCCCGCCAACTCCACGCTCCACCAGTAAGGCGCACAACTCAGCTGCCCGTTGTTCTTGTCCGCAAGCGGTTCCCCACAACAGCATCTCCCCCAGATGCGGAGGCAATGGCAGGGCCCTTAGTTGCTGGCCATGCGCAGTAATGTTGCTCCTGGCATCGAGCGCTCCTAAGTCAACGAGATTGCGAGATGCAGCTGCCAATGCCCCTTGCGGCGGTGGATCAATCCACTGCAGTTTCGTCGGATCAGCGACACCCCATGCTGCACAACCCAGAACCAAATCGGTGAGGTCAGCTGATTGAATTTCTGGCGCTTCGAACGGTCGTAGCCCCTGCGTTTCAGGCTCGTTCCACAACCGATAACAAACACCCGGCTCTGTTCGGCCTGCACGTCCGCGCCGTTGATCAGCACTTGCCCTTGAAACTCGTAAGGTTTCGAGACGGGTCAACCTGGCACCTACGTCAAACCGTGGTACCCGCGCAAAACCACTATCGACGACAATCCGAACTCCATCGATTGTGATCGACGTTTCAGCAATGGCGGTTGCGAGGACGACTTTTCTTTTTCCATTGCGGCACGGTTGGATCGCAGCTCTTTGAGCTTCCAAAGTAAGCCCGCCATAGAGCGGTAAGATCTCAACCGTCGCATCATCCAGGTTCTGACTGAGAAAATCTACAGTTCGACGTATCTCACCCTGCCCTGGTAAGAATACGAGACACGAACCCTCATCATTGTGCAGAGCCCTGAGAACAGTATGACACACCCGTTGCTCAAGCCGTTCGTGTTGTTCACTACCAACATAGTGGGTTTGCACCGGAAACGCACACCCCTGGCTCTCAATGACAGGAGCATTGGCTAGCGCCGCAGAAATCCGATCGCCATCAAGAGTAGCCGACATCACGATAATCTTTAGGTCTTCGCGCAGCGCCGCTTGAACATCAATGCACAAAGCGAGCCCGAAGTCAGCCTCCAGACTTCGCTCGTGAAATTCGTCGAATATGACTGCTCCAACACCCGCCAATTCTGGATCGTCGATCACCATCCGAGTGAAGACACCCTCGGTGATAACTTCGATGCGGGTTGCTTGTCCGATTTTCGAAGCCAATCGTGCGCGTATACCAATCGTTGCTCCAACACGCTCATCAAGCAACTCAGCCATACGCTCCGCCGCTGAGCGCGCTGCGAGACGGCGCGGAACAACGACCAGAATCTTTGTGCCACCCAACCAATCAGCATCAAGTAATGCCAGGGGCACAACAGTCGTCTTGCCAGCTCCCGGTGGCGCAATCAGTACACAAGACGAGTTCGCGGCGAGGGCTTCCCGCAACTCATCCAAGACATCAATAATCGGTAACGGTGTAGTGCCGAACACTTGATTATGCTTCATAGACAAGCGAGGTGCAGCGTCAGGTGCTTCTCGTCAAGTATTGATCGTCGAATGCTTCTTGGAAGCCTTAGCAATCCGGGCCGCGTCGAGTTCGATTGTCTGCTCGAGCTCCGGCTCGCTGCCATCCTCGCACACGCCACAATCAGACAGAGTATCCGCCCAATAGACCGTATTGTGGTCAAAGCCATCTTCGATGGTTGGCTTTATGACTTGGAAGTACGGCGAGAGATCAAAGTCGCAAGGCGCAAACAGGCTGTGATGGCGAATGTGCAGGATCTCGCGCCGGCTATAACGTCCAATGCCGAGTTGCTGGCACCCGACCTTCTCAACGCGCGGCAGAATTGGATACTTAACTTTTTGAAACGCCTGCGCGATCAATGTCGAGCAGATCGCTCGCGTCGGAGCACCGGATCCGATTGAGATCATCTGGCGACGGAACCGCGGCGGCACTGGCAACGGCACCAAAAAGCGCGCCATATCGAAAATGTTGCGCAGATCACACTGCAGTCCGATCCGCGCAATCATGAATACCACGACCGTCCGTCTGTCGTCATCGCTCAAGGAAACAGCTCGGCAGATACGCGTGTGTGCTTTTGCGTACTTCGACAACGGTGCAGAAACACAGCCTTCGCCCAGATTGACTTCCACCAGAGTATGCGGCTCGCCATCTGGTTCCTTCCGGCCAATCACGTCGCCTACATATATCGCTGCATGAGACCAGGTTGACTGGGTCAGGTATTTGATTGCCTTCGAGACTTTCTCGCTACCAGAAACCAGCAAAACATCACCTGGCCGCAAGGCGCGATCAAGGGCTGCAGGATCCGCTGGCGCATAAGGCCATTCGTCCTGACGTTGATCGTTCAGCTGCGAAGCTAGTCGCCGACCCAACCAATCGAGAAAGTTGTCGAAGATACCCATGATGACACAGTGTCACTTAAAGCAATAACGAGCTACTCACTTTCCAATGACCCGCAAGATACCAGTAATGCGAAATCGATCTGCAACAAATCATCAGTAAACTGAGTATTTATTCAGGATAGAATCAAGAACAACGCACACACCCCCAAGAAGAATCTCTCCCAAATCTACATTTTATGCATGACAAATGTGACGTATTCTGTGTATCTCAGGCTTGGTTAAGAGAAAACTACATATTGTTAAACATATGACTGAGAATGCATCCAGAGAGTGCATCCGGCTCTCAAAACGGCTCAAGTCGATACGTCAAGCGAGAGGCTTCAAAACCGCCCGTAGCTTTGCCAGCAAGCTCAGCATCCATGAGAACCGCTACACGCGTTACGAACGCGCCGAGGTCGAACCTGATCTCGAACTGTTGGTGAAGTTCTGCTCGATTCTTAAAATCACGCCGAACGATCTGCTCAGCGAAACGATTGAAATGGCAAGTGAGCCTGCCAGCGCAGCAATGGAGGCGTCCGGCTTTACCGAATCTAACCAGACCAGTTTCAATAGTGAGACTGCTAGAGAGCCTGACGACCTAACGGCAAATCGCTTCGCTGCCGAGGTCATGGCGCTAAGCACCCTACTTGCCGAGATATCTCTCAAGCATCAGTCGGCAGAAGCGCCAACACCTGCCGACACAATGAAAATGTCGGGCGACTTATTCAAACAGATTATGGATAATCCATTCTCTGTTTTGCCCGACATTGGTTCACGTATCCCAATACACGCAGCTGATCTGAACAAACAGGCCCAGGTTGCTGAACAGATACAGAAGATACTAGAACACTACCGCTCCAGACCCATGGTCTAAAGCTGCAGCGCTCCAACGTTCACTGCACCACTAAGCGTCTATCGAACAAGAGACGCCATCCGTCGACAACGGAAAGCCAACGAACGCCAGCTATCTAGCCGCGGATCTGACCACCAGTAGACTTTTGAATCGCAGCTACAATCTTTGCTGAAACAGCATCGATTTCTGCGTCGGTTAGCGTTTTCTCAGCAGGTTGTAATGTCACCTCAATGGCAAGTGACTTTTGACCATCACCAAGATTGCCGCCTTGGAACACATCAAAAACCCTGACGTCGCTGATAAGAGACTTATCCGCACCCTGCGCTGCCTTGGCCACGTCCCCAGCATTGACCTCTTGATCAAGGACGAAAGCAAAGTCGCGTCTGACCGGCAGCAAGTCGTTCATCACAAGTTGTGAACGCGCGCGCGCCTTCCTCTTTTCAGCCGGCAATGCCGACAAGAAAACTTCAAAAACCGTAGCCGAGGTTTCGACATCCATCTCCTTGAGAGTGGCAGGATGCAATTCGCCGAAATGAGCCAGAACAAGTTTCGGTCCAAGCCGTATGGTGCCAGATCGGCCTGGATGGAACCACGACGGTGCATCACGGGTGATTTGTGCGCGTGTCACGTCCACACCAAGCGACCCGAGGACGGCAACGCAGTCTGACTTAACTTCGAATACATCTGTCTTACGACCAGGATCACGCCAATGACGCCCGGCATTAGGATAGGACGCCGTGTTCAATCTCAGCCCAGATGCAACGAGCAACTGCCCCTTCTCGCTATCATCGACATAAGCCTGACCAAGCTCAAAGAGAGCTGCATCAGGAAATCCACGATTGAGATTGCGTCGACCGGCAGCTAGCAACCCCGGTAAAAGACTGGGCCGCATTGACGACATCTCAACGGATATCGGATTATCCAGCTCAAGGCTCTCATCACCGCCGCCGAAGTGTTTTGCCTGGTCTCTCGGCAGGAATGACCAAGTGATCACCTCAACCAATCCGCGCGAAGCAAGAACACGGCGAGCACGACGGGCGCGCTTCTGACTATCGGTCAGGACGGCACGGGTCACGCCATGCGCGCGCGGCAACGCTACTGATGGCACGTTGTCGAGCCCGACTATGCGGATGACTTCCTCAACAAGATCAGCCGCACCATGCATGTCAGGACGCCATGACGGAATGGTAACATCCAGCATGTCTCCCTTGCCATTAATCTGGCATCCAATTGCTTTCAGGATGCGCTTCGACTCGGCAGCCTTCACGTCGAGGCCTGTCAGTTTTCTGACACGCAACAGCTCAAATTTTACCTTGCGGTTTTCAATTGGTGATTGACCTGCAACGAGAGACTTTGATGGCTTGCCGCCACAAAGCTTGAGCACCATGTCTGTCGCTAGATCGAGACCAGGCTCTACGAACGCTGGATCCACGCCCCTCTCGAAACGATATCGTGCATCGGAGATTATACCGTTCTTGCGGCCCGTTTCGGCGGTGCGCACCGGGTCAAAGTAGGCGCACTCGATCAGGACGTTGGTCGTTCCCTCTGAACAGCCACTCTCTTCGCCACCGATAATCCCACCATAACCAAGAACACCGCTGTCATCAGCAATGACACACATCGTTTCGTCGGCTGTGTATTCCTTGCCATCGAGTGCAAGAAACGCCTCGCCATCCTTTGCCATGCGCGCCCGAATATGACCGGTAACCTTGTCAGCATCATAAACGTGCAATGGCCGGCCACGATCGAGCGAAACGTAGTTCGTCATATCGACAAGTGCACTGATCGGGCGCAGCCCTGCTGCCTTAAGTCGTTGCTGCATCCACTGTGGTGCAGGACCATTTCTAACGCCGCGTATGTAGCGTCCCGCGAACACTGGACAAGCATCTGCATGAGCGTCGTCAAATTCCAATTGGATATCGATGGGGCAATCAAAGTCACCGTTGACCTTGCCAACCTTCGGCTCCGGCTTCAGTTTGCCGAGCCCTGCTGCGGCGAGGTCACGAGCAATACCTCGAACACCAGTGCAATCTGGACGGTTTGGAGTCAGGCCGATCTCGATTACTGGATCATTCATACCCATAACATCGATATAACGGTCGCCGACGCGATCAGCGAGGTTTGCATCGAGGTCGATAATGCCGTCATGATCTTCAGATAATTCCAACTCACGTTCCGACAGCAGCATTCCATTCGAAACAACGCCGCGAACAGGACGCTTCTCGAGCGTGATACCAGTACCCAGAATGAACGTGCCAAGCGGCGCAAAGACACCAACCAGGCCGGTCCGCGCATTCGGTGCACCGCAGACCACTTCAACCGGCTGTTCGCCCGGAGCAATCTCAACCTGACAGACCCTGAGCCGGTCGGCATTGGGATGCTGCTGCGCATCAAGAACACGCGCAATCGTAAATGGTCCGAGCGCTTCTGCCGGATCAGAAATTTCCTCAACCTCTAGCCCGATCGACGATAGTGCGGTCGATATCTCTTCGAGTGATGCTTCGGTATCAAGGTGGTCTTTTAACCAGGAGAGCGTGAATTTCATCAGTCTATCTTTGCAACGTTACAAGTTGAGGTTCGCAAAGCCACAAGCAGGCAATCGCGATATACAAGGCCCGACGATGGCCTATTACAGCGGATGGCTCATTCGAACAACTTCATCTGGCGCTCCGATTGGGTATGTGCTTGCCGCGCAAGACGTATTTTGCCGTAGATCCAGGCAAACGAGATCAGGATCTTAATCAGTGTCAGACCATAGAAGATCCTGAATACGAACGAATATATCCAGAACCACGCCGAGCCCTTGTTGATGTACAATGAGCCGACACGAAGATCGAAGTGTTCCATAACATCAAAGAAGCCGCCGCGAAGAACGAGGTCCAGCGAAAACAGTGCTACTGATATCGGACCGCCATAAACCGGCTCTTCTCCGTCCGAGAAGATTTTGAAACCGTCCGCTTGCAGGAACAAACAGCTGATGGTGAACAAGATGTAGAAGAACAACATCGAGATCGCCATGAACCTATAATAGGCCAGAGCCTGGCGCAGCGCGTTGCCGCTGAAAGAAAAGTTGACCCAGCGGTCTATCTCGTCATGTTTACTGTCATGGTAAAAGATGATGAACACAACAGTGATCACCATCGCAGCTGCGATTACCAACGCGGCTATGATCGAGAACTGAAGGTCCAGAACTAAGAACATTGCGGTCTCATCACTGAGCTATCTGTTCAGAAGCTCGTGTTTTGTTCGCAGGACGGCGACTTTAGAAAGACGCCATCGCGTGCAGCAGTCCACTCAATGTGCGTTCAGGACGACATTCCACCTGCAAGCGTCGGCACATCCAACGGCATAAAGCCGTAATGCTTCATCCAGCGGAGATCACCGGTAAACATATCACGCAGATCAGGAATGCCGTACTTCAGCATTGTGATGCGATCCAAGCCCATTCCAAATGCAAAGCCCTGATACTTCTCTGGATCCAGGCCACAGCTGGCAATCACATTTGGATGAACCATTCCTGAGCCAAGGATCTCCAACCACTGTCCTGGCTTGCCGATAGCAGCTGCATCAATATCAACTTCCATCGATGGTTCAGTGAATGGGAAGTGCGATGCGCGGAACCGCATTTTCACTTCGTCGACTTCGAAGAACGCCTTGCAGAACTCCTCAAGGCACCATTTTAGGTGACCAAGATGTGTTTCTTCATCAATTACAAGGCCTTCGACCTGATGGAACATAGGCGTATGTGTCTGATCGCTGTCACAACGATAGACGCGGCCTGGTGCGATGATCCTGATCGGTGGCTTCTGGTTCAACATCGTACGGATCTGCACCGGGCTGGTATGCGGTCGCAAAACCATCCGGTTACCGTCGGCACCTTCCTTCAGATAGAAGGTATCCATGTCCTGTCGCGCCGGGTGATGCGCAGGAATGTTGAGCTTGGTGAAGCAGTAGTCATCAGTGTCAATGTCGGGCCCTTCAGCCACCGAGAAGCCCATGTCAGCAAAGATCTCATTGACCTCGTCAAACACCTGGCTGAGCGGATGAATACGGCCCTCGGCCAACGGTCCTGGCCGCACCGGCAGGGTGATATCATCTCTCTCGTTGGCGAGACGACTTTCGAGCTCGGCAGCTTCGAGGGCTGCCTTGCGGCCTTCCAATGCGTCGCTCACACGCCCTTTAAGAGCGTTCACCGTTTGCCCGAATGCCTTGCGCTCTTCGGCAGACATACCGCCAAGCTTCTGCATCAGTGCAGATACGCGACCCTTCTTGCCCAGTGCAGATACCCGCACGGCATCCAGATCGCTAAGGCCTGAAGCATCAGCAATTTCCGAGATAATATCGGATTCAAGTTTGTCGAGTTCGCTCACGTCGCCGTTCGGGGTGCCGTCTTGGGGCATGACTTGCCTCAGTCCGGTTGCTAATCACGATTTAACTGGCAGTGGTGCTAACTGCAGCTTGTGCTTGATCCACCAATGCCTTGAAAGCATCAGCATCACGTACAGCTATGTCGGCGAGCACCTTGCGGTCAATTTCAATTCCGGCCTTATTCAGGCCGTCGATAAATCGACCATAAGTCATACCGTGTTCGCGGGTAGCCGCATTGATGCGCTGGATCCAAAGCGAGCGGAACGTACGCTTGCGGCGCTTGCGATCGCGGTAGGCGTATTGGGCTGCCTTCTCAACGGCCTGCTTGGCAATACGGATGGTGTTTTTGCGGCGGCCATAGAAACCTTTGGCGGCCTGCAAAACTTTCTTGTGTTTGGCGTGGGCTTCAACGCCACGTTTTACGCGAGCCATTGTCGTCTGTCCTCAAAATGAATTCTATTGGGATTGGTCTCTACCGATCGCAGAACTAGCGATGGTACGGCATGTACTTCTTGACGATCCGAGCATCTGCATCGCACAGCACCATCGTGCCTCGTGCGTCACGGATGAATTTCTTCGTCCGTTTGATCATGCCATGGCGCTTACCAGCGGCAGCTACCTTGACCTTCCCATTGGCCGTCATTTTGAAGCGCTTTTTGGCGCCCGCTTTCGTCTTCATCTTGGGCATTTCGCTCTCCAGTTATAGCAGGCCCTAGCTCCTTCGATGTCCATCCAAGACGAACATCCGGCAACCTCGGCGCTCGATCAGCAGCAAAATCCGCTTCTTTGCGCAAAGTAAGGAGTTAGTGATACCTTGTGTTGCAAAAGCAAGTCAGCCGCCACGGCATGCCCCGCCGGGCGGCTAGACGCGGCCTTATATACGGGCTGGCTCGAACGCGCAAGCAAATTAAGCCTGCGCAGTAGGCCATTCACCCATCGCAATTACCGCGGCGCGAGAACCATCACCATCTGGCGGCCTTCGAGACGCGGCTCGGACTCGACCTTGGCAATTTCTTCAATTTCCGCACGTACTTTGAGCAGGAGTTCACGGCCAAGCTGCTGGTGAGCCATCTCGCGACCGCGAAACCGCAAAGTTACTTTGACTTTGTCGCCATCATCAAAAAAGCGTTTCATCGATCGCATTTTCACGTCGTAATCGTGATTATCGATGTTCGGCCGCATTTTGATTTCTTTGACTTCGACAGTCTTTTGCTTTTTGCGAGCTTCTGCGGCTTTTTTCTGCTCTTGATACTTATATTTTCCATAATCGAGAATTTTACAGACTGGCGGATTTGCGTCCGGTGACACTTCCACCAAGTCAAGTCCAACCGCTCGGGCGTTCTCGAGGGCCGCCTCGGTACTTACGACGCCTTTGTTGTCTCCGTCAGCGTCGATTAGTCGGACTTCACGGACCCTGATTGCATCATTCATTCTAGGGCCGGCTTGCTCGCGCTCTGGCGGGCCACGAAATGGTCGACGGATGGTAATAACTCCTCTGCTGCTTCAACCAATTTCCGTTGGAACAATAATCGCGCGCCAAAAATCAAAGTTGGCGCCGACGATCGCTGTAGATTGGTAATATCGTCGGTGAAGTCAAGTATTCTAGGTGGAAATCACACTGCTTCCGGCACTTTTAAACGATTTCTCCAGTTCACTACCTAATAAATCGTCATACACACTCAAGGTAAAACGCTTCATTTGCTCCAGCGTGAAATTACCATGCGCATTCTCGATTGCACGGGCAGCCATCGTCGAATACCGAACCTCATCGAGTGACAATGCGGCGCCAATAGCTTCGGCAAGATCACGAGCGTCCCCAGGAGAAACCAGCCATCCAGTGGTTTGCGATTGATCGTATTCCGGTTCGGATCGGACTGTTTCCTGAGGTGCTCCAAGGCGGGTCGCGATAACTGGTCGGCCTAGCGCTTGCGCCTCGGCGCCCACCCGCCCGAAGGCTTCCGGTTCAATCGAAGCAACAACGACAGCATACGAGGCAGAAAAGGCAGCGGCCATATCGCTCTCATGCCCAACAAGAAGAACAGTTTCAGATAACTCCAATCTGGTGATCTGATCATTTAATGCTGCGAGATAAGAAGACCGGTTTTGCGCATCTCCCGCAATTATAAACTTAACATTTTCAGCACAACCCTCATCTCGCAACTGCGCCGCCGCATCGATCAGCACCTGCTGTCCCTTCCATCCGGTAAGACGCGCAGCTTGTAGGATAACAATATCATCCTCACCGACACCCCAGCGCTGGCGAACTGATTGTATGCGTTCTGCCGAAACGAGCTCGCGATCAAATGAACGATCTACGCCACGATGAATGACTATGATTTTATCTGAGTGTGTCCCGTAGCGCTGGCGTATCAGGTCAGCAGTAAACTGTGAGTTGGCAATCACCCGATCACCGCGTGACATCACGCTATTATAGAAGCGCTTTGCAGGACCACTTTCATTGTAAGCACCGTGATAGGTCGTCACGAACGGAACTTTCAGACGTCGCGCTGCCAACATTGAACTCCATGCTGGCGCCCGACTTCGCGCATGGATCAAACGAACGTTCTCTTGCCTGGCAAGCGTTGCCAAGCGACCGATATTAGCCCACATCCTCAGCGGGTTCTTAGTAGCCGCGGGAAACTTTACAACAATGGAACCTTGGGCTTCAGCTGCAGCTTCCAGTCGACCGCCTTCCGTCACGATAACTGATCGCCAACCGGCGCGGGACACGGCCTCACCAATCTCCACTGCTGACAACTCGGCACCACCAGTGTCGAGTTCCGGCACAATTTGCATTATCGTGGGGCGTGTCATCGTCAAACTTAGTCTTGAGTCAAAGGCCGGAAAATGAATGAGCCGGAACTGCAATTCCTGCAAGTTGGTCATGGTAGCGCAGCCCGAAACATAGCCTATGCTAAACAGCTCGGTCGTGAGCCCGGGATTGTTTGGCTGCAGGGCTTTAAATCGGAAATGACGTCTGTCAAACCAACAGCACTGGCAGAATGGACCGCTGAGCAGAACCTGGCATTTACGAGGTTCGATTATTCAGGTCATGGCCGATCAGATGGCTGCTTTGAAGTCGGCAATCTTAGTGCCTGGCTCGAAGAGGCAGTGGCGGTATTCCGGGAGTTGACCTCCGGCAATCAGATTGTTGTCGGCTCCAGCATGGGCGGCAACCTCGCCCTACTCCTGCTTAGGCATCTTACAAAGCACGACGCAGCGGCCGCAGATCGTGTCAAAGCGTTGATCCTAATTGCCCCTGCATGGGATATGACTGAGGAACTGATCTGGCGTCGGTTAGATATAGTAGCAAAATCGAGCCTACTTAAAACTGGTGTCTGGATGCGTCCATCTCGCTACGGTGATGATCCCTATCCCATTACAGGACAACTGATCGAAGACGGTCGCAGGAACTTGCTAGGCCGCACACCGTGGCAACCAAAACGCCCGGTTAGAATACTGCACGGCCGCGAAGATCCCGATGTGCCATTTAATCATTCAGAGCAACTCATGGACATCCTCAAGGGTCCGGACATAGAGCTTTATGAAGTCCCGGACGGTGAACACAGGCTCTCTCGTCCAGAAGATCTCCATCGCCTTTTCGGTCTCATCTCAGAATTCACCTCAGACTAATGACGTGAGTGAGAGGGCAAGCCAGACTGGCCAAGTAATGCCTGTTTCCGTACAGGTCTCAAACCGCTCGCAAGTGCCTGTCGGAGCAACACCGATCCCGCTCGACGCGCAAATGCCTCAGGTACAAGCCAAAGCCGATAGTCCGGTCCTGAAATTGCACGATCACAGCTCTGTCTTTGCTTGACGATACGACATGTCGGATCAGCCGCAATTGCAACTGGCTCTCTTCGATCATGGCGAACCCAACCGAGATCAAACGGCTGCAACCAAGCTTGTGACGGAGACAGAGGCACGCTTCGAAAAACACAACGAGGCATGTGACGACAAGCACCGGCGCGACTTGCTAAGGCATTGCTCGGCCCGAGAGCCCGTCGCCGTGGCATTTCTACAGCGCGCTGCTCTGCCCCTGCGCCGATGAAACATCGCCTTTCCAAACAAATGATTGGCTCGGCTGTTCGTTCGAATCGCCGCGAACGACGGCGCCCAGGCTGCATAGACAGAAGCACCGCGACACGCTGATGTCTGATCTGCTTTTCGAGCTCAGGGCCCTTGGGCACAGCTGGTTCGGACCACTGGGAAAATCCGCGCAGCCCGGCCGACTCTTCAGCTTCTGGACCATTTGGTTCTTGTTTGATCTGCCCCAAACGTCGTTCGCGCACCCGCCTCAACTTCTCCGATAGCGCATCGAGTTCCTGAGAACGCATTTTTTCCAGTCGGCTATTCTTACGAGTAAGATCAGCCTCTTGTCTGGGACCATCAATAAACTTCTGCGCCAGGGCGTCAGCTTCCGGAGAAGAGCCAAAGGCTGGCATCGCAAAAGCAATGGATAGAATCGCTAATACAGTTATAGAAGAACCAAAACAAACTCGTCCAAACATCCCACGCGTCCCAATGAAATTGGCAACCGCCGAAGTCAGCACACTAGCTGATCTAGGCATTTCACCTCAGCATGGCGTGCAGTGAAGCATGTTCGTTGTGAACACAATCTGAACAAGTCTAAGTCGCTTGTGAATCACGTTTGCGCCACAAGCGCGGCAAGTCCTTCGCGGTAGGTGGGATAATCAAACTCAACTCCTAACGCGGACCTAATTCTGTTGTTCCGACATCTCTTGTTTTCCGAGTAGAAGCTACGTGCCATCGGTGAAAGATCAGCGGTTTCAAAAGGTAGATCTGGTGGTATCGGGAGACCCATTAGTTGCGCTGCGTATGCAACAACATCCTGGGGTGGCGCTGGCTCATTATCAGTCACGTTAAACAATCCAGCCTCTCCCAGGTGCTCAACGCCAGCGACAAGCACGTTCGCAATGTCGTCCACGTGTATCCGATTGAAAACCTGGCCAGGTTTAACGAGACGCCGGGCTGTGCCAGCACGCAGCTTGTCGACGGCGCTACGTCCCGGTCCATAAATTCCAGCAAGACGAAAGACCTGGAGCGGCCATCGATAGTCGCTTGCGAACTCGAGCCAGGCATTTTCCGCAGCCACGCGACGCACGCCGCGCTCCGACTTCGGCCGGACTTGCGTCTCCTCATCGACCCATTCACCGCCATGATCCCCGTAGACGCCGACGGTAGAAAGATAGCCAACCCATTGAATCAAGGAGGCTTCGCGCAGAAGATCTGTGCAGCAGCGCAACACAGGATCCCCATCACTGTCAGGCCCTGCAGAGACAAGCACATGAGTTGCTAGGCTCAGGCGTTCAGCCAGGTCGTTACTCGCTTCTCTTCCGTCAAACAGAAAACCATGAGCGTTGGCTTCTTGTATGCGAGCAACGCCTTCAGCACTGCGTGACGTACCCGTTACGCGCCAGCCTCGATCCAGGCAACGCCGCGCAAAAGCTCTGGCCGAGTACCCCATGCCAAAACAAAACAGGTGCTCATTGCTCATCATGCCTCTTCCATCTCTGTACGCCACTCTTCCAGTACAGCTATATCTCGTTCGCGGGCCTGATAGCTCTCTGCCAAAGCCGCAAACTCACGAGCTTCTAGCAATCGTGCAGCTGCCCATACCGCCATTGCTCTGACCAAAGGCGATGGATCGTCAAGCAAGCGAATGACCTTCGCGCCGAGGCCCCTGTCATCGCTATTGCCGGCAGCTATCAACACATTTCGGACAAGTCGATCTCGACCAGTCCGTTTCACCGGCGTCCCTGCAAACCGTTTGCGAAATGCTGCATCATCGAGTTCGAGGAGTTCTTCGAGAGGCGGATCATCAGTCTCAACTCGTGGATGAAAGCGCGTTTCTTGTGCAACTTGGGCGAACTTATTCCAAGGGCAGACAGCCAAGCAATCATCGCAGCCAAAAACCCGATTGCCCATCGGTTGACGGAACTCCCGCGCGATATGACCGCGATACTCGATTGTCAGGTAGGCAATGCAGCGCCTAGCATCAAGCTGATAAGGCTCTGGAAAAGCATCCGTCGGACAGACATCAAGACAGGCACGACAGGAACCACAGTGATCGATCTCGGCTTCTGTTGTTGGAAGCTCGATGTCAGACAAGATTGCTCCGAGGAACAACCACGAGCCGTACTCACGCGATACGAGATTCGTATGCCGGCCTTGCCACCCAAGCCCGGCAGCAGCAGCCAACGGCTTTTCCATCAACGGTGCGGTATCGACAAACACCTTCACCTCGCTGCCGGATCTTGCAACGAACTTTCCCACGATCTGCTTTAGGCGCCCCTTCAGAACATCATGATAGTCTCGCCCTTTAGCATAAGCCGAAACCACGCCACGTAGGCGCTCTCCAACTCGTGAGAGAGGGTCCACTGCCGGGCCGTAGTTGGCTCCCAGAACAATAACCGAACGGCAATCACTCCATAATTTGCGCGGGCTGGAACGCCTTTCGGCTGTGTCTGGCATCCACGACATGTCTCCGTGGCGGCCAGCAGCGATGAACGCCGCTAATCTCTCTTCGACACCTGCAATGTCATCTGGACGGCATATACCAAAAGCGGCAAAGCCGTAGGTAGATGCTTCCGCGCGCAGTAGTGCGGCCAAGGCGTGCGGATCAGCGGCCACGCTCAGAAATCCAAGTTGGCGTAGTGAGATGTTGGCGGCTGAATCGACATATAATCTTCAAGCACAGGCTGAAACGACGGCCGAGACTTCAACCTGACATACCATTCCATTGCAGATGGATAGTCGTCCCAAGGGATTTCGCCGAGGTAGTCGAGCACAGAGATATGTGCAGCAGCTGCCAGATCCGCAAAGCTGAGTTGCTCACCTGCCAGCCAGTTGTTTCGGTCAACCTGAAAGCAGATGTAGTCCATATGATAACGAAGGTTTTTACCCACTGCGCGCAAGATTTGCGAATCGGGCGGTCTTCCCTTCTCGCCTACAGTTCGTCGGTAGTGTTTCTCAATGAGCAATTCGCGCGTAATCTCACGGTCAAACTTGAGATGAAACCAATCAACGAGACGCCGTATCTCTGCCCGCTGTTCTGGGTCACCTGGAAACAACGGAACGGGTCCGCCATCGTCAGGATGCTCAGGGTAACACTCGGACAGATATTCCGAGATTGCATAGGTCCCGCAGAGCACCAGCACTTCGTCTATCTCAAGCACGGGCAGGGCACCTGATGGGTTAAGTGACAGAAAGGACTGTCGCCAAGCCCATGGTTCCTCGTAGTTCAACTCAAAATCCAGACGCAGTTCGGCGAGCGCCAAACGAACGGAGCGCGAATGTGGACAAAGAGTATACTGCGTAAGGCGGAGCATTCTGCCGATCGAATCAATTCAAGTAGGACAAGTATTCCACGCATCCACATATAATGCATTTGTCGTGAAGTGCTATGAAACGCTGCGCCTGTGACCTCAATGCGGCACCCTCCAGGTCTAAGACCTGCTACACGGATTGTTCGCGCATCACCATTACAGCGGACCAGTGTTCAACGGCAGGGTTGGCGGCCAGCAAAGCGCAAAGAGAGGCTGACGTATGGAAACATGGCAGGTTGTACTGCTCGGCTTTCTTGAAGGTCTGACAGAATTCATTCCAGTCTCTTCGACGGGGCACCTTTTGCTGGCTGGGCACTTTCTAGGATTTGATTCCCCTGGCAAAAGCTTCGAAGTGCTGATCCAGCTTGGTGCAATTCTCGCCATCCTATCAGTCTACTTTGCAAAACTTCTCAAACTGCTGCTCGACCTTCCAAGCGATCCAAAGTCCCGCCGCTTCGTTTTTGCTATTCTGCTCGCCTTCCTACCAGCGGCCATCATCGGCGTATTACTTCACAGTTTCATCAAAACAATACTGTTCGAAAGCCCTGCACTCATTTGCACGACATTGATAGTAGGCGGTATCGTTCTATTGTTCGTAGACCGCCTGAAACTCGAGCCGAAATACATCGATGTGATGCACTACCCACCATCGTTGGCTTTCAAAATCGGAGTGTGTCAGTGCCTTGCAATGATCCCGGGCGTTTCTCGCTCGGGCGCCACAATCGTCGGTGCATTGCTAATGGGTACTGACAAACGCTCAGCGGCTGAATTCAGCTTTTTCCTAGCTATGCCAACGATGGCCGGCGCGTTTGCCTACGATCTATATAAGAATTGGACGATCCTGCAGCCGGATGACGTAACAAACATTATCATCGGTTTTTTCGTAGCGTTTTGTGTTGCGGTGGTCGTCGTCCGCTACTTGCTCGACTATGTCAGCCGCTATGGTTTTGCACTGTTTGCATGGTGGCGGATCATTGTCGGAAGTTTAGGACTCGCAGGTCTATACGCACTCGGATAGTACCAAGTGCAAAATTGCAAATAAACCGGACTGCGATCAGGCAGAGATCAGGCCGCGTGAGGCGTCGCTGGCTGACGTAGCACCGACAGCAACGTATCCGTATCTCTGGAGGATCGGAGCTGCGCTAACACCTCTGGTTCTCTCAACAGACGAGAAATCCGGGCGAGTGCCTTGAGGTGATCGCCGCTCGCATGCTCAGGCGCCAAGAGTAAGAACACCAGATCCACGGCATCACCATCAGCTGCTTCAAAATCGATTGGAGTATCGATCCGCGCAAAAATGCATACGATACTTTTGAGCGACTTGAATTTGACGTGTGGCACGGCGATGCCACGACCAAGGCCAGTTGAGCCTAGCCGCTCCCGCTGCAATAGGGCATCGAACACATCCCTCTGCGGAATGCCTGTCATCTCAGCAGCGTGACGGGCCAACTCCTGAAGAGATTGTTTCTTTGTGGTCGCGTTAAGGGAAGGAACAATACCTTCCTTCGTGACGAGATCACCAAGATCCATTGCTCAGCCTTCTCCTGCCGGGAACTACAACGCAATACCGCGTCGTCCTCACTCGGCTAACTCATTAGTGTTTGACGTCCAACCGATACTCTCTGCGGACTGGCTCTTCACTCGGTTAATTTTGGATCGATCCAACCGACATTGCCATCGTCGCGCCGGTAGACAACATTAGTCTAACCATTCGAGGCATTGCGAAACACCAAAAACACCTCATCCGTCAAGTCCAACTGCATGACAGCCTCACTGACACGCATCTCGTTGATCATTCTTTTTGTTTCTGCAACTATCAACTGATCGTGATTTTCGCCTTCATTTTCAATGTCTTCATCCTGAGTGATCAGCACAGTGTCATTCGCCGGACTTTGCAAGAATGCCGCAGCCTTTGCATCTGAATGATGATTCTTGAGGCGACGTTTATATCGCCTGACGCGCTTGTCGAGACGCTCTAACGCAGAATCAGCACTTGCATACGCATCTACACCTTCGCCTTTTGCTTCCAGCAACAGGCCGGTCGGCAATCTTATGACGCAATTTGTTTGAAACCGGCTTCTCTCCTTGGCAACCGTGACCTGCCCCGAAATCTCGGCGCCAATGTACTTCTCGAGAACATTACGTGCCTTATCAACGATGTAGCCCTGAAACGACTCGCCTACTTCGATATTCTTTCCTCTTACTTGGATCGTCANAGATAAAACCCTNCTTCTTATTTATCTGTTCATACAGAAATTAGCATCAGGACAGACAAATTCTAGAGACAATCGTCGTTTAGAACGTTGTGTAACCTCCCTACTTAGATCGACATCAAGTATCGATAACAATAACGNTCACGACATGCCGAAAGTGTGTCAAAACAACTCAAATAATGTCAAANCATCAATGTCTGCGGGCAGCGGATGCCGCTCGGCATACCGCACCCACCCACTCAACGATTAGGTTGTGGGGCGAGCAACTTGCACTACTGAACGCTCTGACTGAGTTTGAGCTCGCGGCGACGCTGGACAGATGACGGAATCCGCATAGCCTCACGATACTTCGCCACGGTTCGTCTGGCGATATCAATTCCGTCAGACTTGAGGCGGTCCACAATCTTGTCATCGGACAAGACAGAGCCTGCAGTCTCTCCATCAATCAGGCACTTAATCCTGTGCCGGACTGCCTCAGAAGAGTGGGATTCACCATCGCTCGCAGAGGCGATTGCAGACGAGAAGAAGTATTTTAGCTCAAGAATGCCACGCGGCGTTGCCATGTATTTATTGCTGGTTACGCGGCTGATCGTGGACTCGTGCATTGAAATCGCGTCAGCAACGGTCTTGAGATTGAGCGGCTTCAGATACTGCACACCGTGACTGAAAAAGCCGTCTTGTTGTCGGACAATCTCTTCAGAGACACGAAGAATGGTGCGAGCACGCTGGTCCAGACTCTTGACCAGCCAATTCGCCGTTTGCAGGCAATCCTGCAAATAATCTTTTTCCCCACCTGAACGCGCACCTTTCGAGACCGTCGCGTAATACGTTCGATCAACAAGAACGCGTGGCAGAGTATCGTTATTCAGCTCAACGATCCAACTGCCATCGCGTGCTGGACGGACCATCACGTCGGGCACAACTGGCTGGATCGGTGTAAAACCGAACTGAAGTCCTGGCTTAGGATCCAGGCCTTTCAACTCGAGAATCATGTCCGTAAGCTCTTCTTGCGAAACACCAACTGCACGCTTCAGCTGCGGGATATTGTGTGATGCGAGCAAATGCAGATTGTCGATCAGTTTCGCAATAATCGGGTCGAATCGGTTTTGTTCTTTAAGCTGGAGACGTAAGCATTCAGCAAGGTCTCGCGCCGGAATGCCCGGCGGATCACATGTCTGAAGCAACTCTAGAACTTGCTCGATACGGCTTTGATCTATCGCCAGCTTTGCGCCCAGATCAGCAAATTCGCCAACGATATAACCAGACTCGTCGACCATATCGATGATGTAGCGCCCAATAATTTGGTCAACCGGATCCGAAATAGTGATCTGCAGATGCTCGATCAGATGATCTTTGAGTGACTTTGCGTCAGACACGTACGCTTCCAGGTTACTGTCTCCGTCAGGCGGGGGAGCCTTGGATGAGACGTTGGACCAGTTGCTACCACCAAGATCAGGAGTGAACTCTGACGTCGACATGTCCGCATAGACATTGGAATAGTCGGTATCAAGATCAGTCGATGAAGCTGACGTATCTTTCAGATCCAGCCATTCGTCATCATCAGCGCCAGTGCTGTCCTCGCGGGCAGGCGCTTCTTCTGATGCGTCCTTGCCATCCGAGCCATTCGTCGGGGATTCGAGACCATCACGCTCCAACAATGGGTTGCGCTCAAGTTCCGCATCAACAAACGCTGTGAGCTCAAGATTAGAGAGTTGCAGCAACTTAATGGCTTGTTGCAGCTGTGGTGTCATCACCAGCTGCTGGCCCTGTCGCATCTCCAACTTTGCAGAAAACGCCATCTCGAATTCCCGTTGCCTCCACAAGGGAAGACTGCCGGCTTAAAGTTTACAGATGGCTACTTAAGCGAACATGTCTCCCAGATAGACCCTTCGAACGTCTTCATTGTTAACAATGTCTTTCGGGTCGCCCTGCGTTAGGACAGTGCCATCATAAATGATATAGGCACGATCGATAAGGTCTAGTGTTTCACGAACATTGTGGTCGGTGATCAGTACACCGATGCCCCGTTTAGTCAAATGTCTGACCAGTTCCTGGATATCTCCAACAGCGATCGGATCGATACCTGCAAACGGTTCATCTAAAAGCATAAATGCAGGTCGGCTTGCCAACGCCCTAGCGATCTCGCAACGCCGTCGCTCCCCACCGGAAAGGGCGATCGAAGGCGATTTCCGCAGCCGCGTTATGTTAAATTCTTCAAGAAGACTATCGAGTTGCTCCTTGCGACGACGCTTATTGGATTCAACAAGTTCAAGCACGGCCATAATGTTCTGCTCGACTGTCAGTCCCCGAAAAATTGACGCTTCCTGTGGAAGATACCCAATGCCAAGACGCGCACGCCTATACATCGGTAGCTTCGTTACATCCATACCATCGATAAAGACATTACCCGCATCAGCAGGCACGAGGCCTGTGATCATATAGAAGACAGTTGTCTTACCTGCACCGTTTGGCCCCAGGAGGCCAACAGACTCGCCTCTTTGGACTGCCAGACTAACACCACNAACGACAAGGCGACGCTTGTAGCTCTTTTTGACCTGTTCAATCGAAAGCCAGCCTTGCTCGCGGAACTGACCGGGCAAGTGATGAGTTGCAGGATCAAGTTCCTGCTCGGGCCACGACCGGAACTGCTCAGCAGCTTCCTGCGAGTCGTCTGTCTTCTTTTTTCCGAATGATAATATTCTCACGTACGCCTGCCTGGCTATCAAAACACTCTAAGAAGCCCAACGGTTAGCTCATCATCGAACACCGAATTGTAGCGAACAGATGTGTGGACGAGCAAACAAATTGGACATTGTCTCAGTTCGATCCTGTTGACGCAGACCAACCACTTCCAACCTCCGCAGGCGCTTTGTTCGATGATCGGGGCTTGGCAGCTCCTCCTTTCCCACGATCACGCAGCTTCTGCAGATCGCCTGGATAAAAGGTAGCGCACATGCGGCCACCGCACGCTCTTTGATTTGCACCATTNATACGAACTTTCGAGCCTAATCCTGACGGTCGCGCAGAACCTTGTGAATCTCGCGCCACGGAACTCCAAGCCGGTCCAGACTTTCTCTCAATACGGCCGAGCCCTGATGTAAGGTCGATTCTTAGCTTATCACCCTGAACGACCTGACGGCCTTGCTTGAGCACGACATTGCCACTCAGAAGGACTTCATTTTTCTTATAGTAGAAAGTGCCTGAGTCTCCAGCCGCAGACTGTCCACCTTCCGAAGTCACCACGATCCGCTTTGGTGCAAATATCGATTGTAGTTGCGCATTGCCCTGATTTGCTTGAGCGCTATTGGAACCTTGCAACGCTCCGCCTGCACTACCAGTGTAAGTCGCACGCAAAATCTCGGTCTTGATCTTGAAGCCACCTTGGACAGCTTCAACCCCTCCCGCAAACACTGCCTCACGCTTTTTATCATTGACATCCAGTGAAGACGCGACCAGCTCAACTGGCGCGTTGGGGTCCGTATGGAACGATTGCCTTGCAACCTGGGCAACCTGACGAGTCTTGCCTTGCCGCTGACTCACAAATCGCGCACGAACCTTGCCGGCTGCCGCAGTTCTTGAACCAGGCGAAGTCAAGCGCATGACGCCATTGCGTTGATCAAAGTAAAGACGTTTTCCCTGCAGAGAGTTCTCGCCTTGCACGACGACAACTTTGGTTCCTGTCAGCAAGATCGTATCTCGCGATGAATCGATATCAGCACGCTGCGCCATGACCTTACGATCCGGCCCAGAGGTCACAACCACACCACCGTCCAATACCCCACGATTAGCGGCCACATCAAAATCAGCTACAGCACTGACGATACGATCCTGTCCCCGGATCATGACAACGTTCTCGCGCGCGATTAACCGTTGAAGATTAGCGCTCGCTCCCGGCGCACTGTTCGCCGCCTTGTCTGGTTGTCCGTAGGCAATATCAAGAACTCTGGCAGTTAGAGAGGCATTGCCCTGCGATGCGCGAACCTGGCCGCTGAACCGAGCGCTATTCTGGTTGTCCTTGACGAACAAAGTGTTCGACTGAACGTCAACAGGATCGCCGGACTGGCCTGCAAATGACATCAAACCCTGGTCCGTCTTCTTTGGCTTTTCAGACGCTCCGGTGTCTTCCTTCTTCTTCTGCGGAACCAGGCGCGCAATAACGCCATTCGAAAAAATGACCTCACGTTGTTTTTGGCGCACCAGCATTTTGTTGCCGTTCAATGTACCCGCCGGAAATTTGACCGCCACAGGATTGTTCGTGCGAATGGTGCCTTCCTTGGTCAGGATCTCGGCATCGGAGAGCTTGGCAGCCATACCATTCGTTGATTCAACGTCGATGCCTTTGGTCAGCACCAAACGTCCTGATTTCCGATCAAAGTTCCCTTCCACAGCCTTGATGACCGTCCGTACTCCATCCTTCTGTAGCAAATTCCCAGAAATGCCGAATAGGTCGATTGGCTTGTTGCCAATTAGGTCAGTAACGGCCTGCCGCGCCTTGATGACGTAACTACTGCCATCCTTCTGATTGAACCCTTCATAGCTGGCATTGCGCATTGTTGGCCGGCTCAGCGACTCGAGCGTGACATTTTCGGTTTTGAATTTCAGCTCACCATCGCCTGTCGCAACGCTGATCGTCCGCTGCATAAAGAGCCCATAGCTGGCGACAAGCATGACAACGATTGACGGCAACAAAACCTTGAGTAATCGAACCAGCCAAGTATGCCTGCGCGCCTGCCGCATAGCTTTGCGGCGCTCTTCCTCAGAAATGAAGACAAGCCCTTGTCCACATTCAGGCAAGGCTACTGAACGGCCGGTATCTACTGAGACCAGTGCCATCGGATCCCCAACTCGCTTCGTGATCGCTCGTGGACGCGCATACACCGCATCATAGGCGCGGTTGCTGCAATGCAAAAGACGCTGCCCTCAAATTGGGGAGAGATTGGGACAAAAACCTTATTTCTTCATTCACTTAGGCTTGAAGTCGAAACAGGCTTTGAAAATTTCAGTTGGGAGGCAATCAAGTCACAAACCGACTTCCACTCGTTCTGTGCCAGCCTTGCTCTCTTTCCAATCAACTATGCGCAAAGATATCCATATCCTCGAACCCGCCTAGATCGAGTTCGGCACGTATGGGCAGAAACTCAAAGGCTGCATCTGCAATCGATCGGCGACCATCACGCTGCAGCATCTCTTCAAGTCGAGTTTTTATACCGTGTAGATATAGAACGTCCGAAGCCGCATACGCCTTCTGTGCATCACTGAGCTCTGTGGCGGCCCAATCCGAGCTTTGCTGTTGTTTCGAAAGTTCAATACCAAGTAGTTCTGATGTTAGGTCCTTGAGGCCGTGACGGTCCGTATAGGTTCTCACCAACTTCGACGCGATCTTCGTACAAAAAATCGGCTGCGTTACAACACCGAGGTAGTGCTTGAGAACCGCCACATCGAACCGCGCAAAATGAAAGATCTTTTCGACTGACGCATCTGCCATCAGAGCGAAAAGATTAGGCGCGGCATAGTTTGATCCGTCGAACTGCACCAAATGCGCCACGTTATCTTCACCTGATAGCTGCACGACACAGAGTCGATCCCGGTGCGGCCGCAGCCCGAGTGTCTCACTATCAACTGCAACACCATTAGGGAAACTCAATCCCGATGGCAGATCGCCCCTATGGACGTGGATTTCTGGCTTGCTCATGTGGACCCGGGGGTGTTGTCAACTTGTAAGGTGCAATTGGCAAAGTCTGCGGTGACACAGCGATCGATCTCTGCATAACAAGTGCAACTCAAATAATGCTCACCGATCATACCAGCGAGCAGCAGTTAACCTTTTGAAATGGTGCCCAGAAAAGGACTCGAACCTTCACGGCCTTGCGGCCACTGGCACCTGAAGCCAGCGCGTCTACCAATTCCGCCATCTGGGCATGAGGAGCTTGAGTTAGGACCGATGGGTTCGATTGTCAATCTTTTGCAGTAATTATCCAGCCACGTGACGCCAGAACGCCTTCACAGCACATGTTCCGCCGAGTATGGCTAATGCGCAAACGCACTCCTTTCGGCATCAATTGCAGAGCACGACGACATGGCATCTTCGCTTGAACAGGGCGCACTCGTTACTATCTTTGGTGGTTCCGGATTTGTAGGACGCCATACGGTCCGCGAGCTTGCACGCAAAGGCTATCGGATCCGCGCAGCCGTACGTCGCCCAGGTCTCGCGGGGCACCTGCAACCAATGGGGGCGGTCGGTCAAATTCATCCGGTCCAGGCAAACATTCGTTACCCGGAGTCACTCCATACGGCATTGGCTGGTGCCGACATCGCAATCAATCTTGTAGCGGTTCTGGCGTCAACAGGACGGCAAACGTTCGATGCACTGCACGTCAAAGGTGCGCGCGAAGTGGCCAAGGCCGCCAAAGAAGCCGGCGCAAAACGCTTCATCCATGTTTCAGCTATCGGCGCAGATGCGTCATCATCGTCTAACTATGCCCGCACCAAGGGCCTTGGCGATGCAGCTGTGCTGGAAGAATTCCCGGATGCGATCATTCTCAGTCCCTCTATTGTCTTTGGACCTGAGGATGAGTTTTTCAATCGCTTCGCAGCGATGGCGCAAAACGCACCGTTCCTGCCTCTTATTGCTGGCGGACGAACCAAATTCCAACCAATCTATGTTGGGGATTTGGCCGAGGCGATCTGCAATGTCTCGGGAGGCGCAGGCGTCCCAGGCCAAATTTACGAACTAGGCGGTCCAGAAACACTATCGTTTCGTGAGCTGCTCCAGCAGGTTAAGGAGTGGAGTGGACGCAATCCAGGTTTCATCAACCTGCCAGCCGGACTCGCTAAGCTAATGGCGATCCTGTCCAAACCGCTGCCAAACGCACTTCGTCCGCTGACCGTTGATCAGGTCCGTATGCTACAGGTCGACAACGTTGTCAGTCAGACTGCCATTGACGAAGGCCGCACGTTGAAAGAGCTTGGCGTGCCCTCACCGCAAGCTGCAGGGGTTATTGTGCCCAGCTACCTCGAAAGATTCCGACCAAACGGACAATACTCACACTACCGCGGCTGAGCTTGACCACGCGGTTAAACAAAAATCGGCCGGCCACACAGGGACCGACCGACAAACATCTCATTCAAAAATTGAAGCTTAGTGCAGTGGGGCAATCTCAAGTTCGTCGCCCATGGCCTGCTCAATTGCCACGCCTTTGTCGTCGGTCAACGCGATTGGTGACCCGTCAGCCGCATGTAGCGCATAAATCAATATGCCGGCCGGCAACTCTTCGATTGTTGGATAAGCCTCTTGAGCTTCTTCCGCTGTTAGCGATTTGATATAAGCCCATTCGCCTTCACCGAGCTCTGCAAACTCGCTATCAGTCATGATAGGCGTTTGAAACGTCTCAATAATTTCCTCAGTCTTATTGCTGTTTCCTTGACCATTCATGACGCTATTCCTTCCTGTCTGAGGCCGCCCACGTCAATCAAATGACCAGCGCGCATTCACGCATGACGACCGCCAGCCGATTCTATGCTCGGCCGATTCGGCGGATTTGACCATCCGCTAGATACGATTTTGATCAACCTGCGCCTATTTCGATACGTTTGATAAAACGCTCCGGCGCCAGTCGGACGAGATCTATCGACAACAAGCCATTTTTCAGATCTGCAGACTTCACTTCGATCCCCTCGGCGAGGACAAACGTCCGCTGAAATTTCCGCGTTGCGATCCCGCGATAAAGGTAGGCTTTGTGGTCGTCTGAACCCTGCTGGCCTTTGACCACAAGCTGGCGATCTTCGACAGTTATTTCGAGCTGTTCCTGCGTAAAACCTGCGACTGCGAGAGTGATGCGCAGGACCTCGGGCCCATCCTCAGACTGAGGTAATCGCTCGATATTGTAAGGCGGGTAACCGTCTCCGCCACCCTTTCCAACGCGCTCTACCAGGCGCTCGATCTCTTCAAAACCCAACAAAAGTGGGCTCGACAGCATAGACATTCGTGACATTGCCAATTTGTCCTTACAATAAGCGACGAACAGGCCAGATAATCCGGTCTTTTTCTGGTCAACCCGGTAGCCTCATTGAGCACTACCAAATCACAACTTATTATATGGTGCGGCGCAGTAAATCTTCAAGCAAGCACCCATCTGACCGCATCAACGCTTTGGCCTGCTAGCTATTGTGGCCGGGATAAAGAACCCTGTCCTCAACCAAAGGGACGCCGCCCCCATTTAACAGCTGGCTGAAGATGAATGCTACTCTTCAGCACCTTTGCCCCACGGGTTTTTAGTCTCCAGTTCACGTGATGTCACAATTTCATGACGTTGCTTGGTAATAAGCAACGATCATGAACTGACGTAACGCCAATGTACGGGAACCAATCAATGTACCGAGCTTCTCTTTCGCACATCGTCAAAGCATCGGCGATCGCGATCCTTTGTGCTCTGCCAACAGCAGTCTTTGCCCAAGATGCCAAGGTCGCGCCCATCAAGCTCACACCGGAAGAGATCGCCGAACGCGAAGGGCGGAAAGCGTGTAAAGTACAAATATGTGGCGCGTTTCGTGCGAAAAAGACTGGCGACAACATCAATTGCAACATCACCAAGTCGTGGCGCAAAGCTCAGCTCGACAAAGTCATGAAGAAGGCACGAGCATCATGGCCCTGGGGGCCGGTGGTCTGTAAGACCAACATCAATCTTAAGCGGGACGATCTCATCAAAGCGACAGCGGAGGCGAAGTTTCAGCTGGATCTGAAACCTCATACCATCGCTTGCACAGTTCAACGCGAAAAAGAACCGGCAAATATCAAGTTTAGCATCGCACCCAAGGTTCAGTTCGAGAATAGAAAAGCCACGAAGGCCTCACTGAATTGGGGTAAGATTGAAGCGCCAACCCTGGTAAAGGGCGCGATTTGGACCGCAACAGCAACGGACAACACCTTCAACGTTCTGGAATCCACACTCGTCGAAGACATCAACGACTTCATTTCGAAGAAGTGCGACGAGGTCAAATCGGACTGGCAGTGAGCCAGCAGTTAGTGCTCGTCAATTGAAGGCTGGAGCGGGGGATAGTGCTGCCGCTCCAGATGCCTGACCTAGAATAAGATCGTTCCGGATGGAATCACCGTTCGACTTTCTCACTTTGTTGGCCGGAACGTGAATCTTGCTCTGCTCAGAAAGTTTAGAGGCCGATTCACGTTTCAGTTGGACGCGGCAAGCACTTCCATCTGACACGATCGGGCTCTAGGCGCACAGACAGGCCCAAACTCAGCCTTCGAGTTCCTCACGCTTAAGCTCCAGCTCAAGCCACTTCTCTTCAGCTGCTTCTAGCTCGGACTGAACACTCGATAGTCGCTTGGTAATCTCGGCAAACCGATCCGGATTCGATGAAAATAAGTGTGCATCCGCAAGTTCTGTTTCGAGCGTTCCAGCCTCCTCAGTAAGTTTGCTTATCAAGTCCGGCAACGTATCAAGTGCATGCTTGTCCTTGAACGACAACTTGCTTTGCTTCCGCAAGCTGGCTGCCGGAGCGGCCTCAGCCGCATCAACTTTGTTGTTCCCAGCCGGCGCTTCCTTTTCGGTAGCTTTGCGTTTCGAGGCCTCAATGCCATACCCGCGTTGCGCCAGCATGTCAGTGTAGCCACCAGCGTACTCAACCCACTGCCCCTGTCCCTCAGACATCACAACACTGGTTACGGTGCGATCGAGAAAATCGCGATCATGGCTAACTAGTAGAACGGTACCCGAGTACTCGCTTATCAGCTCCTGCAGTAGGTCAAGTGTCTCGATATCGAGATCATTGGTCGGTTCATCGAGCACGAGCAAGTTTGATGGCTTCGCCAGTGCCCGTGCCAGTAGCACCCGGGCCCTTTCACCGCCGGACAAGACTTTCAGAGGGCTTCTCACTTGCTCCGGAAGAAACAAGAAGTCTTTCATGTACGAAGCAACATGGCGTGGTTGGCCGTTAATCGTGACAGTATCACCGCGCCCGCCAGTCAGCGCATCCGTCAGCGTTTCCTCCGGATCAAGCTGCTCCCGGCTCTGATCCAGGGTGACAACCTCCAGATTGCTGCCCAGGCGCACACGACCACCGTCAGGCTGCAACTCACCCATCAGGAGTTTGAGCAATGTCGTCTTGCCGGCACCATTGGGCCCAACAAAACCAATCCGATCCCCGCGCGCTACTCTGAGATCAAACGATTTTACAATCGGCGTACCATCGTAAGACTTTGCGATACCTTTCGCTTCGAGAACAAGCTTGCCGGACGCCTGCGCCTCGGACGCTGCCATAGCAACAGTACCGGTTTTACGTATCGCCTCTTTACGCTCCTGACGCATGCGCGCAAGCTCATCGACACGCCTGACATTCCGTTTTCTGCGTGCAGTGACACCACCATGCATCCATCGCTCTTCACGCACGATCTGACGATCGAGCTTGTGCCGCTCAAGCTCCTCCTGCTCAATCACTTCATCACGCCAAGCCTCGAAATGCTTAAAGCCTTTGTTGAGCAGCCGCGTCTTACCACGATCAATCCAAAGCGTTGACCGGGTCAACTGCTCAAGGAAACGACGGTCGTGACTAATAAGAACAATAGCAGCTGAGAGGCCAGAAAGTTCTCCTTCAAGCCATTCGATCGCGGGCAGGTCGAGATGGTTCGTTGGTTCATCAAGCAACAGCAAGTCAGGGTCCCGCGCCAGCACGCGGGCCAAGGCTGCACGACGCGCCTCGCCACCCGAGAGATGAGACGGATCTTCCTCACCAGTCAGTCCGAGCTGTTCAACTAGAAGTCTTGCTCGATAAGGGTCTTCGGATTGGGAGAAGACGCTTTCAACATATGCGAGCACAGTTGAGTAACCACTGAGATCCGGTTCCTGCGGCAGATATTCAGCGACGATGCCTGGCTGCAGGAAGCGCTCGCCATCATCAGGTGTCACTAACCCGGCNGCAATCTTGAGCAGCGTTGACTTCCCAGANCCNTTGCGTCCAACCAAGCCAATGCGATCACCGGCGCCAACCTGCATATCGGCGCCTGTCATCAACGGCGTACCACCAAAGGTCAGCTGGATGTTCTGCAGATTGAGAAGAGGAGGAGCCATGTGACGCGTTTGATAATCTCATTATGGTGCGATGGCTACTCCTACAGCACATCANGGGCGAAAATTCAAAGAGGGCGTTTTTTTTATTATGGATCGATCTGAAACGGATCATCAGGTTAAGCTNAAGTACGCAGCCTACTTAGATCAGTCCAATACGGCAGCTGTGACAACAATCTCAATGAGATCATTGCCGGCCAGATCTGTTCCGACGCAGGCCCGCTGAGGCCAGTTATCCTGACACCCAATCCAGTCGCACCAAACCGCATCCATTGCAGCTTTATCATCCATGTTTCGCAAATAGACGGTCGCTTGCAACAGGCCAGATTTGCCGCTACCCGCCTCAGCCAACTGACTTTCGAGCTCAGCTAACGCCTTTCGCGTTTGCATTTCAATGCCGTTTGCGCTGCTCGTATCAGTGGCNACTGCATACACAAGACCATTGTGGACCACCGCCCCGCAACGNCCGGTTCTGTTTCCTGGAAACCGCCTAATCATATCAATACACCAATGTTGGACGCTGGAGACCCGACGATAGACCTGCTCAAAAAACAAACGAAACGGCAGCCCATCGCACAATTCCACTGATTGTCACCGAATTGGCTGCAAAGCAAGCAAACAGCCGCATAACATTCAGTCGCCAATACAATAAATTTNGTATAGTCGGTCATTCNGACAGATGCATTGCCAGCATAACAAGACGGGCTGGCGACATACACCGACGGAGCAAAAATGACAGCCTGGGATTCGAGACCGACAGTCTGTGTCTTCTGTGGATCGAGTGATGGCATAGATCCCGTGTTCAAAGAAACCGCGATCCAGGTNGGCCGCGCGCTTGCAGAGGCTAAACTNAAGCTCGTCTACGGCGGTGGCGGCATCGGNTTAATGGGCGCCGTTGCAGATTCAGCNATGCAATATGGGGGGCACGTCACAGGTGTAATGCCCAGGTTTCTGGAG
Organism: Filomicrobium sp.; assembly: GCA_002689605.1. Taxonomy (GTDB): domain Bacteria; phylum Pseudomonadota; class Alphaproteobacteria; order Rhizobiales; family Hyphomicrobiaceae; genus Tectiglobus. Next base: position 30,151 of record NZGY01000107.1, read on the forward strand.
AAAGTTGAGCGTCCGACTCTCGACATTACTGAGACGATCCTAACAGNGGACATGCACGAACGAAAAATGGGCATGTGGGGACGTGCAGATGGCTTCCTTGTCCTGCCGGGCGGCGTCGGCACATTGGAAGAACTGGTTGAACAAATCACCTGGGTACAGCTCAAGCAACACACTAAGCCCATTGTCATGCTGAATACCCTTGGCTACTGGGATCCGCTCGAAGCCTTGTTCAAGCACATGCGAAACAATGGTTTCATCCGCGGCAGCTACGAAATTGATTATCACCTGACTGCTGACGTCTCAGACGCTATTGCGCATCTACAGGCAAATTGGCCGAGCTCAGCGACCTAACCAGGCGACAACTGTCACCCTATTGATCAGAGGAAAAGTTCTGCGCTCTTACAAAATCCCAGGCTGCTTGGGCGGGTATCGTGCGCATNGCCGGCAAAACCGGAATTGGAGGCTTTCCGCTCAAAACCCGCAACTTATCCATCGNTGATGACCGGCCNGCATAGAACCGCNCAATCAGGTCCTGAGGCATACGATAGAAGCGCTGCATGACCTTGCGCTTGTCATCACCTTCCGCNGCCACGAACAACAATCTGTTGAGCAACCGATAGAACTTGCGTTCTCGCCACAACTTCCGGGCCTTGAGTGCTATCTGCGATTTCACGGCATTCGTAGTTCCGGAAAAACTGGATGCAATTTCATCTGCCATCCGAACAGCATCCGGCAAAGAGTAACCCGTCGTCGGATGGAATAACCCAGCTCGCAATCCACATGGAACTGCTTCGGCCGGTCCAACCTCAAAGGTCACCGCTTCGCCAGCCAAGACAATCGGAAGGCACCCGCGTTCCTCGCGTATCACTTTTGCGATCCGCNAATTGCGCCGATCAGCGTAGGCCCGGACACCATCCGCTGCACGATCAGCATCAAGCTCNATCGACGGTGAATAGTAGGTATCTTCGATTAAGAGCGAGTTCTCCGTATACGGCAGGCAATAGAAGAAGCGATACCCATCGGTCTGCTCAACGGTAGCATCCATTATGATGGGGCGCGTCAGCCNGTGTGGCTCCTCGAGCTCGACTTCCAAACCGAAGAATTTTTGGTAAGCCAAAGCCAAGTTCTGCCCGGTGCTCTGTTGCCAGCCGCGGCCATCGAAAACAGTATTTGCCGAGACTAGTTGACCACCATTCAACGTAACGCCGCGCGACGAAACACTTTCGATCGGTGTGTTGAGCGAGATGCTATCAGACCCTATCTGANGCCGTAGGTAACGATCAAAATCTTCTGAAACGATCGTGCAATAAGCAGTATTAAGCGTTCTTCCAAGCTCTGGGAATTGAACGTCCTGCGCCTCCCAGCGCCTACGGATCATGGGCTTGATGTCAGCCAACTGCTCGCTGCTCAAGTCGCNNCCATGGAATGACCAAGTATGATCCCCGCCAAGGTGGGCATCACGCTCAATTATCATAATGCGCAGATCCGGCCGGCGCCTTCGGAGTTGAAGTGCCATCAGCCCGGTCGACAATCCGCCGCCGGCTAAAATCACGTCGAAGTCAACAGCAGACAATCTGATCCCCTCAAGCAAGTTGGGTNCGCAGACTACGCACCAGATCAAGGCGAAGATCAAATAGCTTCTGACAGAAGGTCTGNCGTATCTCACAAATTCATGAAAAATNGCATCTGCAACGTTGAAGTAGCCGAGGCATTTGCACGCTTGAGGATTGCCACTCACTGTAGGCCGCGCAACAACACGCTCAGATNGTGAACCGTAAACTNCTNAAAGACTNTTGAGGTCTGCGAATGACGACAGAGTTTGAAACTGAAAAGNCTCGTGCCGCAGCTTGGTTTCGGTCACTGCGCGACGANATCGTNAGCGCGTTCGAGAAATTAGAAGATACCCAAACTGAAGGTCCAACAGCCANTCTTCCAACAGGTCGNTTTGAAGTCACCGAGACCAAGCGCGCCTCTGACGACGGTTCTGATGCTGGCGGAGGNCTGATGNCTGTCATGCGGGGAGGCCGCGTCTTCGAAAAAGTAGGCGTCAACGTTTCAACAGTATTTGGCAAACTGGGCGAACGCGCACANATGGCGATGGCCTCACGGAAGGGCATCCCCGGCATGCAGGACGACCCTCGCTTCTGGGCCTCGGGCATCAGCCTGGTTGCCCATATGCAGAACCCTCATGTCCCGGCGGTTCATATGAATACGCGCATGTTCTGGACCCCTCACGCCTGGTGGTTCGGTGGTGGTTCAGATCTCAATCCCTGCATTGAATACGAAGCAGACACCGCCCATTTCCACGCCCAGCAAAAGGCTCATCTTGATCCGCACGGCGACGCCCACTACCCGCGGCTTAAAGAGTGGGCAGACGAGTACTTTTACATCCCTCACCGCAACCGCGCGCGTGGCGTCGGCGGTATTTTCATGGACGACCAATGCTCCGGAGACTGGGCAGCAGACTTCGCACTCACTCAGGATATCGGCCGTGCCTTCTTACCAGCCTACATCCCGCTTGTAGAGAAGCGCCGAACCACCCCCTGGACCGATGAAGACAAAGATACACAGCTCGTTCATCGCGGCCTCTATGCAGAGTACAATCTGGTTTACGACCGCGGAACCAAGTTCGGTCTGGAAACCGGTCACGACGCCAACGCCGTTTTGATGAGCCTGCCCCCACTGGCTAAATGGTTTTAGAAAAGCCTCGGACAGGTGCTTTATTTCTGCTCCGACGTTTCACGGACTGTATCAATCATCAGTTGGACATTGTCCGGATCAGCATCCGGAGTTATGCCGTGTCCAAGATTGAAGATGTGTGGCCCGCCAGAAAAGGCTTNGACGATACGACGCGTCTCACGAATGAGCGGCTCGCCTCCCATCACCATGTGCGCCGAAGCGAGATTCCCTTGGACACAGCCATCCACTTGCACATGCATGGCAGCCCATTCCGGCTCAACNGAGTTATCAAGTGCAACACAATCCGCCCCNGTTTGCTTCGCGAAGCCAATGTACGCTTCACCAGCCTCACGCGGAAATGCGATAATAGGCGTGCTCGGATGACGCGCCTTCAGTGCTGATATAATTTGTTTCGTGGGCTGCAGGGAGTAGCGATTGAAATCTTCACCTTTCAGCGAACCCGCCCAACTGTCGAACAGCTTAACCACTTCCGCCCCGGACTGGATCTGCATCGACAGATATTCGATCGTCGCAGCCGTAATGCGAGCCATCAGGGCATCGAAAAGCGGTCTATTCTGGTCCTTCAGCGCATGCGCGGGCCCTTGATCCGGTGTGCCGCGGCCTGCAATCATATAAGTCGCCACAGTCCAGGGGGCGCCCGCAAACCCGATCAGCGCGGTTTCTCGCGGCAACTCACGCGTCAGGATTTTGATTGTCTCGTAAATCGGTGCGAGATGGTCATGAATATCGCCCTNCGGCTTGAGCTTGTCGAAGTCGGCTTGCTCTGTAATCGTCGACAGGCGAGGACCTTCACCCGTCACGAACCACAGATCGGCCCCCAGCGCATCTGGTATAAGGAGAATGTCCGCAAATAGAATAGCTGCATCAAATCCATAACGTCGGATTGGCTGCAGTGTGACCTCAGCCGCCAATTCGGAAGTATAGCACAGGGTCAGAAAATCGCCGGCCTTGGCCCGTGTTGCGCGATACTCCGGGAGATAACGACCCGCTTGTCGCATCATCCAGATCGGCGGTGTAGGGAGCACTTCGCCGGCAATCGCCCGCAACAAAAATTTCGATGTCAAGGATGTGTCTCCAGGCCTCGGTTGGAATGAACAGATTATCAAAATATCATTGCATCGCTTTCAGTCATAGGGAAGCGACGTCGCTATAGGTTGGACATGCCCATCGAACTTCCCTCGCCTTCGAAAAAATTCCGCATCGGCACCCGGGGCTCGCCCTTAGCGCTGGCTCAAGCGTATGAGACGCGTAATCGGCTGGCAGCTGCCTATGGCCTCGAGGAACAGGCGTTCGAGATTGTAGTCATCAAGACAACGGGTGACCGCGTACAGGATCGCCCTCTCAGAGAAATCGGCGGTAAAGGCTTATTCACGCGGGAAATAGAAGAGGACTTGCTTGCAGACCGGATCGACATTGCTGTCCACTCGATGAAGGACATGCCGGTTGAACAGCCGCACGGATTGACGCTCGACACTTATCTCCCACGTGAAGACGTCCGCGACGCATTCATTTCATCTGGCACAGCATCAATTGCGGACCTTGCGCCAGGGACAAAAGTAGGAACATCCAGCCTGCGCCGAAAAGCGCAGCTCCTCAACCGACGACCGGACCTGGAAGTGGTTGAGTTTCGAGGCAACGTGCAGACGCGAATGCGGAAACTGTCAGATGGCGTCGCCGCCTGCACATTTCTCGCCATGGCCGGACTGAACCGCCTACAGATGGATGAAGTTCCTGCCACCCCTATCTCGCCTGAAGAAATGCTGCCAGCCGTCGCGCAAGGCGCCATAGGCATCGAGCGACGCACTGCTGACACACGGACTGCTGACTTATTGTGCGCCATTCACGACGTGCTAACAGCCCAAAGGCTTGCCGCAGAGCGTGCCTTCCTCGCAGCACTTGATGGCTCATGTGAAACGCCAATAGCCGGCCTTGCGATCCTCGATGGCAGTTCGCTGCATTTCAAAGGTGAAATACTTAGGACNGATGGNTCGGNNTCACTGTCCGATAAAGCAACTGCNACAATCGATGACGCTGTGGAGATGGGACACCAGCTGGCGAAGGGACTTCTATCGCAAGCAGGACCGGATTTCTTCTCATGGAAGAATTAGCNATGCGAGCACTGTAAGTCNTNTGAAAATCAGCCATNTCTANACTTGTCAGAAAGTATTTCTAGCTAGATTTGGNAAGTANATCCGGANATTGCTAATCGACGGAGCGGTACTTCGGCGCTAAGGTGACAANATGAAGCTTTTGGATGCAGCCCGAAGTCTTCAATTCGTATGAGTCAGTTGCAAGCGGGGCAACAAATGGCATTCAAGTTTCTCTTCTCCAGTCTCGCAGGTAAAAGTTCAGGGATGAAAGCTGCAACCCGCGCCCCAACTCGTGCAGCCGAAATCGCAGCTGAACATTGCCAACTCAATGACCGAACAAATGAAGCCCTGGATCTATTCGCTGCTCACGTAGATAAGCCTCCCAAACAGGGAACCGCTGAAGAATGGCGCACCTGGCTTCGCGATGTCGAAGCTTTCGGCGCGACGGCGAAAAATCTGACGGCGCGTCTCGGCACCTACGACAATAATCGGGAGATNGTCGACGCAAGGATCGTCGATATCGAAGCGGGATTGTTTCAAGCNCGCGTGCTAGCGGCTCGTGCCCAGGATTTGCATAAGCGAGACTTGCATAGCCAAGAAGCACATGTCCGAGACTAGAGCAAGATCGTTCCGGATGGAATCACCGTNCGACTTGCTCACTTTGTTGGCCGGAACGTGAATCTTGCTNTACTCAATANGTTNAGAGACCGATTCACGTTTCAGNTGGATGCACCAAGCGCTTCCATCTGAAACGATCGGGCTCTAGTGGAAATGAGAGCTAAGCNCGCACACAATTGATTGCATATTCCNAGTAGNAACGAATNCCCATTNCAACCAAATCTCANCGTGCCTGCAATGCATTCTGGCAATTCAGGNATCCTGAACGCCCTATCCATATCGTCTCAGAATTGAGCATCTCACTGCACCCTAATTCCGCCCCTTCCTGAGAGAGGGCTACCAATGAAATTGCTACAATTCTGCTAAAATCTGCGACTTGAGACAGATCGACAGCATTCTGAGACGCACCGACATGGTTCCTNGCAGCAGTCATCGCTAACCATTGGACTAGATCAACAAGTATCGATTGGGGAGCCTTGTTCTGCATGAAACTGTGCTTCGCTCAGCAACATTNAATTTAGGCGTGCAACCGACTGTGGACTCCCGCAACACGACGTCCGCGTCATAGTCAGCCAGGCAGGCAGGCAGGCAGGCAGGCTGATCANAACCAGCNCACGCCATGACCCAACTTGGTTCAGCGCTATCGCTGCCCTTAGTCACAATCTCACGCTCGCGTCTTCGGCGAGCGGCTGAGCCTGCNCGACATGTAGCTGCAAGGTGCCCGGCACCAATTGTGGAGACGCCGGATTATGAGGATGCTAACGCAAGAACAGGCTTGGTTCCCTGCCAAAAAGATTGGTCGTCGTGCCGGCTTNGTTNTTGACTCGACTCATTCAGATTTCGATGAGCAGGCAGCCCATTTCCCCAATGTCGAGATGACATACACGCAGCTGAGTGNAGGAAAATTCGAAGGCCGCCTGTTCTCAGTCGATCTTGGCAAGGTTTCAATTTACATTGAAAGCTGTAATCAGGTTATCGAAAAGGAAGTGACCCTCACTCCCAATCAATTCGCGCTAGCGTCGTACTTGACGACAGTACCCAATCACCAAAGTACGGGGTAATGAGGTCGAATGAANTCGTCCGCATATTACCACCCGGCGGTGAATCTGTAACGATCGCACCATCGAATAGCGTCATCATGTTCATGACAATTGATCGCGAGGCCCTCGCTGAGAATAACCTCCTCCTGACTGACGCATCGGACTGGTTGCGCAATCTCGATAAACAAGGAGAGTTCATCAACTCTCTTCGCTTTGCTAATCGTCTCCGATCAGAAGTAGCGTTGGCTTTAGAAGCAGTTGAAAAAGCCAAGACACCAGAAAGTCGCGCCAAGATCGCTGAGATGATCATGTTTGCTGTTGCAACGACATTTACTTTGGAATGGCTCAAGCCAAACACTCCCAAAACCTTCGATCGTACGATGGCCTATGAGCGTTATAGATATCTGCNCGATCTACTGCGCGGCCGTAACCGAACAAACGGCAAAATCGATGGTTCGGCTTTNGAGCTGGGCGGCTCCAAGCGGTCGATTGAACTTGCATTTTCCGAACTCGTGTCAATGGGTCCGCTAACCTACTCGCGGGTTGCACGGCTANACAATGCACGACGCAAACTCATGGACCGATCACGGCTTGTAAAGAACATTGGCGACATTGCTGCTGAAGAAGGCTTTTGGGACTGGAGCAAGTTCTCGACATACTACCGAAGGCAATTTGGCGAATTACCTTCTCACACGCGTGACCGTCTGACTAAGTTGGCTAGTTAAGCTNAAGTGGTTGGGCAGTCGATCACTCGTAGGCNCTTGCTTGCTTATTGACCCATCTGCTCACACCGAGCANNAAGACAGCAACAAAACTNTTGCCGTATGGTCAGTGTGNNCGCTCCAGATGAAACCTCCGCACCATGGTGCCGTCAGATTCAATCCTGCTTCATCGCCAAACGGGATACAATCATTTGCCNCTCTGCTCATACTGTATTGGGCACACCGATAACTCGCCAGCACTGGCGAGTGATAACGCATCTCTGATCGCGCTCTAATGCAGAGGTCCATCCACATTTCAGGACATCAGCACTGAAACTGGATTAGGTGCGTAGATTGCCCAGCCTGAGGGAGCGGGCGNCGTCGTTATGCAGATCCTGATGTGCCTACATCGGATGTCCAATCCCNAGTAGACCGACGTAGGTTACACAACGAGGTCNGCGCGTNTTGTGCAATTCGGTGAGGAGCCCAAGTGAGCAAGATTCCCGATTACATGAGGTCATTGTCCGCAGGAGTTTGGATTGTCATATCGCTGGTTGTGGCGGCAATCATAAGTGTAACTGTCACGCGGCTGGCAGAGTGGCTGATTCCTCCCGGTACAGAACTCAACACGTTCCTGCTGCACGTGGCGTGCATGCGCGATACACTTAACTCGGACGTCACAACATGGCTATTCCTCTTGGCTGCCGGCGCGACGCTTCCTTATATCTGGGGCCAAGTATCGGAGTGGATATCAGATTGGTTTCGGCGTCCTGTCTATGGTGGAGCTACACTTAATGCCAAGGGCGTAGTTGGCGCGCGCGAAGACACACCTATCTCACTTGAGCAGTTACTGGACTGCGCCCGCGAAGAAGGTTGAATATGATGAAGGCGTTGGATGAAGCCGGTGCGCAAGGTCGCCTAACATTCCTGGCATGCGAGAGCGATGGAACCGAGCCAGTTTTTCGACTGATAGACAACCCGCGTAGGCCGATCTCACAGGAGGAATGGTCGAATCTCACCTTAGAGCTCACAGCGCACCTTATAGATGTCGATTTGGAGAAAGACTACGACAATACGTCAACCGCAATACATACGCGCAACCCCGCTGGTGACCAGCCCCATCGAGTGGTCCACTTCCAATGTTAGTTCATGGGCGGCTTTATGGCTAGACAGATCGGGGCCGTCGGAGCCGCTCCAACGAGCGGAGACGGCCAC
>NZGY01000108.1 GCA_002689605.1 Filomicrobium sp.
ACACCGGAACGGATTGTCCGGCAGGCCGGAGAGATCGGCCCGTCAACATCGGCACTCGTCGAGATCATTCTCAGGAAGCGCCGCCATCCCGAACAGGGGTTCCGATCCTGCGTCGGCATTGTCCGGTTGGCCAAGTCCCATGGCAGCGAGCGTCTGGAGGCTGCTTGCGCTAGAGCCCTGGAGATCAATGAGTTCTCATACACATCGGTGAACTCCATCCTCAAGAACATCCTAGATCGCAAACGGCCTGCCCCTGCCACGGACAGGCCGGCGATAGTGCACGCGAACATCCGTGGCCCGCAGTACTTCCACTAAACAGGAGAGAATATGTTGAACCATCCTACCATTGACCAGCTCAAGTCCATGAAGCTTGACGGCATGGCCGAAGCCTTCGTGGAATTATCATCTCAGGATGCCGCGCAGGACATGAGCCATGCCGAATGGCTCGGCCTGTTGCTCGACCACGAAAGTGCCAACCGCACAACCAAGCGTTACAAGACCCGGCACAGGGCGGCCAGGCTTCGACATGTGGAAGCCGCCATTGAGGACATTGATTATCGAGCCCCTCGCAAACTCGACAAAGCCCTAATGCAGCAGTTGGCGACATGCCGCTGGATCGCAGATAAACGCAACCTGCTGATCACCGGCCCGTGCGGCATCGGCAAAACCTGGATGGGCTGTGCCCTCGGCCAAAAGGCATGTCGAGAAGATTACACTGTCACCTACGCTCGGGTGCCGCGCCTGTTCGCTGATCTGGAGTTGGCACACGCCGATGGCCGGTTCCCAAAACTGTTTCGCAGCTTGNCCAAATCCGACCTGCTCATCCTTGACGACTGGGGACCGGACCGCCTCTCGGCCAGCGCGCGGCGTGATCTCATGGAGATCGTCGAAGATCGTTACGGCGCAGGTTCAACGCTGATCACCAGCCAGTTGCCGGTCGATACCTGGCACGACGTCATCGGCGAACCCACCATCGCCGACGCCATTCTCGATCGCCTCGTCCACAACAGCTATCGCCTGCAACTGGATGGGCCATCGCTGCGCAAAACCAAAGACGCTGTGAGCGATCAAAACACCGAAGAGGAGCAAGCGGCATGACCTGTCCGTCCAAGACGCCCGCCCCAGTGCGCCAACAGGCACCTCCCGCGCGCCTGCAACGTCAGACTCTGGCGGTCACGCCGCAGCCGTGCGGGGCCCTCCTATTGACGACAGGGACAGCCTGCATCGTGCTTGATCGAAACCGCGAATACTGACATCTAAACGATAGCCAACGGTACTGGTTCAACGGTGTCCGGATACTCCCGGAATGAGTGGCCGGATGTTATCGGAACAGATATCCGGATGTGCCGGAATGCGCACTACACTCATTGAGTAGAACAAGGTTCACGTTCCGGCCAACAAAATGAGCAAGTCGAACGGTGATTCCATCCGGAACGATCTTGTTCTAGCTAATACAGCACTATTGCAACGTACCACCCAATACCTGTCCGTATCAGTTGCGCGCTGTTGGCTTGAGACGCCTTCTGACACACGGATCAACGAGATCTTAAATAATCCCGGACACTTTCGTAATTCATGAGGAGCTCAGCGCCAATTCCCTCACGGCGTGCCAGTGTAGCAATTGAGGCAGCGATATCGATATGAAGCTTTGTCTTGTCGTTGATGNCTCACCCGTCGTCCGCAATATTGCGAAGTGCTTGCTCAATCATCTCGGCTACGACGTTCGAGAGGCAGAAAACGGGCAACAGGNTTTTGNGATCTGCCAGGGAGACATGCCTGACATGATCCTACTAGACTGGCAAATGCCCCTAATGGACGGCCAAGACTTTCTGGCTTTGGTTGGACGAACGTTTCGCAGTACAAAACCATATATCGTCTACGCCACAACCGATAACGATCCAACGGACATTTCGCGCGCGATTGCTGCCGGTGCCGACGATTACATATTGAAACCGTACGACCCGGAATCATTCACGGCAAAATTTAAACAACTGCCAGCCGTGGCATGACCGATACTGCTCCGTTCGCGCANAGTACCCACCAATAAACTGCGCAACTTGCGGAGCTCAAATCGTTAGTTGGAAGATTTAGTCTTCACTGGCGGGCCATTCCAGCAGAATGTTGCTACGGCCTTACAAGTGTACTCATCAAAAAAGCCAACATCGATGAACAGCTCACAAGTGACGGTCTTTTTGCCAGTGCGGTACNTNTTGATACCGTGCTCNGCTGTCCACTNCTTGATGTATTTGTCTAGCAGTCTCTNCGCATCATTGGCCGGACCAACTTTCCCGTAGTCGTTCACGGAGAAACCCAGCTTCTGACATGCTGCGCTTGCTTGAGAGACAGGTAGTACGAGCATCAGTGACATCAGGGCAGCGACAAGGCCAAACTTACGCATCTGCAAATTCCCAATTTAATCGAGGTCCAGTCTATCGGGACCCANTAACCATACGTGCTCCTATAACCGCAAGACATCCAATTGCGCCAGGGGCGATGCTCAAATTTCCCTGCAACGTGGCAGCAATGTCGACATGCAGATATGGGACGAAGCACAAAAAAGGGGTCTGAGAAACTAATCCAGGCCCCGCTGTTCTCAGTTAGTGAACTATCTATCGTCTAGTTCAGATAAGGCGAGTCGCCGCCATGTAGTCCAATACCAGAGTCAAAAAAGTGACCGCGATCGAATGGACCAGACGGCGATTGACGTGTGTAGAGCTCGAAACGATAAGAATTTGCACCACCATTAATCGTGCGGCTGTCGCCGTAAGTATTGATGNTGTCCTGTGCATTGTAAGAATATCCGCCGCGACGCCGGGCATATCCCTTCACGCGCGAACGACNGCCGCGATAGTACTTTGATGAACGATGACCACTACCGGAATAGCTTTTCTTAGATACCCCGTGAGCCCACGTGGACTGCGGCAGTCCAACCATCGCTACGGCCGCAACCGCGATCAAACTTAAGCTCAGTCTCATACTCATGCGCTCCTCAGTTGGAAGGTCGAGTTTCCATTTTGAACGCACAACCTTACCAAATCGATTAGCGATTTGTTTTAACTTATCGTTCACATGCCGTTTAACGGTGTGCTCGCGTGATGCGGAGCACGACTGGGTTCAGTGTTGCGTTGGAACGTCATTGTTCAGGCGACACGTACGCTTAGTGCCGCCTNAAAAATTTTCTATTGGTATCAATCAGTTCGTATTGGGCAGTTTTAGAAGGCCTGATAGGTACCTCAGTCTGCCATCTGCAGTTCAACTGCCTTTGGCCCCTTACCTCGCTTATCAGGCTCCGTCTCGAAAGAAACCCTCATGCCCTCGTCGAGAGGACCAATCCCTGATCGTTCCACCGCTGTTACATGTACAAATACGTCATTCTGGCCATCATCTGGCTTAATGAAGCCAAAGCCTTTGGACTGATTAAAGAATTTCACAGTTCCAGTCTGTCGCATCCCACTCTCCTCTTGGGTCCGCGAGTAACACTACCGAGCATCACAGTGCTGGAGGGCCTAGCTCCTGCCACACGTATTAGCTCGGGCAGCCAGTATCGTCCGGTNTAAGGATGCATGAGGATTTGGGATTTTTGGGTACGCGGGGGCACAAGAATTCTCAAATAGTCTCAGGTATCACNTCAGGTCGNTCAGCTGACTTTGCATNGAGATTATCGGTCATGGTGTCGCAGCCTGCAAGCAGAATCGAGCTAATTGTCGATAAATTGCATCTTTATTCGGCATTACTTGATCAGCGGCATCTGCCTCACCGCATGCTATTCGCTTGCAATGACATCTATTTCGAAGCGCGCATCTACATGTATTGAGAGCAATTTCGTTAGATATGGTAGAAGGTTGGAAAGTTCTTCTTGAAGCCCAAAGGGCGCATTGTGAATCACCATGCCAGTTCCAGTCAGACCCGAGCTCGGATCATGCGGGGCAACCCAAACTTCGACAGCCAACAACCTTTTTAGGTTTGAGCCGCGTAGACTGTCTTTGAATCTCGCCACGTCATTCAGATGCTTAAGCGGATACCAAAGCAAGTAGATGCCGGTGGCGAAGCGCTTTACCNCCGCCATTAGTCCCTGCACCATCCGCTCGAATTCGCCGGGCTGTTCGAAGGGCGGATCAATCAGTATGAGGCCACGTCGCTCGGGCGGNGGCAGTACGGACTTTANGAAAGTCCAGCCATCCAAATTCATGACTTTGACTTTCTGGTTTCTTGCAAAATTATTCCGCAGNATCCCTACGTCTTCTGGATGNAGTTCGTTGGNAATCAGGCGATCGNTATCTCGGAGCAGNTTTTCTGCAATCAACGGGCTACCCGGGTAGAATTGAAGCTCTTCGGTATTAAGAATATCCAGGATACCCAGGTAGCTATTCAATGCACTGAACTGGGCAATCCAAGTCTCTTGCTCGCGCACTGCAACCAAGCGACCAATACCGTTNCGCCATTCCAGGGTGCGTTGCGCTTCGNNATTGCGAAGGTCGTANAGACCACAACCTGCGTGAGTGTCGATGACCCGGAATGGCNTCGNTTTTTTTCTTAGGTGCTCGATCGCCAGAACAAGTATGATGTGCTTCATCACATCAGCGAAGTTGCCAGCATGGAATGCGTGTCGGTAATTCATTTCTTTCCACACCCTGACTTAGNATGGTTTTGCTGAAACACTACTTCAGATTCGATAAATGCCGGGTGACATAGATTGCGAGACACTGCTAATGTTTTATCAAATTTGTTGAATTCAAATTCTGATCACGTCGTTGTGCTAATGCGTGATATAAGGTTGGTATTGTTCGTCGCCAACTCTGAGTGCTCAGAATAGTGTTATGCCTACGGAGGAAAAACATGGTCCGCCTGCCGTTTTTTATCGGTTGCACANCTATACTTCTAACGACTGGTCTCCTGGCATCAACTGCGTCTGCGCAGGCAAAGGGACTTGACGGCCAATGGAACGGCTTTGGCAAAGCTAAGTTGGCCTCTTCCGGTAAAACTGAAAATTTCCGCTGCAAGGTGACGTATAACAGAGAGACTTCAAAAGTATTCGGCGTGAGAGCAGTATGCGCCAATCCATCTATAAGAATCATTCAGACAGGCAAGGTGTTGAAAGTTAGAGAGAACACTTACAAGGGTGAACTCTACAATCAGGCCTACGATCTGCGTGGTGATGTTCGGATTGTTGTGAACGGCCGTGAGCAGAAAGTAACCCTTACAGCTGATGAAGGTAATGGCGTACTGACACTCAGGAAACGTTAGCCCATTTGGGCTAACGGGCATGTCTCGTCTCTTGTTCCGAAACCTCCGTTGCCCGTATCTAGGGCGCCCATAGAGCAGCGCAATGCGGCTAACGGGGCAGGTGCTGGANTGCACAAGGCTCAAGCCGCAGATATCAGCCAGGGACTTGTAGGATCTGATGGCACCTTAGCGGTCTGTCAGTTGGCGAACCGGAAGTGCATAACGTCACCGTCTTGCACAATATACTCTTTGCCTTCCAGGCGCATTTTGCCAGCTTCTTTGCAACCGGCTTCGCCCTCCAGATCTACATAATCAGCGTATTTAATTGTCTCTGCTCGAATAAAGCCCTTTTCGAAGTCCGTATGGATGACACCGGCTGCTTGGGGTGCCTTCGTGCCTGATGTTACGGTCCACGCACGTGCCTCTTTCGGGCCAACGGTGAAATAGGTCAGCAGTCCCAAGAGATCGTAACCAGCGCGTATCAATCGGTTGAGGCCTGGCTCTTCGAGTCCCAATGTCTCTAGGAACTCCACTCGCTCCTCGTCTGGCAAACTAGCCAATTCAGCCTCAATCTTCGCTGAAATAATCACACACCCTGCGCCTTCCTCATCAGCACGAGCCTTTACAGTCTCCGAAAAAGAGTTGCCCTTATCGGCAGAATCCTCATCGACGTTGCAGACATAAAGTATCGGCTTTGCAGTCAGCAGTTGTAGTTGCCTCCAACCCTCTTGCTCTTCAGNTGCAACTTCTGCGGTCCGAGCNGGCTTGCCGTCACGCAACTGTTCCAGTGCCTTGTCTATCAGAACCAGTGTTGCCTTGGCCTCTTTGTCATTGCCTTTGGCACGCTTCTCAAGTGTCACGCGGCGTTTCTCGAGACTCTCCATGTCCGCTAGCATCAATTCGGTCTCGACCGTTTCTGCGTCCGCCGTCGGGTCGATCTTTCCCTCAACATGAGTGATGTCGTCATCCTCAAAGCAACGGAGTACGTAGGCGATTGCGTCTACTTCGCGAATATGAGCGAGAAACTGGTTGCCGAGCCCCTCGCCCTTTGATGCTCCGCGCACCAACCCAGCAATATCAACAAATGTCAGCCGCGTAGGCAGGATCTGAGCTGAACTTGCTATCGCTGCCAGTTTTTCGAGTCGTGGGTCCGGTACCGGCACTTCGCCAACGTTGGGTTCAATCGTACAAAATGGATAGTTGGCAGCTTCGGCTGCTGCGGTCTGCGTCAGAGCATTGAACAGCGTCGACTTACCGACATTCGGTAGTCCAACAATTCCACACTTGAATCCCATGGTCGCTTCTCTTCGTATATCTGACTATTCGTCTTTGTTCCCACTTAGCCAACGCTTTAAGCGATCGGCTAAGGCTGTCTTACTGCCTGTAACAGGTTCCACAGTGCCAGGATTACTACCTTGATCCGTTCCAACGACCGACACCGTTCTGTCGCTCGTGACGCCCTTCTTAATCTTCCGCGATGTCTTTTTGCGTTTGCTTGATGACGCTTTCCGTGCCAGCTGCATCTGGTTGGGTGGCCCACCCTTGCCGGCCTTTACTTTCTGACCTGCTGATGTCGAACCTGCAGTTCTCTCTGCCTTTGCCGCTGTTGATCTGGCTGCTTGAGGTCCCGATCTGTTCCGTCCCTCTGCGGGCTCCACCGCTTGCTTTTCCTGACTGCGGAATTCCGACAAAGCTTGCGCGACATCATTCTGGAAACGATCAGCTTCGCCTGCTGCCAGACGGGCTGCACTTCTCGCCATGGCATCGAGTGCAATTTCTAACCAGTCACGATCAGCCTTGGCAAAATCCCGCAGCACATAGTTCGCAACTTGATTCTTATCTCCGGGATGACCGACACCGATCCGAACCCGCCAAAAGTCCGGCCCACCCATTTGGGCGTTGATTGACCGCAAACCGTTGTTTCCAGCGAGGCCACCNCCAAACTTCACGCGCAGTTTGCCAGGCGCCAGGTCAATCTCGTCGTGGAANACAATGATGTCTGCAGCCTTGATCTTTAGAAACTTGGCTGCCTCTCGGACCGGATTTCCCGAGTCATTGTAAAAACCTTGAGGTTTNAGGAGGAGAACTCGCTCACCATCGAGCGTTCCATCGCAGGCCAATCCGTGGAAGCGCTTCCGCCATGGACCGAGATTATTCCGATCGGCAATGCTGTCGAGCGCCATAAAGCCGACGTTGTGGCGATTGCCTTCGTATTTNTGGCCAGGATTGCCCAGGCCGACGAAGAGTTTCATGGCCTTTGCTCGCAGCTGAAAAAATTCGAAAATTGCGCGAGATGGGCCCCTCGCGCACATCTTGTCNACCAACCGGCACTATGAGATGCCCTGAGGTTGGTCGTTGGCAAAGTTAGTCTTAGCCAGCAGCTTCGCCGCCGCCGCCTTCATCTGCTTCCCCGTCTTCGCTACTTGCATCGGACTTTGCTGCGGCCGAGCCAGCAATCGTCGCAACCGTGAAATCGCGATCGGTAATTGTAGGTGTAACACCTGCAGGCAGTGAGATTGCCGAGATGTGGATCGACGTACCGATCTCAACGCCATCGAGATCTAGGGTCAAGCTCTCTGGAATAGCGGCCGCCGGGCAGAAGACCTCGATTTCACGACGGACGATATTGAGAACACCACCGCGCTTCATGCCGGGTGATTTATCTTCGTTGACNATCTCCACCGGTACCAGAACGCGGATCTGGCCATCNCCACCAACACGNTGAAAATCAACGTGGATTGGGAGGTCCTTGACCGGGTCAAGTTGTACATCGCGAGTTAGCGCACGAACTGTCTTACCGTCGAATTTAATGTCAAACACGCTCGACAAAAAACCACCGCGGCGCANNAGATTAACAAGGTAGTTAAAATCGATTGCGATAGTCTCAGGTTCTTTCTTGTCACCATAGATGACTGCTGGAACCTTTCCTTCACGACGCACTGCCCGGGCGGCCCCCTTACCGGCCCTGGGACGCGCCGTGGCCGGGAGTTCAGCAACTCCTGCATCTGCCATGGCATATCTCCAATAGAAAATGGGCCTGAATCGGCCCTATCAATCCCGCCCAGCCTCCAAGGGTGCGCCGGCGAGGTCCCCAACTGTTGGGAGCACACCGGCTTATAACGGACTGCCGTCTTGAGAGCAAACGATTTTGCGCTGCATCATGCAGTCAACCAATTCAGGCTGAAACAATCGGCCAATTGGAAATTGCTCACGAGGCATCTGAGTTTTTNTACTCAANCCAAGGGCCGTACCGATTTTCGTCACTAATCAATGGAAAACACTTATGGTGTAGAGTATCTACTGAGTTGTTTAGAGTTGTATGCGGGGACGCTATGGTTTTGCGTGTTGTGTTGTTAATTTTTATCTCAGNTGCATATGCTTCAAGCGGTTTCGCACAAAATGGTTCTTATCGAGAAAGAATGANGGCGGCTGCCGATCAGGCATGCGTTCTAGCAACGCATATCAAGCAACTATGCAATGCNGGGACAAGCCCTCGAACACAGCGAAGCNTNCAGATGCTGATCGGAGCGGTTTGCAAAGCGGATAGAGCAGTCAAACGCATCGACATTGAGAAGCGAATGTCCGCAACCTATGGTACGGCAAGCGATCNTAAGAGCTGCTTGGCGAGAGCAGATGCATTCGAACGTGTTAGCGCTGAAATGCGAAGCNTGGGTATCGCGGCANAGAAGCAGCGTGCGTCTGTCAGCTCGCCTAGCAGCTAGGCCGGCAAGCTAGGCAGTTCGGATTCACAATCCTAGTCGAACCNGCTTCGACAGGTTCAGGCGATGCGGCTGGGTTGNCGCGAAAGTGCAACGGTTGCCGNCCCACTGACTGCTGCTTCTTTGACCTGTCGCGNCCNTGCAGCAGTCAACGCGCAAAGACCGCTANGGCGACCTGCTCGTGCTGAATTGTTCCACCCATCCTTAGTTCTGGCGATGAATTGGAANTCTTGGGCCCGGACATTTCTCCGCGATGAAGCCATGACGTGGTCAGGCCTACATATCGAACTCACTTCACGGTTTCGACAACGNCTCTGTTCACTACTGATAAGCACACCTANCTACGCCACCTGACGTGACAAGCGTGCATAGCGCTTCACCCAGTNTGACGNGCAATACGATTGCCAAATCGNACCGATGCAATNGCGATGANAACGATACATGAGCATGAACCAGTGCNTGATTGTTAGAGCGGCTGACAGTCANATACTTTTCGGCAAGAGGGATNTCCACCAATGCAACAATGCGGCTCGGTAGAAGTNCGCACCAAGGTTGCGACNCTCGAAAAAAAGTTCGACGAGCAGTTCCTTTGTTTGCTGGAGCAGTTGCGCAATAGATCGATCGATTGCGAGACGTTCCAGAGCCAAATGCGCGATGCCTGCAGTCAGCCTGATCTACTAAAGTCATTGCAGCCTGCCCTCGAACGTCTTGATCAATCCAATACTGCTGAATGGCTTGTCCGCCGGCATGTTGGCAATTGTCGTTACACAGTGCAGGTTTACATTTTGCAGCCGAGTACCAGCCAGGCCCCGCATCAACATCACAATCTGATCTCAACGCACGTCGTCCTAAAAGGCCAAGTGCATCTGCGAGAGTATGAGCGCGTGGAAAAGGACGCCGAAGACATTCTCCTTTTGCAGCCGGTTCGCGACGAGATCTTGGAAGCGGGTGACATGTTCCAAGCTTCTGAATGGGCACGCAATGTGCATTGGTTCGGAGCTGTTGGTGCCCCGGCATTGATGTTTAGTGTCGATGCACGNGGTTACGAGCAAACGACATTTNACAGCGACAACGACGATCAGAGTTCATTNGGCAGGCTTTACTTGGACCCGACTGTTGTCGACAACAGCGGCCATACCCTGGGCGTATGTCTTGCGGAAACGGTTGCAAAGAGCCGGTTTGGGAATAGGCCACTCTCGGATTTCCCGAGCCCTGATGTCGGATCAAATGACACCACTACGCATCGGAGATCTGCTTAGAGTACCTTGTTAGAGCACTTGGTTAGAGNACTTGGAGGCCACTCTTCTGGAGTGGCCGTCTTACTTATTGCCATCAACGCCATCTTGGCGAAAATCATCCAACCGCAGCACTATCTCATCGATCTGAAGCGCAGTTGCCTCCGCTTGCGTCGTTAGTGCAAGCAGGCTCGAACGGAGATAGTCCAACTCGGTATCAACAGTATGGACCAACGGGCCGTTACCCTTTCCGGTCACCAGCCATGTCAGGCTTACATTGAGCATGCCAGCGAGAGTCACGAGCTTGTTTNCTCTTGGCTCAGATTTGTCAGTTTCCCAATTCGAGAGCGTCGCCGTCNTTACTCCCATACGCCTTGCTNACTGTNCAGAAGACAAGCCTGCTCCGTCACGGGCGCGGNCAATTCTCTTCCCCAAAGTCTCTGTTTTCCTTCTCTTACTCACGATGGCTTCCGTTTTCGTTTTGGTTTGAATGACGGCTGCAGGCTTCACCAACAGCGGGTCTCGGCTATAATAGCTTTCCGAACCCAAAATGATACGAGAATGGTATGCCCGCAGTAACGTACAAGCACCCCGNTCAAATTGTTTCTACCGATTGGTTGGCCCAGAATATCGGCCTTTCAAACCTGCGCGTTTTTGATTGCACAGTCTATCTCCACTATGAAGAAGGCACAGGCAAACCCTATGGCGTGGAAAGTGGTCGTGCCGATTATGATGCCGGTCACATTCCTGGTTCTGGTTTCCTTGATCTACAGGCAGACCTTTCAAACAACGAGAGTGCCTTCCGTTTCACCATGCCGCCACTTGATGAATTNGCTGCGATGTTTGCCAGTCATGGCGTCGGANATGACACTAGGGTAATCCTCTACTCGCGCAAGAATATGCAGTGGGCCACGCGGATCTGGTGGATGCTTCGAACCATTGGGTTTGACAATGCTGCTATTCTTGATGGCGGATGGGATAAGTGGGCAATCGAGCAGCGCCCCGTCTCGACAGATGCCGTCACATTCGCCCCCGCACAGCTCACATGCGAGCCGCGACCCGAACTTTTTGTCGGCAAAGATGAGGTGCAGGCCGCTATCGGTGACGACAAAGTTTGCACGCTCAATGCACTTTCGTCCGAATTGCATAGNGGGCAAATTTATCGATATGGTCGACCTGGCCGCGTTCCCGGTAGCGTTAATGTCCCCGCAGCAGACCTTCAGATCGGGGACAGCAAGGTCTTCGCTAATGCTNAAGCTGTGGCCGACAAATTTTCTGGGGTCGGCGCAACGCCTGACAAACGTATTATCCTGTACTGCGGTGGCGGCATCGCTGCGACACTCGACGCATTCCTTCTGCACCAACTGGGCTACGAGAACCTCACCGTTTATGACAACTCGATGAGTGAGTGGGCGACGGATGAAAGCCTCCCTATCGAAACAGGATAGACACAGGGTTCGCTTTCGTTTCGCGCATTGATTTCGTACCTTGAGCGACCTGAGTCATTGAGCGACCGCAGTAGCGCGGTAAAGCTGTACTATCTAGATGAGGTGGGTTTAACCAATACGCCTTGCTTGGCATGCACCTTCCGCCGCGCGATCCTGCCCGACACGTGATATCTTCTGTTGAGATATAGACCGTTGGCGGCCAGNCATGGCTTATACGACACAAGTGAAGTTATTCCATAAAATAAAACCTATCGGGAGCCACGGAGATGAAGAAGAACAAGTTACGTGAGCTATGGGCAAACGGTGAAACGACGATCAACGGCTGGCTCGGTCTACCAAATACGATGTCTGCAGAGGTGGTTGCACGCTCTGGTTTTGAAAGCGTAACTGTTGATATGCAGCACGGCTGCGTGCCGTTCGAGAGCGTCGTTCCGATGTTTCAGGCGATCTGCCAAACGGAGGCCGTGCCAATGGTACGCGTTCCATGGAATGAGCCTGGCATCATTATGCGCGTTCTGGATGCTGGTGCATTCGGTGTAATTTGCCCAATGATCAACACGGTCGAGGAAGCCAAGGCGCTAGTATCAGCATCTCGCTACCCGCCCGATGGTGCACGTTCGAACGGGCCGTTTCGTGCATCATTCTATGCCGGGGGTGACTACGTTAAACATGCCAATGACGAAGTACTGGTCATTGCCATGATTGAAACTGAAACTGCCATCAAGAACCTGCCAGAAATCCTGAAAGTCGAAGGTCTCGATGGGGTCTATGTGGGACCATCGGATCTAGGTCTCAGCATGGGTGAGGAGGCAACGCTGGCACCCACGTCGCAAAAGGTTATTGATGGCATAGAGAAAATTGCTGACCTCACGAATGAGGCAGGTCTTGTTCCTGGCGTTCATGGCGATGGCCCAGAGACAATCCTGACGCGCTATGAGCAAGGCTATAAATTTGCGTCTCTGCTGAACGATACCCGTCTACTGGCAACTGCCTGTCAGAATGGCGTGAACGCTATTCGAGGCAAGGGGCCGGCCGAAGCGGCCAAGAGCTACTAAGGCAGTAAAGGATTGCAGTAGCGAAGTTATTGGTGTCGCTGATCATCGAGACTTCAGCGGCACCGATACATCAACGAAGGACGTGAGCTCTAGCAACCGCTCAATACTATTGTGACTGAAGCAGGAGTGCGCTTGGCTGAGCTCTAGGCTTCGCTGCGCTTATCCGTAATTAAGTCCCAGGCGACATTAATCTGCATGATACGTCGATCCCGCAATTCGCGATCATCGTCGTTACTTGCCAGATCAGGATGCCAAGTTGCGCGCAATGCATCTACGAGCCGCTTCAAGATCTTTTCGCTCGCTTCTGGGTTTGCACCAAGAACTTCAAAAGCCTCCTGCTTATCACGGGGCAACTCTTGAGCTATGGGTGTAACTGGTGTTCGGGCGGTTTGAAAGCTGGCGGTGCATCTGGTTGGTTTGATGTCGCCAAACAAAGCAGCAACCTTCGAGAACGCAC
>NZGY01000109.1 GCA_002689605.1 Filomicrobium sp.
AAGGATCAAACGTCAAACATTCGAAACACGACGCTTGCAACATCGCAAAGCCGTAGCATAAAAATGAAACCGATGAGCCGAACATTCGCTTAGCTCAAATGCTCAACTGTTCCAGATCATACGACTACGGACAGATACGGCCGACGTTGGATTGGCTTCTTTGTTGATCTGGTGTTGATCCTCTACGTCATTTTTGCTCTGGTCTGGACCATCTTCGATATCACAGCTTTCCACTTGCGCTATGGCGAGAAGGAGACCCCAGACTTAATCGTCGGTGGACTGCTGACGCTGCTGATTTTGGAAGTCACGCGACGTGCCGTTGGCTGGGCGATGGTCATCATCACCGCGTTCTTCATTTTTCATGCGCTTTACGCAAATTACTTTCCAGGCTTTTTCTATTGGCCACCGGTTCGCTTTGAGAAGTTTATCGATAATCTGTTTATGTCCAGTGATGGCATCTTCGGCATTCCATTGCATGTCTGNGCGACCTACATTGTTCTTTTCATCATTTCTGGTGCATTGCTGATCCGCTCTGGTGCAGGGCGCTTCTTCATTGATCTTGCTGTCTCGATGACGGGGCACCGGGTTGGAGGTCCAGCCAAAGCTTCGGCTGTCGCTAGTGGCTTCATGGGGACGGTATCTGGTTCAGCTGTCGCGAACATTGTGACGACAGGCGCATTCACCATTCCGCTTATGCGCAAGGTTGNCTACCGACCGAAGTTTGCTGCAGCCGTTGAAGCTTGTGCGTCGTCAGGTGGCCAGATCACCCCGCCTATTATGGGCGCGGCGGCTTTCATTATGGCCGAGTTCCTCGAGACGAGTTACATCAACATCATCCTTGCCGCCATCATACCGGCGTTCCTCTACTTCGCGACGGTGTACTTCATGGTCCATTTGGAGGCGGAAAAGAATGGTATTGGTCAGATTGAGANGAGCCTCCTGCCGCAAACTGGTGAAGTCCTTAAGCGCGGTTGGCATTTGCTGATCGCGCTGGCTGTGCTCGTAACATTCTTGTTGATGGGCTACACGCCGATGAAGTCGGCATTCTGGGGAATTGTCTCGCTGTTTGTATTGAGTTTCTTTCGGCCTGAAACGCGGATGAGTCCGGTGGACATTATGGCGGCTCTTGAGGCTGGTGTCCGGGCGACAGTGCCAGTGACAGTGGCCTGTGCCTGTGCCGGCCTGATCATTGGGTCGGTTTTCGTCTCCGGCCTGGGTCTTAAGTTTACGCAGGAAGTCATCAATATCTCAGGTGGCAACTTGTTGATCCTTCTGTCGTTGACGGGGGGCTCCGCCATTATCCTCGGCATGGGCATCACTACGACGGCGGTTTATATCACCGTTGCAGCTCTGATTGTGCCCGCTCTTGTAAAAGCGGGTATCGAACCCATTGCAGCCCATATGTTTGCCTTCTATTTCGGTGTGGTTTCCAGCATTACACCACCTGTTGCCCTGGCAGCATTTGCGGCAGCGGCAATCGCAAAGACGGGCCCGATGATTACTGCGGTGGAGTCCACGCGTGTTGGTATTGCGAAGTACCTCGTGCCGCTCGCATTTGCCTACAATCCATCGCTGTTGCTTGTCGGACCGACTTGGCTTTCTGTTATCTCCACGATCGTGGCGCTGATCGGCCTCTATGTGCTTTCAACGGGGCTGGAGGGTTGGTGTCGCGGTAGGCTCAACGTGCTGCAGCGTTTTGCTGCGATTGTTGCCGCTGCTCTAACACTGATGCCGCCAACTGAAATCATTGGCGGGGTACAAGGCTATCTTTGGTGGGCTGTCGGCCTCATCCTGAGTGGCGTTGTTCTTGGTCCGCGGTTTCTTGGAAAAACTGCGCCCGCTACACCGGCAGTTCAGCATTCGGAACAAGCAGATGCCACGCCTACGGGTTCGATCGGAGGAGACGCGCGATAATGGATAAGGTTTTACTCGGAAATCTCTGGCACTGGGTTTTGCTCGCAATCACAACGGGCTTGATTTGGTTCTTCGNTAGCCAACGACTGCATGTCATCGAGTTCAATCTATTCGTTTCATCGTTGCTTGTGGGGATCGCCCTTGCGGTTCTGGCGGTTGTTTGGTTCCATCGTCCTGGCGACAGGATCACGCGTGAGGAGCTGATCGAAGACAAAAGCGATCAGCAATAGGTTGGTGCCTGACCAGGGCTAGGCTCAGGAAGAGTTCATCGGTTTAAGAACGTCGACGTCTCAGTGTGGCGCGCAGAGCTGTTCTTTCTGGCAATCACGAATGCGCTTGCATATATCTAATGTGCGAAAACGAATTGGAGAGCGCGTGTGACCAGCCTACTGTTTCAGGGCAATTACTTTTTGTTTGCGGCCCTGCTTGGTGCGCTGATCCTGTCATTGACTTTCCATGAGTTCGGCCACGCATTTGCTGCGAAACAGTATGGCGATGATACAGCTGAGCGGCAGGGGCGATTGACGCTCAACCCCGTGGCCCATATCGATCCGTTCGGGCTGCTTATGGTGGTGCTGGTGGGCTTTGGATATGCCAAGCCAGTCCCGGTCGACCCACGCAATTTCAATTCATTTTGGGCGCAGCTTGTCGTTGCAGCTGCGGGTCCGCTAGCCAATCTTCTGATAGCGATTGTTGTTTACAATCTCTATCTTTACGGCATCCAAGAAGGTTGGACGACATTTCGCGATCCGGGCGTGCAGCAGGTGTTCGTACTGCTGGTGGTCGTCAATCTCGTGCTTATGGTCTTCAATCTGATCCCACTCGGCCCACTCGACGGCCACTACATCCTGCCCTACTTCCTTCCGCGCGTGCTGGCGAACCAATACCGCTATTACAATGCCAGGTATGGTACGTTGGTGCTGATGATCCTGATCCTGTTATCGATCGTCGGTCTGCCGATATTCCGTTTTGTCATCAGCGTTGGAACCAGCCTGCTGCCGTACATTAGGTTCATTTGATGTGCAGCAGGCCAGCCCTGCTTGAGAGCCTCGTAGATAGGGCTAGATCGACATTAGCCGTTCGCCCATTCCTCGAATGAGACCATATATTTGGCTAGAAACTCGCGAGTTGATTGATCCGTGAGTGTCCCATTCGCATCGAATTTCTGATGGGCGGTGCCGACAAATGCTTCCGGTCGATTCATCATGCGGCCGTTAAGAAAGATGAAAACCTGGCGCAGGTGATACTGGGCGCGTGCCGTACCTAAGGCGCCCATGGCTGCACCCATGATGCCGACAGGCTTGTTATCAAAAGGTTGGTTTTCGACCCGGCTGAGCCAATCCAGTGCATTCTTAAGGACGCCTGGAATGGAATAATTGTATTCTGGAGTGGCAATCAATATGGCATCAGCTGAACGTATTTGGTCTGCGAGGCTTGTTACGCTTGCAGGGAAGCCATTGGCCTGGTCGTCACCGTTGTCAAGCGGAATGCCGGAGATGTCAGCGAGGGTTAGCTCCATGCCCGCTGGTGCAAGGTCGGCGCATGCTTTGAGCAGTGCCGTGTTGAACGATGCGCTGCGAAGACTTCCGGATATGGCGATGACTTTCACTGAATACCTCCCCGTGTGGCGTTGGTATCGCCGTACTTAGAGCAAGATCGTTCCGGATGGAATCACCATTCGATTTGCTCACTTTTTTGGCCGCAACGTGAATCTTGCTCTACTCAATAAGTTTAGAGACCGATTCATGTTTCAGATGGATGCGCCAAGCGCTTCCATCTGAAACGATCGGGCTCTAGGAAGCACACATAGTCTATGCCAGTGCCGATCTGACGTTTTTACCGGGGTAATACTGATCTTGAGGATCCAACACCACCCCAGCACCGAGTCTTTCTGAAAAAGTATGGGCCGGGGTGGTTGACCGGCGTTGCGGGGGGACGCCAGTGAGTGCAACGTCGCAATAAAGTTGGCAAGGATTGTGACCGTCGTGGGGAAACTTCACGTCATTGGAGAACCTGGATTGAGCATTAATCGGCGTCTCAAATGCCAGTAGGCTTGCCTTGCAGGCTAGGCTTTCTGCTCTCTGAAGTGCTCCAGCGCCTCGATATGTTCTGGCCTTAACTCAGGTGGCTGTTCGCTCGGCGTTATGAGGCTGTTGTCAAGCATAGCAAGCTGCACTTCGTAGTCATACGATTGAAGCTCACTTTCGTGATGCAAAGCATCCTCCAGAATCGTGTCGCCGATCGCGATCGCTTCGGCAATCTCGTTCTCAGTCTTTGTCATCGCTTGCTGCCATCGATGCAGGATCACGCGGGCCTCAGCGCGAACCTCTGTGGATCTTGGTGGTTTGCGTGCCATGAAGGAGCTTCCAGATGCTACTTATGCAGCATTGCGTCGGGGGCTTAGTTTGTATCACTGCGGCGGACGGGTTCGCCAGTATTCATGATAACTTGGACCGCGCGATCGTCCCAAAGTTCGACCATCCAATAGTCTTTCACATTGGTCACTTCGAGCCGTGGTAGACCATGCCTTTCACACCAGTCCTGAATGTGTTGGCGAACATCGATACCGTCGCAATGAGGCTCCGTCATGCGCGCCGTGAAGATCTTGACGGTCTTGCCGGCTGCCAACCATGACTTTACGCGCTCCAGCATTGGGAAAATGGGCTCACCAATGTGGTGCGCGCCGCGCCAGTGATCATAGTGTGCCAGCGTGCCGTCGAGGTCTACTCCAATCCAATCACCTTTGAGCATGCTTTCGGTATCCCTGCCTTGTCCCTACCCACTCAGAGCCATAGCGCATGTTCTCAGATTGCACTAGAGGTTGCGCACAGGCGTATTCGGTCTAGGACGCTCGGTTGCGGGCAGTGGTTATCGCTTTGAATTGTTTGATCAATGCGTTGCACAGCGGAGCGCGGCGCAGTTTCAGAAATGCTGCCCCAGCGTCTTTGTTTGCGTGATAGGAATCCTTCACCTTTCCGCTATCATCCTTACGAAAATATTGGGCCTGACCCTCAATAGCCGCCCGAGTTGCGGGGGTATGACCATCAACGAATGTGCAACGCTCACCATGTTTGGCAAATGCTGCTCGCAAATTGGTTTGCGCCTTGAGGCGTCGCTCGTTTTGCGATGTCTGATAGACTGGGGCTGTCATCATGAAGATGCACCCCATGTTGGCAGGCAGTTCCTTGATGAATTGATCGACGTCTCGTTGGGCTAGATCGGGTTTCCGAGCCAGACGGGCTGCGCCATTGCCACCAACGAAGATCATCAGGAGTTCAGGGCTGTAGTATCCTGGAGCAAGCAGATGCCGAATAGGCGGCTGATCGGGTTGGCAAACCTGAAACAATTCACCTTCACCTATTTGCACGTAGCGCCGCTTATCTGGTTTCACTTCGCCCCATGCGCTCGCGTTGACGCCCCATCGCTTGTCTTTGTGGCAGAGAAGTTCCCAAGGTCGCACCTTCTGTGTCACCCATGATTGCAATGACGTGGACCTTGTACCGATCATCGAGAAGCGCTTGTCTTGCAAAAGTTCCTGATCGCTGCTGTCCGTCGCGATGTCGCGGCACTGGTTTGGGAGGTCTTCGAAAAATGTGCTTAGCGTGGGTCCACCACCGAACGATAACTGTGAGTCCCCCAGAACGAGGATCTCAGCAGTCAGTGGGTCGGGTTTGCGATCGACAAGATAGAGCGTCGCTAAGATTGCCGAAGTGGCGAACGCAAGAGAGAGCAGGAAGATAGTTGAACGCCATCTCACGTCTGCCCAGAGTGACTTGAGGGAACCATCTCCAGGCGTTGTCATAGGCCCTTGAAAACTGGCTTGCGCTTCTCCTGCCAGGCTTTGAGCGCTTCCTGGTGATCTTCCGATGCCGAACTTCGCTGTTTGGCCGCGAGGTGACGCTCAATATCTAACTCACCGACTGCTTGCTCATTGAGACCTTTCTTCATGGCGGCGACCGCCAGTGGGGCATTGGCGGCAATGGTCTCTGCAAGCTCATCTACCTGTTTGGTGAGCTGCTCGACAGGGAGTAGTTCAGTGAGGAACTGCATGCGCAAGAGTTCATCCGCCTCAATAGGTTTCGCGGTGAGGAACATTTTCTTGGCGTTATTGACACCCAGGCGCGAAACGTATCGGCGGACACCACTCGCGTAATAGACGATGCCTAGGCGTGTGGCAGGCATGAAGCAGCGCATGCCTTCAACTCCAATCCTGAAATCACAAGCTAGGACCATGTCCGTCGCGCCACCGTAGGTGCCGCCGTTGATGGCAGCAATCGTCGGGATCGTCAGCGACTCCAGCTTGTTGACCATCTTTTCAAACGCATCCGGATCATGCGCTTCGTCTCTTTCGTCACGCTCGGCAAGCGCGCCAAGATGAAAGCCGGAACAGAAACTTTTCCCTGTGGCTGTCAACACGAGGACGCGACAATCGTCTCGGGATTCAACCTCGTCGAAAATCTCGATCAATCGCCTGAGGTCAGCCGGCTCAAGACGGTTGTGCATTGCTGGTCGGTTGAGAGACACGGTTGCCCTGCCGTTGGCCACAGTGAGTAAAGGTGTTGTTGCTTCGGCCTGTGTTCCGGATGCATCGTTCATTTCTGGCTTCCCCATGCCGTTCATGCGTTTGCGGCGACCTTAGGCGAACGCCGGTTATTTTGCCATCGGTAGTGCGATGGATTTGGCTGCGGGGCATTCGATTTTGTGAGAAAACACAGCTTTCCAGCACGCTGTCAGGGGCACAAGCAAAGCGAACCCACCACAATCCTCTTTGCGAGAGCATTACGGTGGATTGCGTGGTGTCGTTTTGGTTGGTTTTGCGTCGCGTACTATGCGGCCAAGCTTCGGACGCCTGAGGTCTGGTATGCTCCCGCCGTTGAGTTCTTGCTCAACTTAAAGCGTCCGACTAGCTGGGCAAGTTCCTGACTTTGACTAGGCAGGGATCGGCTTGCGTTCAATGACGCGGAAGCCATTGCCGCGTTTCTCTGGGTTCACCGGTCTATCTCAGTCATACAATTCATTTGCAGAACCTGCGATGCTATCCGAATTAGCCAGGATCGACGTGCTTCTCGACTGAACGCGGCCGAGAATGTTTGCGAGCTTTTCCACGGCGTTGTTAAAGTCGACGATGCGTTTTGCAAATTTCGTTTTGCCAATTCGCGATGGATTGTCCGTTGGGACGTTAGTTCCAATGCGGTTTTAATGCTTGGATGTTGTTTGCGATGAAATCAATCCATAGAATTTTTGGGCTGTGCTGGAAAACAGATCTTCTTTCTCTGTTGGCGTGGCATATTTCGCCAGGATTTTGCAAGCATTCCAGAAGACCGGGTAACTATAGGAACCTTTGTCGACAGGGAAGTTGCTCTCGAACATGCAGCGATTTGTGCCGAATGCCTCGATGCATGTTTCAATGTAAGGCTTCCATGCTGCCGCTAGAGTGGCCGATGATGGAGGCACATCGGAGTCCTCAAAGCCGAAACCGTTGATGCGCATTCCCAATCCACCGAGTTTGACATGAACATTAGGGCATTCTGCCAACGCCTTGATTGAGGCAACCCAACTTGGGAAGATTTCGCTACGCCGACCGGCATAGGCACCGATGCCGAGCGGGCCACCACAATGATCCAAAACAATCTTTGTGTCCGGGCAGGCCTTTGCGGCAGCGGTTAGGTCATCGATCTGCGGATGATAAAGCCATGCGTCAAATGTAAGTCCCATTCTGCCGAGCGTGCGAATGCCCTCCTGGAACTTTGCATCTAACAGTTGATGTTGTGGGGGCGTGTAGTTTGGGTTCATGAGTTCGGGATCATCATCCCAGGCCGTAATATGGCGGATGCCACAGAACCGGCCACCACTGACATCAATATGATTTTGGAGCACACGTTCTACGTCAGAACCCAACATCATGTCGGCATGACTGACGATGCCGGCGCAGGCTCGAAGTGTACCGTAGGTGTCGCTTTCGCACATTGCGGCAACGCCGGCAGCGAATTGACTTTCGCCGATTGGTCTCATCTCTATAGGGCCATCGGACTTGTGGAAGGCTTTGCATTGCACGAATACTGTCGCGATAATGTTGTGGCCAGTGCTGGTATCGGAAAGTAGATCGTCGAACATAAAACGCCAACCTAGGCGATCCCACAGATGATGATGAGGATCGACTATGGGGAGGTCGGGCTCCAGAATGTCTTCCTGATGCTTCTCCAACCAGTCGGGACGAACGGCAAGATAGGCGTTTTTAATCTGTGCTGGTGTCGTGGATGCCATCGGATCGCTTTCTCTTGCCTATCATCTTCGGTGAGACGCTAGTTCCTGCGCCACTTCTCGTGCTTTCTTTGCTTGATCCAAGGCCATGTCGCGACAAAGGCCGCTATAAAGAGATGGGTCTTTTAGACGTGCTACTCCATCAGTGCCAAGGTGCTTTTGGATCTGCGGTTCGTTGCTAAGCGCCGCAGAAAAATTAGTGCGGCCTGCACGGACTTCTTCCACAGCATCGTATACAAGGTCATGGGCAACTTGGCGGCCCATGCTTGTGCCAAGTTCCATCATGATGGATTCCGAAAGGATCATACCGCCGGTGAGATCAAGGTTCTGGCGCATGCGATCCGGATCAAGCGTCATACCTTTAGCGATTTCAATCAATCGCGCGAGAATATCTCCCGTCGAAATGGTCGCTTCTGTTAATGCATCACGCATCATGACGCTTGTGGCGCGATTGGCTTCGTGCTCGGTCAGCATGGATTCTAGCGCCAAAGGCGCCATCGCGCGGACCCGGGCAGCATCGGCAACAATGTCCTGGCACAGGATTGGATTACGCTTTTGCGGCATTGTACTAGAGCCAACTGTGCCAGCGGGGATCGGCTCGCTGGCTTCTGCAAACTCTTGCTT
Organism: Filomicrobium sp.; assembly: GCA_002689605.1. GTDB lineage: Bacteria > Pseudomonadota > Alphaproteobacteria > Rhizobiales > Hyphomicrobiaceae > Tectiglobus. The sequence continues at coordinate 8,800 of NZGY01000109.1, forward strand.
CATAAGCACGTAGACTTCGTTGCCGATCTTTGCCGCTGTAGCTGCAATGAGGGCAAGAGTGGTCACGTACTCCGCTTCCCTGTCTCCGTGGGTGCGTGACGGCACGTTTGCCGATGAAAGGCCCAAGTGCCTTGCCATGCGGGTTTGCACTTCCGGACCTTGACTGCCGAGTGATGCGTATGTGCCTGCAGCCCCACCCATCATGGCGACGAATACGCGATCTTCAAGCGCACGCAGGCGTTCGGTGTGCCTGATCAATTCGTCGATCCAGACAGCAACTTTGTAGCCAAAGGTGATGGGAACAGCATGTTGGCCGTGGGTGCGCCCAGCCATTGCCATGTCTGCACTTCTCTCGGCGAGATCAGCCAGTGCCTGAAGGATTTCGGCAAACTGCTTTATAAAGGTGTGGTGCGCGGTCTTGAGGAGAACGTTATCTCCGGCTTCGCGAATGTTTTGTGTTGTCGCGCCCCAATGGACGTAACCGCCTGCTTCGTCGCCGCAGACGCGTGCAAGTTCCCATATGATTGGAACTAATGGATGACCGGTACGCAAGAGACCTTGACGTATCGCATTGTCGTCAAGCTTCTCAAGATAGGCTTGTTTAACGATGGTTTGGGCTGCGGACCCAGGAATAATATCCAGCTCTGCTTGCGCTTTCGCCAGAGCGGCTTCGACATTGAGCCACGATTGCCAGCGGCTGGCCTCTTCAAACAGAGGGCGAATACCTGGATCGGCAAATCGCATTGAGCTTGGCTGTAAACTCACCTGTCGCCCGTCCCTTCAAAATTTCGTCAGCCATATTCTATGGCGCGAAAGTGCTCGGGTGGGCAATCATCTTTGTGATCGAATATGNNCGNGCACGCTGTCGATGAAATGCCCCATTTCNCTGTCACTNCATGGTTGGCAAAGTTATGTTNTTGGTCGGATGTGGTACGAAGCGTTTGACCCNTTGTCACGANTGATGCCAATGTGGCGTTACNGAAANTTTNGGTATTTCGAGCAGTCCAGCCGTGAATANTTATTTTGTAGATAAGGCGGGCCGTATCCATTGCGGGAATAGCGCAGGTATAAAAGCCCTAGTGCCGACCCGACCAGACTCATTTCAGGCCCAGCAGCAACTCTCTNTGGTAGCGGGCGTGCAGGCTCGCCGTGGCCTCGCTNCAATCAGAGTAATACCCGATCGCTTGAGTTATGCTGCCTATGCCACGCTTGCGACATTGCTGGAGACATTCGCGCCGGAGCGAATTGCGCTGTCCTGGCACCAGGGCGGTTGGCATGATGAGATTATCGGCCGGACGGCTAGCGCGGCTTGGCACTNTGCGGGGCAACGCGTTTTGGCGTTGATGACGAAGGCGCGCCTGGAGCACGACGATCGTTANCAGATTTCAACNGGCTCGGTTGACGATATTCCTAGTGCTGGCGGCATGCGGCGCCTGATCGAGCTATGGCGTTTCTCCGGGTTGAATATTGATATGGCNGCGCAAAGGCAGCAAGTGTCTGAGCTGCTGGGTGGAAAGTATTACGTCATACGTTCCGGTCCGAATGCTACCCCGCCAATANTCGATATGTTTGGCCCTGGTTGGGACATCTATCAAGATCGGACGTGGGTTCAGAGGTCCGTTGGACGGCCGGTCACCGATCAACCTGATGTCAGATACGGGCAATGGCTGTCAGGCAATCTGCAATGTGCGCTGGAAGCTGACAGCCCGACACTTTGTGATGTTGAGGCCGTGATTTCTGATCCCAGAACGTTGTTGCGGATGCGCCGGAATTATAAGCGGTTGACATTGCCACTTAGGTTGGCGGGAGGNGAGCAGGGGGCGCTAGTTACGTCCCTCACAACTCACGCGCCCCAAGCATTGTAGTTTTTCTATCTAGATGAGAAAGTTCAGGCAGNTAAGTAAGANNCTAATTNTACTACGCTCNGNAACCGTCAGATCAGGTTCAACCGAAAATTGATTGGAAACTTGGACCCCTCTCCGGGAATTTATGTGATTAGCGCAGCAAAATTTGTATGTTCCTCTTCACGAAACAGGACGATGCGCTTAGGTTTGTGATGCTGGAGAAATCATCGAGCCAGTCGATGTGCTCGATCAAGATGGCAGATTGCGTATGGGAGAACTTCCCAAAATTGAAAATTCCTTGCCTCACCGAACACCATCCGAAATCGACCGGCTGGTGGGGCAGCGCGTAAAGTTCAGGCGTGTGATGCTGGGGATGAGCCAGCAGGAGTTGGGTGCATACTGTTCCATCTCCCCACAGCAGATCCATAAATATNAGCAGGGCCAAAGCGGAATGCGTGCATCGCGTATTGCTCAATTTGCAATTGCGCTTGATGTTCCGGTGCACTTTTTCTTCGAGTCAGTCGGCGAAGATACGGTTCTGCCTGACGATCTGATTGCAATCTTGGCAGATGGTAAGAACGCCGAGATGATCTTACTGTTTGATCGGATCGAGGATGCTGCGGTTCGTGATACCATTCTGGAGATGGCACGTTCCTATCATCGCATTCGAAGTCCAGGGAATACCGATCTGGCGGATCGTGCGCAGCGCTAGAGCAAGATCGTTCCTGATGGAATCACCGTTCGACTTGCTCACTTTGTTGGCTGGAACGTGAATCTTGCTCTACTCAATAAGTTTAAAGACCGATTCACGTTTTAGATGGATGCGCCAAACGCTTCCATCTGAAACGATCGGGCTCTAGGTGCCGGGCGACACGTCAATCATGTGCATGTAAGAGCCGAATACCCTTTCACGCGCTCCGCCCACTGCCCCCAAGTTTCGACCCTTGCTGTCTGTGACCTCAAACAACGGAGCGTCCTGTCCGGCACTATCAATCGTCGAATAGTGAAATTCATGGCCCCTCAGGTTGAGTGGTAGCGGTGCGTCGGCGATGCGTCTGAGCTTTCGGTAGCCAAGTTGTCGGCGACGCTCTTTGAAACTCGTTACGTGGCTTAAAAGGCCGAGCATCGGATGGCCGGCGCCATGCTCATCAATCAGTGCTCTACCTAGTACCATGTAGCCACCGCATTCGCCGTAGATTGCCGCGCCGTTGGCTACGGCGGTCTGCACTCCAGCTTTAAAATTTTCGGCTGCTGAGATTGCGCCTGCGCTTAGCTCCGGATAACCGCCAGGTAGGTATACTGCGTCGCAATTGCTTGCGGGAGCCCCGTTGGCCAAGGGGGAGAAGAAGTGGAGTTCTGAACCATGTCTATGCCAATCCGACAAGATATGCGGGTAGATAAAGCCGAAGGCTGCGTCGCGCGCGATAGAGATGCGTTGCCCAAGTGGTGGTAAGGCTGCGAGGTGCTCTAATGGCGGTACGGGCTGTGTCAGCTGGATGAGTTCATCGAGATCAACCTGCTGACCCAAGCATCGACTGGCAGCAGTCAAGAGTTTGGCAAGTTCTTCTTGCTCACATGCCTGGACGAGGCCGAGGTGGCGGGATCGGACGCTCAACTCGCTGTCTGACTTCACGGAGCCTAGATGGATGGTAGCCAAAGGTTCGAGTGCATTGGCGACCATGTCTTTGTGGCGGTCACTTCCAACGCGCGTGGCAATCGTGGCCACTACGTTTATGTCCGCTCGGAAGGTTGCAAAACCATGAACTAGTGCTGCAATTGATTGTGCTTGTCTACTTGCATCCACGACAAGGAGAATTGGCAGATCGAGCATGCTTGCGAGGTCGGCAGTTGCACCACCGCGGCCTTCGGCGCCGTCGAACAGACCCATGACACCCTCGATGATGACAACGTCATGGCCTGCAGCGTGGGACGCCAAGCGAGCTTTCAATCGTTCAGGCGGCATGGCCCAAGGATCTAGGTTGACACATGAACCACCACTGGCGGCTTCAAGAAACCGGGGATCGATGTAGTCAGGTCCGACTTTGGCCGCAGCAACTCTTAGCCCCCGATCTCTCAGGGCAGCAAGTAGTCCTAACGTGATGGTTGTCTTGCCGCTGCCAGAAGATGGTGCGGCTATGACAATGCCGCGTGGTGTTGCTGTAGGCTCAGCCAATCGGATTGACCTTTAACTCATCGGCATACCAGGCGAGTTGTTCGCGTAGCTTGGACGCTTTGCCGACAACAACGATGGAAGGGGTCGGGAGTTCGCCTCGCNGCGCAAGGNTGGGTGCCTCACCCAGTGTCGTTTCGACAATTTTCTGACTGGGCAATGTTGCNTCACTTACAACGGCCACAGGATCATCCGCGGTGCGCCCGCCAGCGAGGAGGTGTGTGATGATGTCAGGCAGGTTCTTGATGGCCATNTACATCACCAAGACTGGAGACGCAGTTGCNACGGCNTGCCAATCNACNCCNGCAGGAACCTGNCCGNTCGAGTCATGNCCTGTGAGAAANATAACGCTGTGGTTNATATCACGATGCGTTGCCGGGATGCCGGCATANGCNAANCCACCNACNCCGGCTGAAATGCCTGGAATTATTCGAAAAGGAATGTCTGCGGCTGCGAGCGCCTGACACTCCTCTCCACCGCGACCGAAGACGAACGGATCTCCGCCCTTGAGGCGCAGGACCCGCTTGCCAGCACGGGCAAGATCAACAAGGCGTTCAGANATATCTCGTTGGTTGTGGGATGGCTTGCCGCCTCGCTTGCCGGCGTAGATCTTGGACGTCTGCGGTCCNGCCCATTTCAGAATGGCATCGCTGACGAGCGCATCGTAAACNACNACGTCAGCGGTCTGTAAGGCGTGATAGGCTAGCAAAGTCAGCAGGCCCGGTGCGCCTGGACCTGCACCCGTCAGCCAGACGGTGCCTGGTTNAAAAGTAGGGAATGGCTCGCTGTCCAGACGGGCAAAGCCGCNGTCAGTGTCCTCAGACAACTCCTCAATGCTGTTGCGCATNAGATCAGCCATTGTGCCCTCGCTTCTGCATCTGGCAACTATGCCTCAACCATTTTTGTTTCATCAAGGGAGCGAAGCAATTAGCATCGCCCCTACTATGGCAATGAGACCGACGGTGGAAGAAAAAGCAACGCTGCGCCGCGGCTGGACGACGGGCGCGTGTGCTACGGCNGCGACCAAGGCGGCCTTGGAGTTGTTGCTCGGTGGAACTGCTCCGGACCCGGTCGAGATCACTCTGCCTAAAGGAGAGATGCCTNCTTTTGCTCTGGCGATGGAAGAGCAAGGCGAGGGTTGGGCCAAGGTNGGCATCATCAAGGATGCTGGAGACGACCCNGATGTCACGCATGGTGCTATGATTATATCCACCGTGCGGCTCACNGAAGCCGNGGCNGGAATTGNGTTCAAGGCCGGCAAGGGAGTTGGCACCATCACCAAAGCCGGGTTGCCGCTGCCGCCTGGAGAACCGGCGATCAACCCGGTGCCGAGGCAAATGATCAGCTCTGTGGTTCAGGAAATCGCCGCGCGGTTTGGTGTTGTACCGAACGTCGAAGTCGAGATCAGTGTGCCGACTGGTGAGGAGCTTGCCGCCAAGACCTGGAACCCACGCCTGGGAATTGTCGGGGGCATATCCATTCTTGGTACAACCGGTGTCGTGCATCCCTTTTCGTGTTCGGCTTGGATACACTCCATTCATCGTGGCATTGACGTCGCGCGAGCCAATAACTTCGAGCGCATCGCTGGTTCTACGGGTTCGACATCGGAAGCTGCCGCGCAGAGTTTCTACAGGCTGCCGGATATCGCAATGATTGACATGGGTGACTTCGCTGGTGGCATGCTGAAATACCTCCGTAACCACCCGGTGCCAGATGTTGTTATTGCGGGCGGTTTTGCGAAGATGTGCAAGCTTGCTCAAGGCTTTCTTGATCTGCATTCCGGTCGTAGCCAAGTCGACTTCGACTGGCTGGCCGAGCGGGTCGGTCAACTGGGTGGAGGTGCCGAGCTGTGCGGGCAAGTCCAAGGCGCGAATACGGCCGCTGAGGTGCTCCAGCTGTGCCAAGGGGCGCAGCTTGCGATTGCGGATGAGGTTGCGCGCGGGGCTCGCATGACGGCGCTCGATGTTTTGCGTGGGGCGGACGTTAACATCGAGACAATGATCGTGGATCGTGCCGGCAACATTGTAGCCCGGGCGGTCTGAAGATATGACGCAATGCAGGCGACCGTTACGCGTGCTGTTACTCGGAGGAACACGAGAGGCACGGGAGCTTGCAGAAGCACTGTCTGATGATGGACGCTGGAAAGTCATCTCATCCCTCGCTGGCCGAACACGCGATCCGGAAGCAGTTCCGAGTGAGATCCGTGTTGGTGGTTTTGGAGGGATGGATGGCCTTGCTGCCTTTCTGAAGGAAGGAGCGATCGACCTTGTNGTTGATGCGACGCATCCGTTCGCCGAAGTTATTTCGCGCAATGCTGTNGGCGCTGCTGGTCAGCTTGGTCTGCCNTATCTGCGCTTGTGCCGGCCGGCCTGGCGCGGAGAGGCCGGCGATCGATGGCAGTCGGTAGCGAACGTGCAACAAGCTGCTGATGTCTTGTCGCCGGGACACCGTGTATTTCTGACAATCGGTCGACAGAAGTTGGCACCCTTCTTCGCTCGGGATGACGTGCGCATTATTGCTCGGATGATCGAAGCGCCGACTGTTCCGGTTCCGCCGCATGTTGAGATTATTCTGGCGCGACCGCCGTTTGAAGTCTCTGACGAAGCGGAGCTTATGCAAGCCCGTGAGATTAATGTCCTGGTTACCAAGAATGCTGGCGGTCCATCGGTTGAAAGCAAGTTGATTGCAGCACGCAATTTGGGTTTGCCCGTTATCATGATTGAGCGAAGTCAGAACGGTGTCCCAGTGGACGCCGAGACCGTTGCCGAACTTATCGTGCTGCTTGACCGGCACTACGCCACCTGAGCTGTTTTGCGGTTGCGCAAGATATGTTGATGAGCGGCGTCGTAAAGGGCTGAGTCTCGGAAGTCCTTGGTCTCAGCCAAGACGGGGCCGACCAAAATCAAAGCTGTTCGCGTGATCTTGGCTTGGCGAACCTTTGCTGCAATATCCGATAGCGTACCTTTGATGATTTGCTCATCAGGCCAGGTTGCCCGGTAGACCACGACCACCGGACATTCGGCACCATAGNACGGTGATAANTCGCGCNCGATATGCTTGAGGTTTCGAATAGATAGGTGGATTGCGAGTGTCGCACCTGACTTTCCAAGCGTGGCGAGATCTTCACCTTCCGGCATCGCCGATGCCTTCATTGTGGTGCGGGTGACGATGACCGTCTGTGCAATTTCAGGTAATGTGAGTTCGGATTTAAGTGCAGCGGCGGCTGCAGCGAAAGCCGGCACACCGGGGGTGATGTCGTATGNGATGCCGAGTTCGTCCAGGCGGCGCATCTGTTCAGCTATGGCGCCATAGATTGACGGATCGCCGGAATGAACACGGGCGACATCCTGCCCTTTCTCATCTGCTGTCTGGATCTCTGTAATGATTTGGTCGAGATTCATTGGTGCCGTATCAATCACNCGCGCGCCTTCGGGTGCAGCCGCGACGACTTCTTCGGGCACCAGAGATCCGGCATAGAGACATACCGGGCACTTCTCGATGAGCCTAAGACCACGGACGGTAATTAGATCTGGTGCACCGGGGCCTGCGCCGATGAAATGGACTGTCATTCTGCGGCCTCCGCCGTGCGCTTGGCGGCATAGCCGCGTGGTGTAAAGACGTGGGTTTTTCCGTCGCCGGTTTGGAACGACTGGGTCGTACTCGCACCAACGACAACAATAGANAGCATGTCGACCTGTTCNGCATCGAACTCGCTGATCGGTACGACTTGATGCTTTTCCGCCGGACGACCTAGGTTCGATGCAATGATGACCGGTGTTGTCGATGGCCGCTCGGACTTGAGGATCGCGATGGCTTTATCGAGTTGTTCACGGCGACGCATCGAGCGTGGGTTGTAAAACGCGACNACGAAGTCGCCNTCNGCTGCGGCTTGAACGCGGCGCTCAATGGCATGCCAGGGTGTGAGGAGATCCGACAGGGAGATCAGACAGAAGTCATGCCCGATGGGAGCACCGGCCCGTGCGGCAGCGGCCTGTACGGCAGAGATCCCGGGCGCGACNGTTACANCGACGCGCCGCGCTGCATCGTCNATGCCGCCATCTGAAGTTTCCAGTGCCAGNACTTCAAAAACAAGGGCNGCCATAGCGTATATNCCGGCATCACCTGAGCAGATCAGCGCAACATCGCGGCCTTGTCCTGCCAGTTCGAGAGCGTGCCGGACTCGCAACTCTTCTGCGCCGAGATNGAACCGGTGTTCCTGTTGTTCATTTCTTAGGTCCTCGACGAGATCAAGATAGAGTCCGTATCCAACCCAGTCGCTGGCATTGCGTAGGAGTTTCTCGGCTTCTCCGCTCCGCCACTCCTGCTGGCCTGGTCCAATACCTATGACGGAAAGGTGGCCGCGTGAGCGCCCGATCTCGTTTGGATCGACGATGTGATCGGCAACAGCTATCGCGCAGGTGCAGCGTGCTGATTTTGCCTTCTCAGACACTAAAGTGTTGGCATTGGTGGCAGCTAAGGCAGCACCTTCGGCTACTCCGGGAACGCCGACTTCGCGTTGCACAACTTCGGATGGATTGGGAATGCGATTGGCNACAGCGTTGATAGCATCCGCTGATAGAAACCGAGCTGGTACGCTGAGATGCTTGGCGAGCGCATGCATAGCGGGTTCATCGGCTTTACGGTCAAGTGAGACGATGCATGCAACAGAGCTTNAGCAGAGGTTTTCATGTTCCAGCTGCTGCTCAACGAGTTCGATCAGATCCCCTGGCGGGCAGTGCCTGTCTGATCCAACGCCGATGACGACTTTGCGCGGTGTATAGAGAAGCTCGCCGGCATTCGTGCTGTCTGCTTTGATCGTTGCTCTGAGTTTGAGTTGTGCATCGTTGTCGGTTTTCAGATCGGTAGCATCCAACCAATCCAGTTTGTCATCAACGGATACAGGTTCTCCAGCCAGTAAGCGCGCGGTGACGTCCTTAGCATCCTCTGGATTAGCAAGATGCCAGCCGGATGGCGGTGCGTCTAAAGCAATGCCTAAGCTAACGTCGCCGGCAGTTGTGATAGCTGGGTGTGCCTCAATAGCGGTCGCAAGCTCTCGTGCGAGCTCATTCGCACCGTGGTGGCCGCCTAGCAGTGGCACGACGGATGAGCCGTCTTCTGCGGCTGCGATGACGGGTGGTTCTTCACGCTTGTCNGAAAGTGCTGANGCTACTGCACGTATNAGGATGCCNCTGGCGCACACGCCGATGATGGGNTGGCCATTCTNGAAGCAGCTNCNGATATGGTGCATTGGNTCTTCGAANAGTACATCGGCGGATTGCACNCGCTTTGCATAGCCATGGANTNTGGAGNCTGGAANNATTGCTGCTATNGAGCGTGCCGTCTCTANTCCGGAGGGGCCAAGNANAATTATNGCTGTATGNGANTTCATNNTTGAACCTCCNCTCTACNGACCAGGATNATNGAAAAGTACTCGCCGGACGCNGGNTCGACTTGATTGAGAGGCGTTACGACTTGCTCATCGGCACTCGCATTGGAGATGAGCACAGCACTTTCGACTAGCTTGAGTTCCTGCAGCACGCCGTAAACCTTTTGGAAGTGGCGACCGAGCTTGATGATTGTTGCTCGATCGAAGTCTTGAAGTTCGGATTTGAGTTTCTCTGCCGAAAGCGGCGCAGGCAGTACCTTGAGTATTTCGTTGCGAACAACCAAAGGCTCGCCGCATGCCGCCGCACTTGCAGTCAGTGATGTGACGCCCGGTACAACCATGGTTTGGTATTGGTCGGAAAGGCGGTTGTAGACGTGGGTGCCGCTGCCATAGAGAAACGGATCGCCTTCGCAGAGTAGCGCCACTGACCGTCCTGCATCGAGTTCTGCACGCATTCGGTTTGCGACTTCATCGTAAGCTGCTTGCGCTGGCGCGGGATCAATAGACATTGGCAATGTGTAGTCGATGATACCGTGATGGTGGGTGATGAGCTCTGCTGCAATTCGTCGAGCGCGTGACTTACCGCTCTCTGTAACGGGATAAGCGATCGTGGCAGCCATTCCGATAGTGCGGACGGCCTTCATGGTCATAAGATCTGGATCGCCAGGGCCGACGCCAACAATATAGAGTTTTCCGGGGGCGCGATGGGCGTTCATGGTTTCACCGCCCGCCATTGCATCACGGCCATGCCAGGTTGCATGCCACGAAACCGACCTACGGCAATAGCGCGTGAGACCTCGATCCGGACGAGTTCCCCGCCGTGAGCTTTGTGCCGGTCCGATAATGCGGTTTCACCTTCGAGCGTGACAGCATTGGCAACCAAGCGTCCACCGGAGCGTAAGGCGTTCCAGCAGGTATCAAAGACATCGTGATCTGCCAGAGCGCCGCCATGAAAGACAGCATCAGGTGCTGCCTGTCCCGCCAGAATTTCAGGCAAGCGGCCTTCGACGACTGACAGTTGAGGTACACCGAGGCGCAAGGCATTCTGTTGGATCATGCCGATACGTTCATCATCGCGTTCGAATGCGACTGCAGAACTGCGCGGCGCGGCTCGTAACCATTCGATCGCGACCGAACCGCATCCGGCACCCACATCCCAAAGCCGCTCTCCATTGGTCGGAGCGAGTGCGGCAAGCGTTATGGAACGCACTTCGCGTTTGGTCATTTGGCCATCGTGCACGAAGGCTCCATCGGGGAGTCCCGGCACCAATGGAAGATGTTGGACGTCTTCATCGGCCGCGCAATGCACGGCCATTACGTTCAGGGCTGCAAAGCTGTCGAAGGTGTGCTCCTCGGCGCGCAGGTCGTGGCGGGCTTCATCGCCACCGCCAAGGTTTTCGAGAACGGTTACCTTGCTTGGGCCATAGCCTGCTTGCAGCAGCAGGCTCATGATCTGACCTGGCGCTGCACCGTCACTGGTGAGAAGTAAGAGACGGGAACCTGGCTGCAAACTAGAGAAGAGAGCTTCGAGAGGTCGACCATGCAGAGACAAACAGTTGACGTCCTGTAAGGCCCATCCCATCCGCGATGCAGCCAGACTGAAGGCGGATGGTGCTGGAATAACTGTCATCTCATCGGATGGAATATGTCCTGCCAGAGAAGCGCCAACACCGTAGTGCATCGGATCTCCGGTTGCGAGAACAACAACCGATTGACCACGCTGCTTCAGGATATGTGTCAAACCCTCGCTGAAAGGAGATGGCCAGGCATATCGCTTATAAGGGGCGATCTGGGCTGCATCCAGCAATCTGTCCGAACCGGCGACGACGCTTGCTTGATCAATAGTAGCTTGGGCGCGATGGCTCAATCCATCCAAACCGTCTAGCCCAACGCCAATGATGGTCAACCACTGCTTCATTGATCTCGTGCTCCGATCAATGTCGCGTTGAAGGCTGCTGCCGCAATCGCACTGCCGCCGCGCCGACCTTTTAGGGTCGCGAAGTTCAACCCTCTTGGATTCGAGACCAGCTCCTCTTTCGACTCGACAGCTCCAACAAAACCAACTGGAAATGCAAACAAAGCTGCGGGTCGCGGACCACCAGCGTCGATCAACTCAAGTAGAGCGAACAGCGCGGTTGGGGCGTTGCCGATCACAATAATCGAACCTTCGAGCTGATCGCGCCACAAACTGACAGCTGCCGCGGAGCGGGTTGTGCCGAGTTCTTTGGCCAAACCGGGTGTCGCCTCATTGTTGAGATGGCAGATGACGTCACAAGTTGAGGGAAGATGGCGTGTCATGATTGCTGCGCGGACCATTTCCACGTCTGTAAACAATGGTCTTCCCGCAGATAGTGCCGAGCGTGTCGCGTTAGCGACGTCGCCATAAAACGCCAGATCTGACACTGCGTCCGTCATGCCACACGCGTGCATCACGCGCGTAGCGATGGCTGCCTCGTTGCTCGATAACCCGGTGAGGTCCGTTTCCTCCCGAATGGTCGCGAACGACTGGCGGTAAATCGCCGTTGGGTCACGCAGATAATCGAGCGCCATGGTCAGCTGTCGCTTTCCTTCAGAACGCTCTTGGGCCCCAAGGGATGGTCGGCATGGGGATATGGGTGGTGATGATGGTTGTGGTATTGGCTATGCCCATGGTCGTGGCCGTGCCCATGTGAGTAATCGTGCGTATGTCCATGACTATGGGAATGACCGTGGTCATGATCATGCGCCTGGGCGACGACGCGGCATTTGCCAGTGCAAAACGTGTCGCAGAGATCACACTCCTCAACCTGGGAACCTGGAGCGGATGCCCCCATGCCCTCAACGTGGTGATGGTGACTTTCCTGCGGTGCGCCAACTTCATCTTCGAAGCCTAAGACCTGCGCCCGATACTTGCACATGGCGCAGTTCATTTGGTTCTGGCCTTCGAGGATCTCCGTAACGCGCTCAGCGAAGGTTGCGATCACTTGGGGATGGTCGTTGAGATACCCAGCCTTGATGAATTGAATGTCCGGATTGCGTTCGGACACAACATCCGTGAAACCATAGATGCGGTCGATAAGAATGCCGGTGAACAGGAAGTAAGGAAACACGATGACGCGTTTGTAGCCAAGCCGCGTAACATGTTCGAGGCAAGGCTCGACCAGCGGAAACGTCACACCGGAATAGCCGACTTCGCACCAACCGAAACCAAACCCTTCCCACAACATGCGAGCGATCTTGGAGACGTTTGAGTTGGCGTCAGGGTCCGACGCGCCGCGACCGATAACAACCAAGCAAACGTCATGGTTCTTCAACGAGCCGTGGTCTGCGTTGGCGCTGTCCAATGCTTGCTGAATCCGATCAGCGGCGGCCTGGATCATTTTTGGATCGACGGCGAGTTCGCGACCATAGCTGACCTTGATGCCGGTCTCCGCCTGGTAGCTGTTTAGGACGGAGGGAATGTCATTCTTGGCATGGGCCGCCGCGAACAGCATACCCGGCACGGCGAGGATGCGATCAACTCCACTGTCACGAAGCTTATCGAGGCCCGAGCGCATGACTGGGTTGGCGAATTCGAGGTAACCATATTCTACCGGCCACTCTGGAAAGTGCACTCTCAATTTGTCGGCAACCACGGAGAACTCATCGACCGCTGCCTGCGAACGTGAGCCATGCCCACACACCATCACTCCGACTTTTTCAGTCATTGTCTTCTCATCAGTTAGCTGGATTGTGACCGAGCAGCCTTGGTCGTTGCGTCGTCATTTGATCAACGTTTGCTCGGTTCCGATTTCGCTTCACCATTGCTGTGCTGACCAAGTCGGCTCGCTGTCAGCTGAACATTGTCCATTGGCTGACCTGATTAATGATCAACAGCGGGGTGATGGAACTGTCGATTGGCTTTTGAGTTAGCGAGAAAGCCAATAGCGTCTTGTCAGCCAGGCGATGCCTGCAACGACACATACAATCGCGACAGTACCAGCGGCTTCAGCAACGTGGCTGTGGCCGTCGACAATTGTCGGGCCATGCCCTGAGTGAGCCCAGGCGGCTGATGTTGCAAAAGCTGAAGCTGCGGCCAAAGTCAGTGTCTTGATCATTTCTATCCTCCTGAACCGTTGCGATGTGCATCCCGGCCTGTGTTCGACATCGTCTTGATGCCATTTATGGATGTTCCAGGGCTAATCTGATCCCTTCTAAGGTCAATCAGAACGCCATGGCGAGAGAGCCCGGATTAGCGTGACCGGGACAGCATTTAACTACCATGCTCAGTTGGTCGCGAATAGCCAGGAATCGACATTGTTTTCAATGCCGCAGAAAAATATATTGGCAGCAATCCGATAGTTGTGTCACGAGCATTCCATGAAGCACGGCGGCGACATATCTTTGGCAGCGTCTGAGTTCGGTGATGGGCGCGATGAGGCTTGGCTTGATCTGTCCACAGGTATCGCGCCGGACCCATATCCTCTTCCCAACATATCGAGCGACGCATGGCAACAGCTGCCGCAAAGAGGTGAACTCGATCGCCTTCTGGTTGCTGCCAGGTGTGCTTATGGTGGACCGTCAGGTTGTCCCATGGTTGCGGCGCCTGGAACGCAGTTGCTCATTCAACTTTTGCCATTGTTGCGGCCTAACGCAGCTGTCCGTGTTCTAGGGCCAACGTATTCGGAGCATGCGATCTGCTGGGAGCGCACGGCAAAGCAGGTTTCGACGGTTGCGAGGCTGGATGCGTTGGAAACTGCTGATGTCGCGATCATCACCAATCCGAATAATCCAGACGGCCGCATTGTTCCACCAGGCTCGCTCCAGTCTCTCACTGAGCAAATGGCCAGACGGGATGGCTTGCTGATTGTGGACGAAGCGTTTGCCGATCTGATGCCGGCAATGTCGATCGCTCCGCGTGCAGGAATGCCAGGGTTGTTGGTCCTGCGTTCGTTTGGAAAGTTCTACGGTCTCGCCGGCGTTCGCCTTGGTTTTGCGCTGGGTATGGAAAAAGATATTGTAGCTCTTGATGCCTTGATGGGCCCTTGGGCTGTGCCCGGTCCAGCTCTCAGTATCGGGATGTGCGCCCTCGCCGATGAGGCATGGGCCAAAGCCGCACGCCAACGCTACAGGGCGCAGGCGCAGCAGCTAGATGCTCTGCTTTTCAATTTTGGTTTTGATCTCATCGGCGGAACAGACTTGTTCAGGCTCTTTAGTCACGATCATGCCCAAGAAATTCATAGGAAACTCGCTGCCGATGGGATCCTAACCCGAATATTTGAGGCAGAGCCGACGTGGATCCGACTTGGTTTACCAGGTGATGAGCACCATTTGCTCCGACTTGCGAACAGTTTGAAGGCGATACTTGCACCGGCCGCAGCCAAGTGATGATTGACGTCCAAACCACAGCATTGGTTTTATTCGTGGCTCTGTTACTGGATGCGCTCATTGGCGACCCTGATTGGCTATGGCAACGGCTTCCTCACCCTGTTGTTCTGATGGGCAAACTGATCCAGCAGTTGGATGACAAGTTGAACAGCCCAGCTGATCAAGCCATTGCCCGTCGCATCAAAGGCGCTTTGGCATTGGTCGTTATGCTCGCCGTTGCATGCGCGATCGGAATTGGTGTGAGCTGGTCGGTCAGCTGGTCACCGTCGGCGCTGATCTTTGAAGTGATCATAGTTGCTATGCTACTCGCACAACGTAGTCTCTACGAACACGTTGACCGGGTCCGAAAGGCGTTCAAGGATGGAGGCCTGAATGCTGCTCGCAAATCGGTTTCAATGATTGTTGGCCGTGATCCGGAAACGCTCGATGAGGCTGGTGTTTGCCGGGCCGCTATTGAGAGCTCGGCTGAAAACTTCTCCGACGGGATCGTCGCGCCAGCCTTTTGGTATCTGATTGCCGGCCTGCCTGGATTGCTTGTCTACAAGTTCGTCAACACGGCTGACAGTATGATCGGACACCGGAACGAAAAGTATCTTGAATTTGGTTGGGCGTCGGCTCGCTTTGACGATGTGCTGAACCTGGTTCCCGCACGGCTATCGGCTTTGTTCTTCGCCTTGGCTGCTGTCTCTTGTGGTGGATCGGTCAGTGGCGCGTTGCGAGCAATGTGGCGTGATGCTGGGCTTCACCGTTCACCGAATGCGGGTTGGCCGGAAGCTGCCATGGCTGGTGGTCTGGGTCTCGCGCTAGCAGGCCCGCGTGTCTATGGCAGTTCTGTTGTCGATGACCCTTGGATGAATGGTGATGGCAATAGTGAAGCGCAACCAACTGATATTGGTCGTGCGCTGATACTGATGGTGGCCGCCTGTGCCGTGCAAGGGGTGCTCGTCGGTTGCATTGCGGCCGTTCAATTCTTCTGAGCGCGGTCAACTTACCGCGTGCGAGCGATCTCAAGTACCTGATCAGTATCGATGGCATGTTCCAGGTGATCAGCGAAAGCATCGAGTGTCTGCTCGACTGTTGCCTCGTAGTTGACGTTGCTCGCAGCGCCGTCTCTGATGCTCTTCAAGAACGCGCGGCGGAAGCCATCCCTGCCGAAGACACCGTGTACGTAAGTGCCGATAATTTGCCCATTCGCAGATGTTGCGCCGGTATTTCGCTTCTCAATCTCAAATACAGGTCGCGCGCAGTCTGATCCTTCTGTTCGTCCGATGTGGATCTCATAGCCATCAACCGGCTCCTTACTAGATAGATGGTGACCATTGACAGGTCGTATGACTTTGTCTGGTAGCAATTTCGTTGCGACGTCGAGATGACCTAGGCCGTAATAGCAACCGAGATGACCTTCGATCCCTTCTGGATCATCGATGGTTTTGCCCAGGATTTGATAACCGCCGCACAGCCCCAGGACATGACCGCCACGCCGGATGTGGGCCGCAATGTCTATGTCCCACCCTTCTTCGCGAAGAGCGATCAGATCGCCTATAGTGCTTTTCGAACCTGGGAGGATGACCAGGTCAGCATCCAGTGGCAGGGGCCGGCCGCGGTGGACGAGCTCAAGATGAACACCCGGCTCCAGTTTCAATGGGTCGAGATCGTCGTAGTTCGCGATACGCCCCATGACGGGAACGATGATCTTCAGTTTGGTATCTTCACTTGTTTGCTCTTCTTGATCGACGGGCCGGTCAAGATCGAGAATATCTTCTGCGGGCAGTAATCTCGCATCATCAAAGTAAGGTATAACGCCAAGAGGTGACCATCCGGTGTGATCCGCAATGGCTTTCATGCCGCCGTCGAACAACGACACGTCGCCGCGGAATTTGTTAACGATGAAGGCCTTGATCCGATCACGGTCTGCAGATGGCAGGACTGCATGGGTGCCAACCAGGTTTGCGATGACACCACCGCGTTCGATGTCACCCGCAAGAATGACCGGGAGATCGGCTGCTTCAGCGAAGCCCATGTTGGCGATGTCTCCTTCTCGGAGATTAACCTCGGCTGGACTGCCGGCCCCTTCGACAACAATGAGATCTACCATTGAGGATAGCTTTGCGAAGCTATCCATTACGGCAGGTAGAAGTTCTGACTTGCGCTGGCCGAATTCCCTGGCGCGCATGGTCCCCCATCGCCGGCCCTGGACTATGATTTGCGAACCTGTATCTGTCTCGGGTTTCAAAAGCACCGGGTTCATATGAATGCTCGGAGGAACGCCGCATGCTTTGGCCTGTAGTGCCTGTGCGCGCCCGATCTCGCCGCCCTCCGGCGTAGCGGCGGCATTGTTCGACATGTTCTGTGGTTTGAACGGACGAACTTTGAGGCCGCGTCGCGAAAACGCACGACAGAGACCTGCCACGATCAGCGACTTGCCAACGTTAGAGCCGGCGCCCTGTATCATGATTGCAGGCGGTCGCCGGTTGTCTGCCATGGAATGCGGCCTAGAATTCGATTCCGGCCTGGGCCTGAACGCCAGAACGGAACGGGTGCTTGAGCAAGCTCATCTCTGTTGCGAGGTCGGCTCTTTCGACAAGATCATCGTACGCGTTGCGGCCAGTAATGACAACGTGGGTATCGTCAGGTTTTTCTGCTTCTATGAATGCTATGACATCCGCAACCGGGACATAGTCATAGCGGATCGCAATATTGAGTTCATCAAGCAGAACGAGTTTGATGTCCGGATCCTTGATAAGCTCTTTAGCTTTAGCCCATGCGGCCAGCGCGTGCTGGACGTCGCGTTCGCGGTCCTGTGTTTCCCAGGTGAACCCTTCACCCATAGTGTGGAATTGGCAAATGTCTGAGAAGTGTGTCTCGATCAGATCTCGTTCACCTGTTGCCATGCCGCCCTTGATGAATTGCACGACGGCGCATGGAATACCGTGGGCAATGCAGCGAAATACCATTCCAAATGCTGCTGTCGACTTGCCCTTGCCTTTGCCAGTATGAACGATCAAAAGACCACGCTGCTCAGTTTTGGTCGCCATGATCTTGTCGCGGGCAGCCTTCTTCTTGGCCATCTTCTGCGCGTGCTGGGCATTGGCCTCGGGTGTGATTCCGTTGGACTCTGATTGGTCTGACATGGCATTCCTCCCTTATTCGGCGGCGGCCTCTGTTGCAGCAGTATAGCTGGCTCGAAATCTTGCAAGAAGTTCTCCAACACTATTGCGTCGTGGTGACCATAAATCTCGATCAATAGCTTCGGCGAACTTGTCGGCAATCTCGCGAAGCGCATCAGGATTATTGTCTTCCAAAAACTGGCGAACTTCATCATTGCCTAGATAGGCATCATAAAGTGCATCGAAATGATGGTCACCGACGGCGCCGGTTGTGGCAGCGAATGCAAGCAGGTAGTCAACTGTTGCGGCGATTTCGAAGGCACCCTTGTAGCCGTGCCGCATGATGCCTGAGATCCACTTTGGATTGGCAGCGCGGCCACGCACAACGCGACCGATTTCTTCCTCCAGAGCGCGAACCACTGGACGTTCGGGACGAGAATGATCGTTATGATAGATAGGGACCGAGCGGCCTGTGAGCGCTTTCGCCGTGACGGCCAAACCACCTTCGAACTGGTAGTAGTCATCGCTATCAAGAATATCGTGCTCGCGGTTGTCCTGGTTGTGAAGGATGGCGTCGACTTTGCTGATGCGTTGTTCGAAAGCCTGCCGGTTCGCGTTACCCGATTGACCGCCACCATAGGTGTACTGTCCCCAAGTCAGGTAGGCACCTGCGAGATCTTCTTCTGTGTTCCAGATCTTTTCGTCGATCAAAGCCTGTAAGCCAGCACCGTAAGCACCCGGCTTTGATCCGAAAATGCGTGCGCTTGCTAAATGTTTCGCCTGCTCTGGCGTGAGCCCTTCTGACTGCCACTTCGAAACATCGTGCTTCATGGTTCCTGCGATCGGGTTGTCGTCGGCATCCTCGTCCAAGTCCGAGATTGCTCGTGCAGCGCTATCGAGCAGATCCATTTGGGCTGGAAATGCATCACGGAAAAAGCCGGAAACACGGAAGGTGACGTCAACACGTGGGCGCCCGAGTTTGGCCAATGGGATGATCTCGAAACCCGTGACGCGGCCTGATGCGGGCTCCCACAATGGCGTGGCACCCATCAGAGCCAGGGCCTGGGCGATGTCATCACCGCCGGTGCGCATATTCGACGTTCCCCAGGCGCTGAGCGCGATGGCCTTCGGCCAATCTCCGTGATCTTGTGTGTAACGTTCAATGACGCGTTCAGCTGATTTGCGGCCAAGTTCCCAGGCTGCGCGAGTTGGCAGTGAGCGGCTATCCAGGGAATAGAAATTGCGCCCTGTGGGGAGCACGTCAGGTCGGCCGCGTGTGGGAGCACCAGAGGGTCCCGGGGCAACAAAGCGACCATCAAGCGCTTGTAGTATGCCGTTGATTTCGGATGGCCCGCTTGTGTTGAGCCGAGGTGCGAGTGTTTCGTTGATCCATGTTAGGACTGACTGGGTTTCGGTCCAGTTGTCTGCGATAGCTGTTTCTCCAGCGATGAGCGTGACCGACAAGAGTTCAAGCCGCTCTACGGTGTCGCCGTTGCTTCGCCAGGGATCGGTGCTGAGTTCTGTTAATGCCACCGGCTTAGGGCCTGACCAAGTCTTCGCCATTTCGCAATCGAGCGGATCGAACTTCTTGAGTTCGAGGTCGTTGGCAAGGGCACGGAGTAGGGATTGATTTGGCCCATCGCCCTCCCCTCGCGGGACACGAGCTAACGCGGCGAGTGTATCGGTGTGTTCGCGTCCAATTGGTACTTCGCCGAGGATGTGCAGCCCATCGCGGATCTGAAGTTCCTTGAGATCGCAGAGGTGGTTGTCGATGGCTTGCAGAGCGTCTGTGGCATCGTTGCGAATATCGAACCCGAAATCTTTATCCAGACCGAGGCGAGAAGACGTGGCGAGAATTTCCTGCTGGAGATATTTGCGACGCGGTTCATCAAGGCCGGCAGCCTCAAAATATTCATCGACCAGTACTTCCAACTCGCGCAATGGACCGTAAGTCTCCGCACGAGTCATCGGCGGCATGAGATGATCGATGATGACCGCTGAGGTTCTGCGCTTGGCCTGACTTCCTTCCCCGGGATCATTGACGATGAACGGATAAATGTTCGGCAACGGGCCGAGTACGGCCTCAGGGTAGCATGCATTTGAAAGCGCTGAAGCTTTGCCTGGCAGCCATTCAAGATTGCCATGCTTGCCGAGATGGATGACCGCCTGAGTGCCGAACACATGGCGTAGCCAGAAGTAGAACGCGAGATAATTGTGCGGCGGAACCAATGCCGGGTCGTGGTAGGTTTCTTTTGGATCGATATTGTAGCCACGTGCTGGCTGGATGCCGACGACGATGTCACCGTACGTCTTAGCGGCGATGGCAAACCCCTTCTCCGTTGCGAAGGGATCATCTTCGGGATTGCCCCAACGCTCCTGAATTTCCTGACGGACGCTTGTTGGCAGCGTAGCCAACATTTCTTTGTAGGCATCAAGAGAAAGCCAATCTGTGACGGTCCGTTCTTTGATACCAGCATTTGTTGCACCTGATTTGAGCTCTTCTATGAGGGCATTGCCGTTGGCTGGTAACTTTGTGGTTGAGTAACCAGTGTCTCCCAGGGCGGTAAGAACGTTTATGGCGCTAGCAGGCGTATCCAATCCGACGCCGTTGGCCAATCGCGCGTCGCGGTTGGGATAGTTGGCCAAGAGAATTGCAACTTTGCGCTTGTTCATGGGCGTCCGTCTTAAATCAGACAGTGCCTTGGCCTGCATAGCAACGAAGCGTATGCGGTCTTCTAGCGGCTCGGTGCGGACGACATAGTGTTCTGTGTTTTCGTCGTAGATGGCATCGGCCTTGAAAGAGATTGCGCGCGTGAGGATGCGGCCGTCCACTTCTGGCAATGCAACATGCATCGCGATATCACGCGCTGACAATCCGCGCGTCCCTTCAGCCCATCCGCTCTTATTTNCGCTGGATAGAACGACCTGAAGAACTGGACATCCAAATTCACCGAGTATTCCGCCAGCCGCGTCGTCACCAGGCTTGGTGGTGGCGAAGGCTGTTGTATTCAATATGACGTCAGGTTTCGCATTGCCGATGATTGTCCTGACTGTTTCGGCACAGACAGCGTCGCGGAGACTTGCAACGTAGATTGGCTGCGCGTGCAAGCCCTGGTCTTGGAGCTGCTCTACAAGCGCATCAATGGCTGCCAAGTCGCCTGATTGAAACAGCGCGCGATAAAAGATGATGCAAGCGGTTGGCGTATCTCTTTCGTGTTCTGCTTGGGCTTNTTCGTGAATTCCGGCCTTCAACAACGGACGTGCTGGCGGCGGCAGTGGCTCGTCATTCAGATGCGCGTTGACGGCTTCTAGGAACAAATTCGCATTCTCAGCGCCACTTTCAGTTAGATAGCCCCAGAGATACTCACGAAATT
This sequence comes from Filomicrobium sp., assembly GCA_002689605.1. Taxonomy (GTDB): domain Bacteria; phylum Pseudomonadota; class Alphaproteobacteria; order Rhizobiales; family Hyphomicrobiaceae; genus Tectiglobus. The sequence goes on from NZGY01000109.1 coordinate 30,027, forward strand.
CGGCGCTGACGGTCGAAGTGCCCTCGAGCGAANGATCTGGCTTATCATCACCAGGTAAGACTACNAGTTCGAAATCCCCATGTTTCGCAGCANTGGAGAGGCGCTCAAGGCCATAAGGCCAATAGGTCTTGCCACCTAGCAATCGGACAATGACGATNTGTGCGCCTGNGAGTGTCTTTTCCAGGTAGAGGTCAACGGAGTAGTTGTGTTTCAGTTGTAACCAATTTGCGAGACGTAATGAGCGGTGAGGACCTCCCGCCTCTGACTGAGNAAGTCGACGCGCATGAACCTGCGAGAGAAGTGCCAGTTCTGTATCAGCCGCAGAGAGAACGACAATGTCGCCCGGCGACTGGTCGAGATCGCGAGGTTCGCTGCCATCATCAATGGTGCCCGATTGTGCAACCAGCAGGTGCAAGATGCTCTCCGTTAGGGTGTTAAGCGGCCAACAAGCCAGGCTGGATCATGAGCATGGAAAACGGCGCCAATAGCGAACGCGCGCGAGATNTGGATGTTNTCGAACCGNTCAAGATCTGGCGGTGTAAGGTTGTCTTCTNCGGAGCTTTCNTGCTTAGCTGGTGGGGCCGTGAGCTCAATTGTAATTGCTTGATTGCTCTCAATGCGTCCGAGTACGGTTTCAACAATGATGTCTGCTTGATTCAAAAGTGGTAGGANCTGTTCTGCCGAGGTTTCTTTTGAGTCGACTAGAAATGGCCTGACCGCATTGTTCTCNTCCGCATCTGAAGTCCGAACGAGCACGCGCGAATAGGTGCGCCCAAAAGCCAGATCAACCAATGTTGCGGATTGTTTAACCGGATCGATGGCGTGTTGATCCTGGCCGACGTTGGCAACAGATTCTGCCNGTTCGAGCTTGGCACGGCCGCGCGGNATGACGAGNGCTACTGCCATCATCCGTTTTTGTTCGTCGCCGAGTGTCAGGCCAAANGCCCGCATGCGGTCATGCTTCTTCACTCGGACACCTTGGCCATCGCCAGAGGACGCGGTGACCCAATCGTCGTCTTCAGAAATTGCGATAGTGCTTGCCGTATCGAATGTGGCTGAGGCACCTGTTGAACCCATTACCCAACGACCGGCTTTGTCNTCCAGTGTTTTCCTTACGAAGGCAGCAATCTGGTCCGGTTCCGGCGCGAGGCGAAAACTTGTGGCACCNAGCTGGGCCATCCGGCCAGGAAGTTCATTCCAGATCGCGACTTTCTGATCATCATCGNGGCTGATCCAGTTCGTAATCTCATTGCGGTCGCGTCCACAACCAATGCACAGTCCGGCATCGTCGTTCATTGTGCAAATGCCGACACAGGGGCTCGGTGGCAGACGCTTAGTGGTCGTTGCCGTTGTTGTCGCCGCTTCGCTCATACCAGCTCTCCCTGCAAGGCACTCTCTATTGCATTTTGATTTAGCCCTTTAAGGCCGATCACAACTAGCTGCCCTTTTTGCGATTCATCATCACGCCAGCGACGGTCAAAGTAGGTTTCAATGCGCGGACCTACGGCTTGCAGTGCCAAGCGCATTGGCTTGCCTCGGACGTTCAAAAATCCTTTGGCTCGGAGGACATCGTGTTTGATAATCATATCCATCACACGTGTCTTGAAGACATCGACATCGTCGATTTCNGTCACATCAACGACAAAGCTCTCAAAAGCATCGTGATCGTGCTCTCCATGATGATGGTGATCGTCGTCGTGGTCATCATCATGGTCATGGTGGTGATGTTGCTCATGGTGTGACTTGCGCGTGTCGAGATCTGTTTCAGCGCCAATACCTTGTCCGATGATCAATGCTGATGGCAGTTTGCCTTCCACTGCGCGAACAACCTGAGCTGCCTGGCGCTTTTCNCGTCCGACTAGCTGGGTCACGTCCTCGACCGCATCACCATCAACCAGATCGGTCTTGTTGAGGACAATGAGATCTGCGCAGACTAATTGATCCTCGAAGAGTTCATGCAGCGGGCTTTCGTGNTCCAGATTGTCGTCGGCAGCGCGCTGGGCTTCAACAGCCTTAACATTTGCTGCAAAGCGTCCGTCGGCAACGGCTGGTGTGTCGACAACCGTCACAACACCGTCAACAGTGACGCGGGCCTTTACCTCGGGCCAGTTGAACGCTTGGACCAAAGGCTGAGGCAAAGCGAGGCCAGACGTCTCGATGACAATATGATCAGGTGCGGGTTCTCGTTCGAGCAGCATTTCCATTGTTGGGATGAAATCGTCTGCCACCGTGCAGCAAATGCATCCGTTGGNGAGTTCCANGACATCCTCGACTTCGCAGGCTGCATCTCCGCAGTCACTGAGGAGAGAACCATCAACGCCAACGTCCCCGAACTCGTTGACTATCAGCGCAATACGCTTGCCATCAGCGTTGCTTAGCAAGTTGCGGATCAGTGTTGTCTTTCCTGCTCCAAGAAAGCCTGTGACTACCGTAGCCGGAATGCGTTCTGCCATCTCGTTCGCTCTGCCTTTTCAATTCGTTTGTTGAGCAATTTGGTCAGACCAAACTGTCAGCCGCTTTCTTTATCGAACTTCAACTATGGGACCTTTACGATCCCGTGTTTCCCAACCGGCCCGCTCAAGTTCTGGATCGAGGTGATATTCTTCTGGCCAGCCAATGCACAGGCAGCCCACAAAGGTCCATTCGTCCGCTGTTTTCAGATCTGCTGTCAGCCGCTCAACGTCGAATATCGAAATCCAGCCGAGCCCCAAACCACGCGCAGTTGCATTGAGCCACATCGTCATGACTGAACAAACGGTTGAATAGACCAGAGCCTCGGGCATCGTACGACTGCCTAGTCCTGCGCCTTTTTTGGTGCCTGTATCGCAAAAGACAGCAATTTGGACCGGGGCCTCGCGAAGGCCAGCTAGTTTTAGATTGGCGTAGAGCTTTGCCCGGTCTCCCTCGTAGCCTTGGAGGGCTTCGGCATTGGCCGTCTCGAAATTGGCCAGCACGTCCCGGCGAACGGCTTCATTTTGTAACCTCAGGAACCTTGTTGGTTGGCTCAGACCAACAGACGGTGCTGTACACGATGAAGCCAGTATCTTAGCTACGAGATTTTCTTCGACAGGTTCGCTTTGAAACCGTCGGACATCGCGGCGCTGGCGAAACAGCTCTTCAAGCTGTTCTACAAATGCCGGGTTTGGGACGGCTGTTTCTTCCTTATTCGCGACGGTATTCGTTGCGGGAAGTGCTGTCACTGGTCACCCCCCGTGCTGTCGCTATAGGTAACGCTTGCTCGAACGCAATCTCGTTGTGATTGAGCTAAGCAGCGCATTGCCAGTTAAATCCCTCAACTGAAGGATGTCGGATAACCGTTGCCAGTTGGTCTACACGTGCAGACCTTGCGCTGAACGGCAACCCGGAACACCCCGTCCGAATTCAAACCTCATTTGCTGGCAGGTCTCCTGGCTCGCGGATGTTGCAGCTCATCCCGCCTTCCCAGTCCCGAGGGACCAGTGGCATTTGGGTGAACCTTTCCGCTCACAGTCGCGGGGGCGGCCTCGGCTTAGGCCCCGTCTGACGGTCGGGCCGTACCGTGTTCCCTTTTCATGCCCGATGCTTTGCACCTGATCAGGCAACCAACATGAATCGAGTAGGCGAGAAGCTACGCGCTGTCAAACAATCTTCTGGATGGCCCACTTTGATTTTTATGGAAACGACTAGGTATACCGGTATCGCGACTTGCCAAACCCTCAGTAAACCGCTAACCGAGCGGCCATGTTTAGTGACCTTCAAGATTTCGCGCAGAAGCTTGCGAATCTGCCGGCGGCGGACATTCAAGCTCGAGAGGCAGCGCTTGCCCGTCAAGCTCAATTAACGAAACCGCCGGGCTCATTGGGCAGACTTGAGGAGCTGGCAGTTTTCTTAGCGGGCTGGAGCAGTGATGGCCGACCTCGGGCTGAGAAAGCCAAAACAGTCATATTTGCGGGTAATCATGGGGTGACCGCACAGGGCGTGAGCCCTTACCCCCCTGAAGTAACAGCCCAGATGGTGGGCAACTTTCAAAATGGCGGTGCGGCTATCAATGCGATTACAAGTTCTGTTGGTGCAAGTCTTGATGTGGTGCAGCTTGATCTTGATAGGCCAACGGGTGACATTTCGACTGGTCCGGCGCTCACTGAGAGTGAGTTGCTGCAGGCATTAAATAGGGGAGTGGACGCGGTCGGATCGGATATCGATCTCCTAGCTGTTGGTGAAATGGGTATTGGCAATACAACTATTGCGGCTGCATTGTCCGCCTCGTGTTTTGGTGGAAGCGGACGCGATTGGGCGGGACCCGGAACCGGTCTTGATGACCAGGGTATCAATCAAAAGGCCCAAGTGATTGAGCGAGCTCTGGAGCTGCACAAAGGTGCGCCTGATGCAGCAACGAGATTGGCATTGCTTGGCGGACGTGAGCTGGCAGCGATAGCTGGTGCCGTCGTTGCAGCGCGGCATCAGCGCTTACCGGTCATACTTGATGGTTATGTAGCAAGTGCTGCGGTTGCGCCGATATTTGTAGACAATCCAGACGTCGTCGCGCATTGCGTTGCAGGCCATGCTTCCGCTGAACCAGCACACACCAAGCTGCTGGGAAAACTCAATCTAACTCCGCTGCTGGATCTGGGCATGAGGCTTGGCGAAGGCACGGGTGCCACTCTTGCTGTNTCGATNCTGCGGGCGGCGGCGGCGGCACACAATAACATGGCGACGTTTGAGGAAGCGTCGGTCGCCAACCGACCTGCNGGCGATAGCAATGATTAGGCGGATTGGTGAGGATCTGGTGCTCGCCTTTGGTTTTTTGACCCGGCTGCCCATGCCATCCGTTGCAGTTCGCGAAGGCNGGAGACTTTCTGAGGCGTTTTGGGCTTTTCCGTTAGCTGGCCTGGTCGTTGGCGCAGCAGCAGGTNGNGTGCTTTGGCTCGGTCTTTGGTTAGGAATTGGCAAGGCTGTAGCTGCCATCCTATCGCTNGCCACGCTCGCACTCTTGACGGGCGCCATGCATGAGGATGGACTGGCCGACTTTTGGGATGGGCTTGGTGGAGGCCGGACGCGTGAGCGAAAGCTCGAGATCATGCGCGATTCACATGTCGGNACGTATGGGGTTCTGGCGCTGCTTCTGTGTTATTTTGCTTTGATTGCACTTATGGCCGAGTTGACTCATCTGCTGACGTCCTGGCTGCCTGCGCACAGCGTGTCNCCGTTTCCAGGCGTCTACATTATTGTATGGCTTGCCAGTGCCGTGATGCTGTCGCGTTGCATGATCGTAATCCCTGCTCTCTTTCTTGATTTCGCGAGAGACAATGGNCTTGCCAAGCTTTTTGGTCGACCGAGTATGTCGTCCCTGGTCATTTCCNTGCTGTGGCCGATCTTACTCGTGGCCGTCATTCTACAGACGGCTGCGGTGCCGCTGATTATTGGCANTGCTGTTGGCTCGATCGCTATTAGTCTTTTGGCTGCCAGATATCTCNGAGGAGTGACTGGCGATGTCTTTGGAGCNTCGATCATGCTGAGTTTNGTGACTGGTTTGCTCGCGACAGTCGTGTGGTTGTCATGANTATCACTCAGAGTTTCCTGATCCTTGGTGGGGCACGATCCGGTAAGACGCGCCATGCTCTCAGTATCGCGGAGCNNCAGCCGAAACGGATTTACCTCGCAACAGCAGAGGCATGGGATGATGAAATGCGANAGCGGATCGCGCTACACCAAGAAGAGCGTGATGAAACCTGGNGGACAATTGAAGAGCCTTTGGATGTTGCGGNCGCNTTGANCGNNAACGATGCACCGGGGCAGTCCATCGTTGTCGATTGTCTGACACTTTGGCTGTCAAACCTTATGCATGCCGAGCGTTCGATTGACGAACAAGTTGCNCGGCTGATTGGTGCCTTGGATGGTCGGCAGGGTACAANTGTGTTCGTGTCGAACGAGGTTGGATTTGGGATTGTCCCTGAAAATGCACTGGCCCGGGCGTTTCGTGATGCGCANGGGCGGCTCAATCAACAGATTGCTGCCGCGGTTTCTCGCGTCGACTTCGTAGCGGCCGGCTTGCCTTTGAATTTGAAACCNGGACAAGGGCATGAGTTCTGAGGCNGGCATAACAATTGTACGGCATCCTGAAGTCACTCCGGATATCAAGGGAACATGCTACGGCGTTACTGATGTGGAGCTTTCGGCAGATGGGCTTGCCAGTATTCCNAGGATTGCCGCTGAACTCAAGGACTACCGGCCGTCGAAGNTTTATCACTCAGGCCTGACCCGTGCTCGNTTGTTGGCNCAGGAAGTTGCGAGCGTAGCTGGCTGCGAGCTCGCTGTAGACCGGCGCTTTTGTGAGATTAATTTTGGTGCCTGGGAAAACCGTACTTGGGCTTCTGTCTTTGCAGAAGCCGGTGATGACATGGCTCGTATTATTCATGAACCCGCCACGTATGCACCGCCTGAAGGCGAGACAGTCTATCAGTTGCGTGACCGTGTTTTGGCAGGCCTTAGGGATATCTCTTCGGAGCAACGAACGATCGTCGTTGCCCATGGCGGACCGATAAGTGCCGTTTGTGGTCTTCTCGCCGATTTGCCGGCCAGCCAATGGCCGGGCTTAGTACCTGACTATGGCGAGGCTGTTGATTTGAGTCTGGCCGATCTCGCAAAACTTGCTGGTCGATAAGCTGGTTTGCAGAACAAACAAAAACGGCCTGATGATCGGGCCGCTTGTCGTGAGTTGAGAGATTTACGCTTCTGGCGCTAGAGCGAGATCGTTCCGGATGGAACCACCGTTCGCCTTGCTCACTTTGTTGGCCGGAATGTGAATCTTGCTCTGCGCAATAAGTTTAGAGACCGATTCGCGTTTCAGTTGGATGCGCCAAGCGCTTCCATCTGAAACGATCGTGCCTAGGCTACCTGGTAGCGGAAGGTTGATCCACCGGTGAACTTGTTGACTTCGGTCAGGAGGATGTCCTTGAGAAGGTCACGGCGAGAATCGAGGCGGTCGAGCGGAGCGCCGAGACCAATTGCCAGGAAGCGGCCCTCGACTGCAAGCGGCAACAGCGTTGCAACAACGCCAGCTCCTGGAGAAGCGAGGTTTGCTGTCTCACAGTAACCATGCGCGCGCGCGCGGCGGACCATGTCGAGTACTTCGCTTTCAACTGCAAGCGGGGTTTCTGGATCTGCTTCTGCGTTATAACGACGAACAATACGACCGACTTCATCATCCGGCTTTTGCGTCATAAGCATGATGCCAAGGCCAGCCAGATGCAGAGGGCGCATAAGGCCGGGTCGCAGAGCAAATCGAACCTGATGTTCTGAGACGATGACTGAAAGATACTGAACGTTCAGTCCGTTCTGGGCGCCGACGAGGACCGTCTCTCCTGTTTCGGCAGCAAGTTGCTGTAAGAGCGTTTGGATTTGCGCTAGTCCGTCGCTCGATCCCAATACCCAGTTGCCGAGGAAAGCTAGTCTGACTGATGGTTGGAAAGTTCTAGTGTCCGGGTCAAACTCCACAAGTCCATTTGATACTAGTGTTTTCATCAGTGTGGAGGTGCTTGATTGAGGTATCTCTAGCCGCTTGACCAGCTCCGAGATCCGTAATGGACGTCGCTCCGCCTCAAACACTTCAAAGATTGCCAGCACCCGTTCCGCAGATTTCACCCCTTCAGTCACGTTTCTCTCCCATTAGACTTTTGTCTACGGCATCATAGGTCTGATCTCGGCGATCGCCTAGTGGATTTTTCGATTTCCCTTGCTGTTTGTCGCAAGTTGAAACGTCCATATCTCTATATATTTCGTGTTTTCAATAGGTTATATATTTTATTAACCTACAGCCTAAATTTGCGGCCGATCAGGCCGTTCTTTATCGAACTCTAATCTTCATCAGGTAGACTCCCAAAATTGGAACTCGGATGTCTCATTTAGCAGCGATGATTGTTGCCGGAGGCAGTACAATTCGATGTCCGATTTTTGAATCTGGGCAAGGTTCAACGTTCCGACGACGGATGTCGGATGTTCGCTGGTGTGTTTGGACGGTTGCCGAAGTCGGCAATGGTTCCGATGACTGCGGTCTTGCTCTGGGGAGCAGATGCAGGACCAGCGTTTTCTTAGATTTGCCGATGTCGAGGGGCTTGGCCGCCGTGATCTTGCGGTGGCAGCGGATGTCTGGCTGGATGAACTTAGCAAACAAACTTGGACAACGCGTGAGACGATCAAACTCGCCACCCACTTCAAACGCTATCTGCAGCGACCAGATCCACGGATGCTCGAACTGGGCAGGATCGAATCAGCCTGCAACATCCCTTTGGAGACGATCGTCCAGACACTCCGGCAGATGTATATTTATGGTGCCTTGAGCGGTTACTCGCTGGACGCTCGAGTCCTCCGCGTTTCGTTGAAACTTTCGATTCTGCAACGATTGCGTGTGCTTGAGACCAGTCGCAAATTTGCAGAGTTGCGCGCCTTTGAGAATAGAGGCGGCTTCAAAGCCCACCATAATTCTTCAGGAGATACTTGGCTACCACCTCAGCTCTTTGGGGAAGAGGTTGAGACCGTCTCTTAGAGCCCGATTGTTTCAGATGGAAGCGCTTGGCGCATCCACCTGAAACGTGAATCGGTCTCTAAACTCGTTGAGTAGAGTAAGATTCACGTTCTGGCCAACAAAGTGAGTAAGTCGAACGGTGATTCCATCCGGAACGATCTTGTTCTAGTCCAAAGACCGCGCTGGTAGCGGCAACGCTTGACGTTGAGGGACCAGTAGGCCCCATTAGAGCGTGTTCAAGTCAAATAGAGGCAGCACTGTTTCTCAAGCGGTGCGCCGACACAGCCGAAGAGTGCATCCCAATTCATGTGTGGCCTCGAGAGCGATCGAGACCGCATGCCAAAGGGTGATGGCATGCGGTGGCATGAGATGCGATTCGCTTAACTGGAGTGCCTGGTCGGCAAAGCAGTCTAGTCTTTGTAGTCAGGTTCCTTGCGATCAAGGATACGCTTCAGTGCTTCAAAGTGGTAGTCACAGGGTTTCTTCTCACCCCAGGTATTGCCGCCGAAATTTTTCATTGTTCGGTCGACGACTTCGGATGACATTTCTTTCAAGGGTTGCCCTGTCCACATTGCGAAGAGCTGCACCTGTGCTGCACGTTCGATGTAGTACAGCCGGTCATAAGCCTGGGCTACTGTCTTTCCTATAGTGGCAATGCCGTGATTAGCCATGAATAGGATGGTCTTATCGCCGAACAGTTTGGATAGGCGTTCGCCTTCGGTCGCTTGCGAGGCCGGGCCGGTGTAGTCAGTGTCATATGCGACCTGGCGCATCATGCCAACTTCTGTCTGGCCAATAGGTTTGATCTTTGGGTCTTCCAGACGGGTCAGCGCACTGGCATACGGCATGTGCGTATGCATAACGCAGGCAGCTTGCGGAAGATTTTTGTGGATTGGTGCGTGGATCGCATAGCAGGATCGTTCGACGTAACCGCTGCCACGCTGCACTTCGCCACTATAATCCACTTCCATGAACGAGCTTGCGGTAACTTCAGACCAGTGCAGCCCGAATGGAATTTGATAGTATCGGTCCGTCGTGCCAGGAACTGTTAGAGTTAGGTGATTGAAGACGCCTTCGTGGAAGTCGTGCATGACTGCGAGGCGGTGTGCTGCGGCCAAATCTACGCGGGCCTGCCATTGCTCCTCACTCACGCCGAGCTTGTTTGCGGTGTCTACTTTCTGTTGCATGGTATCCTCCCGGAAATCGGCAATGGAACTTCATCCGCGTCTGCGCGGGGCCTGGATGAAAATATGAAGTAGTCGCTAACTTGCTCGGAAAAGGGTGTGCAGGCAAGTGGAGAGGGTTATTCATCAGATAGGGAAGAGGCAGGCACAGTATGAGTGATGCCCAGACAATAGCTGCGTATAATAAGGAGGCCGACCGCTATGCCGAGCTTGCAAAGACGGATCCGGCGCAAGAAGGCCTGACAAGTTTCCTAGAGCTTGTGCCAATTGGTGGCTTGGTTCTGGATCTTGGTTGCGGGCCCGGGCACACGGCAGCAGAAATGGTTCGGCGTGGCTATCTGGTCGAAGCGCTTGATGCATCGGCTGAGATGGCCCGCCTTGCGAAAGAACTTCATGGGATCGACGTGCAAATCTGTGACTTTGCAAATTTTAATGCTGTGGGCAGGTTTGATGGCGTATGGGCGAGCTTCAGTCTGTTGCACGCGGCAAGAGAAGATTTTCCCGTCAGTCTCGCCAACATAAACCGCAGTCTCAAACCGAATGGTGCGCTGTTTCTCGGCATGAAGCTAGGTGCTGGAGACGAGCGGGATAAGTTGGGCCGGCACTATATCTATTATTCCGAACCCGAACTGGTTAGCTTGCTTGCGGACGCGGGTTTCGAAACTCTTACTCGAACTCTCGGCCAAGGACTGGGTCTTGCTGGCCGTGTTGAACCGTGGATCACAATAATATCCAAGCGACCGAATTGAGGCATTACCGGTTCGAGGCATTAGACGAACTGTAACACGCCTGTTAGATCATCCAATGTGGCTTCAGGCTCGAATGACGGGTCAAGCAGCAGATCACCATGCCGGTTGGACCAAACACACCGCATGCCAGCCGCTATTGTGCCGAGTACATCATTGGTGCTGCCTGCAACATGCAGGACATCTGACTTTGCGACACCCAGGATGGTTGTCGGCAAGTCGTAAACAGATGGATGAGGCTTGTACTTTTCCGCAGTTTCTGACGAAAGAATATGGTCGAAGCCGGCTGGAAACGAGCGCGCCACGGCTTCCAGCATGTCCTGGTCACCGTTAGACAGGATCGCTGTTGGGATGCCTTTGGCTTTTATCGTTGCAATGACTTCATTGGCTTCCGGCCACGGGCGCATTGTGTCCCATGCCATGACCAACCGCTTGCGCTTGTCGGGCTCAATTTCGAGGCCGTGGCGACCGGCGACATATTCTAATGCCATTTCTGTCGCCGCCCGAAATGATGTCCGCCCTCTGTCAAGTGAATTGCTGATCGCGGCGCGTTCCATCTGTTTGGCACGCCAGAGTTGTACGAAGGCATTTGCATCATTAGCTTCAAGGTTGAGTTCGTCAGAGACGACGGGGACCAAACTGCCTTGGATATCAAGTAGGGCCATATAAACATCGAAGGTCACAAGTTTCGGTCTGGTCACGTCAATAGCTCTCCCGACAGAATAAGAGCGGCACTGCGTTCGCTAGTCCCGCTCATGTCTTAATTGGAGGACAGTTCTAAATTGTCAGAACGAGGTTTGCCAGAGTCTTGAAACTGTTGGTGCGGGGTCGTTTGTTGAAGTCATTCGTGTCCTTACTCCCACTTACGATGGAGGTCGTGCCGATAGCGAGGCCGCAAGGCGGGGCCTTGGGAGAGAGGCCTCACCACCGGCAATTGAATTGCGCTAAGTTTAGCGATCACGTTGTGGCTGGAATGCGCGGGCAGCCCAGATCGGAAAGTTCTGATGGATGTAACGCGTGCCGACGGCCGACTGGCGGTCATTGCGATACTTTCCATAGCCCAGGTTGCTGCGTGAAGAGTACGAGTGCGTGGATTTGTACTTAGACTTAATGCCGGTGGCGTTTGCACCGGTCGTTGCTGCGAAGCCCATTATTGCGATGCTTAGTGCAAGTAGAACTCTCATGTTAAGTCTCCATTGTTCTTCGTTTGACGGCTCGCCGTCGCGTTTGCGAGGTGCCGCGG